>JBGPTS010000006.1:0-43956 GCA_041490745.1 Binatia bacterium | reverse complement strand
TACTACGACGCCTACTATCTCAAAGCGCAGAAAGTAAGAGCGCTGATCAAGCGCGACTTCGACGAAGCGTTTAGAAAATGCGACGTGATCGTCACTCCGACCGCACCGACGACCGCGTTCAAGATCGGCGAGAAAACCGACGACCCATTGCAGATGTATCTGTCGGATATTTTCACGATCTCGGTTAACCTCGCCGGGCTGCCGGGCCTTTCGCTCCCCTGCGGCTTCGATGGCGATGGAATGCCGATCGGCCTACAAATCATCGGCAAGCACTTCGATGAAGCGACGATCCTGCGCGTCGCGCACGCGTACGAGCAAGCGACGGAGTGGCATAAAAGGAAGCCGAAGCTGTGACAACGACGACGTACGAGCCGGTAATTGGATTAGAAGTCCACGCTCAGCTCCTCACGGAGTCGAAGATTTTCTGCGGCTGCTCGACGCGATTCGGCGACGAGCCGAATCACAACACCTGCCCGGTGTGCATGGGATTTCCCGGCGTGCTGCCGGTGCTGAATAAAAAAGTCGTCGAGTTCGCCATCCGCGTCGGGCTGGCGACGCATTGCGAGATCGCGCGCTATAGCCGCTGGGCGCGAAAAAATTATTTCTACCCCGATCTGCCCAAGGGCTATCAGATCAGCCAGTACGAGCTGCCGCTGTGCGAAAAAGGATTCCTCGAAATCGACAGCGGCGGCGGCAAGAAAAAAATTCGCTTGACGCGCATCCACATGGAAGAAGACGCGGGAAAAAATATCCACGACATCCGCGGCGACTACAGCCTCGTGGATCTGAATCGAACCGGCGTGCCGCTTTTGGAAATCGTCAGCGAGCCGGACCTCGCAAGCGCGGAAGAGGCCGCCGCTTATCTGAAAATCTTGCGCGCGATCCTCCAGTACCTGGAAGTCTGCGACGGCAACATGGAAGAAGGCAGCTTTCGCTGCGACGCGAACGTCTCGGTGCGACCGGCCGGCGCGCGCGAGCTTGGCACCAAGGTCGAGATCAAGAACATGAATTCGTTCAAGGCGGTGGAGAAGGCGATCACGTCGGAGATCGCACGGCAGATCGAGACGCTTTCCGAGGGCGGGAAGCTTGTCCAGGAGACGCGCCTGTGGGACGCCGAGCGCGAGGAAACGCGCTCGATGCGCTCGAAGGAATCCGCGCACGACTACCGTTATTTTCCCGATCCCGACCTTTTGCCGCTCGCCGTGGATGGGAAATGGATCGCCGAGATTCAAGCCTCCCTGCCCGAGCTGCCGCAGGCGCGCGTCGAGCGCTTCGTCGCCGCATACGGCCTGCCTCGCTACGACGCCGAGATTCTCACCGGCCGCAGAGACGTCGCGGATTATTTCGAGACGGCGGTGAAAATTCATCCCAACGCCAAAGCCATCAGCAATTGGGTCATGGGTGATCTCTTCCGAGTCATCAAAGACAGAAAGCTCGACGACGCGCTGCGCATCGCCGAGTGGCCGATACCTGCGGCGCATCTCGCGGCGATGGTGAAGATGATCGACGAGGGCAAAATCAGCGGTAAGATTGCGAAGACTCTCTTCACGGAGATGTTGGAAACCGGCGAGCTTCCGGAAACAATCGTCAAGGAAAAAGGTCTCGAACAAGTCAGCGACGCTGGCAGTATCGAGAGCGCCGTCGATCAGGTAATCGCAGCTCATGCCAACGTCGTTTCGGATTACCGATCGGGGAATGAAAAAGTTTTCGGCTTCCTGGTCGGCCAGGTGATGAAGGCGACGCAAGGCAAAGCCAGCCCGCAGATCGTGAACGAGACGCTGCGAAGAAAACTCGCGAGCGCCTAGCGCCCGTAGCGCCCAAAAATACAATCTTTATTGACGCCTCCGCGCAGACCTGTTATTTTAGCAGCACGATTGGGCTTTCAACTTTCAACCAAGAGGCGTTCATCATGGTCGAAGTGAATCAGTATCGTCGTTTGACTTCTGCGGGTCGAGGGCGCGGAATGTTTCTGCTCCTGTCCTATGCCCTCGCGATCACCCTTTTATTTGCCGCGCGCCTTCACGCGCAAGAAGGACGCGAAGCCGCAGAGATTTCCTTATCCAAAGCCGTCCTCCTCTACGACGACAAGAAGTACGACGAGGCCACGCAGTTGTTGCTCAAGGCAAACCAGCAGGACCCGCGCAACACCAACGTCATCTATTATCTGGCTCTCAGCTTGAATGCGCAGGGCAAGCACGCCGAGGCGGAAGCGTATTTAAGGAAGGGCCTGGAGGTTCAGCCCAAGAACACACACCTTCAGTATCTGCTTGCTTACACTCTCCGCGCGCAGGGAAAAACGGCGGAGTCGAGGCAGATGGCGGAAGCGATTCAGCTCGACCCGGCGTCCCCTATCGTGGGACCGAGCCGCGATCTCTTGACCGCGTTGAAAACTCCGAGGAGAGGCGACTCGCCGTTTTGGATTGAAGCCACGGCGCGGGGGCAATACGATTCGAATGTTATACTAAAGCCGAATAACCAAAGACAGGCGGATCCGGCAGGCCACACGTCCAGTTGGGGCAATCTTCTTTCCTTGAGCAGTGAGTACTCTTTTTCTCGCTCGGAACACTGGCAGACGGCCGCCCGGTACGACATGTATCAGACTCTGAACTACGAGAATCATGATTTCGATTTTAGCGATCATGTGGTCGGTGGGCGCGTGACTTATTCCAATCTCCTGTCCACCGGACAACGCGTCTTTCTCACTGTGCGACCGTTCTACGATATTCTTCTTCAACACGGCAGGAAATTTCTACAAAGACCTACGACCCTGTTCGATTCTTATCTTTATTGGGATAGGAATGGAGCGAACCGAACCGAATTGCTGTATCAGGCCCAGGGCAAGCTATTCAACGAAAATCCATCCGGCAGGTTCAGTCTACCGACGCCCGGAAGAGGCGACGAAAACCGAGACGCACTAAACCACCGCGCCGGATTGGTTCATTACATCTTTTTCGACAGCCAACGGTACGGTCTCAACGTAGGCTATAATTATGACTTTGAGGACGCTCTCGGGCACAACTGGCGCTACAGCGGACATCGAGCAGTGGCCGGGTTTCTAGCCACTCTCCCATGGGAGATTCGAGCCGCCACAAACTTTGAATTTCACGCGCGGAACTACGATGGAATCAACAGTCAGTTTGGCAAACATCGCAATGACAAAGAGATCATTGCGCTATTCAACCTGTCTAAAGATATTACGCCGAATCTGACCGTCTCCTTGGAACACTTGTGGAACAATAACGTGTCCACCGTGGGAACTTACTCCTACCGGAGACAGGTCTATTCGATGGGCCTGACCTGGCGCTATTATTAAGATAGGTGGTGTTATGAAAAAAACTTTTTTCCTTCTTTCTATCGCTATTTTCGCGGTGCCGTTGGCAAAAGCCGACGCCGGCATCGGTGTCGTGACTGGTGTTCGCGGAGAAGCGACGGTACGCCACGAGGCCAAACCGCAGGTTCAGGCCGTGAAAATGAGAGACGAACTTTTCTGGCTCGACACGCTGAACACCGGCCCACAATCGGGCCTGCGGCTCTTGGTGCTGGAGAAGAGCGTGATTACGCTGAGAGAGCACAGCCAGTTGCAGCTTCGCGAGGAAAGCGCGACGCCTTCTCAGCCGAAAAAGAAAAATGTGATCAACTTAGTCTCCGGCGCCGCAAGGGCTGTAGTAGAAAAAGACGCGTTGAAGGATTCAGATTACGAGATCCGCACCAGCCGGGCGATAGCCGGAATCCAAGGCAGCGATGTCGTCGGCGTCGTCGGGACGGCGTTGAACGACCAGCTTCAGCAGGCGGGACTGCCGCGCGTGCCGAACAACAACTGCGTGGCTTTCATCACCGGCCCGGGATCTACCTCAGGAGTCACGGCGCCGCAGCTAGGCAACACCGACATGGGACCGCTCGACCTCTTGATCGTCTGCGACCAGTTCACGCACCAGCCGATCTCCATCAATCAGTTCGAAGACGTATCGAACTTTCTCCCCCCAACGGATTCCCCTGGTGACCCGATCCTTCCTCCACCCGATGGCGGCGCACCGCCGAACCCGCCGGGATTTTCCCCGCCGGGAAGATCCAGAAGCAGCGATTAGGGCGTTCCGATAACCTTGAATTAAGCTCGAATCGCTCTCGGATCGATCAGGGGGATGTTTGCGCCCGGGCAAGCACGAGTTTCGCGCTATTTCCCGCAACACCTTTTATATTTCTTTCCGCTGCCGCAGGAGCACGGATCGTTTCTGCCGACCTTGGCGCCTTCGCGCTTCGCCGTAGCCGGCCGCGCCGCTTCTTCGCTGCCGCCGTGGCTCAACACCATGCGCTGCGGGCGCGGCTGGACCTGCTGGACCGGCATCTCCTGCATCGCGCTTTCGCGCGCCATCTCAATGGTGAAGAGCTTCTGGACGACATCTTCCTGGATGCGGTGCACCATCTCCTCGAACATCTCGAAGCCTTCTTTTTGATACTCTTGCAGCGGATTTTTCTGCCCGTAGCCGCGCAGTCCGACGCCTTCCTTCAAATGATCCATGTTGAGCAGATGATCTTTCCACAGAGCGTCGATCGTCTGCAGCATGATGATTTTTTCCAACTGACGCAGCATCTGCGCGGCGAATTGCGTCTCCTTGCGCTCGTAGGCCTGAGTCACTTTTTCCGCGACGATCTCTTGCAGCCGCTCCGGCGTTAAATCCTCCTGCTCTTTCGGCGAGACTTCGAGGCGGAAGGCGAACTGATGGTTGAGCGCCTCGCCGAGCGCTTTGACGTCCCATTCGGTGGAGTCCGTGTCGTTCTCTCCAAAGCGCGCCGCGATCTCCTCGCCGAGGCCCGCGGCCATCTCCAGGACCTCTTCCTTCAGGTTTTCCGACTTGAGCACTTCTTTGCGCTGATGGTAAATGACTTCGCGCTGCTTGTTCATCACGTCGTCGTATTCCAGCAGATGCTTGCGGATGTCGAAGTTGTGCGCCTCGACTTTTTTCTGCGCGTTCTCGATCGCGCGCGTGACGAGACCGTGCTCGATCGGCACGCCCTCTTCCATGCCGAGACGGTCCATGATGCCTTGAATCCGCTCGGCGCCGAAGATGCGCATGAGGTCGTCTTCGAGCGAAAGATAAAAGCGCGACGAGCCGGGATCGCCCTGGCGGCCCGACCGACCGCGGAGCTGATTGTCGATGCGGCGGCTCTCGTGCCGTTCGGTGCCGACGATGTGCAGCCCGCCCGCGGCGACGACCTTCTCCCTTTCCTCGCCGCAAAGCTTTTGGTATTTGGCGAGAATCTCATCGTATCGCTGGCGATAGGCCTCCGGCGCCTTCTCTAGTTGTTCGCGCACCTCTTCGACGATCTTCACGTACTCCTGCCGCTTCGACTCGTAATTTTTCTGAGCTTCGCGAATGGTTTCCTCGTACGGCCCGCGGACCTCTTCGCAGCGCGTCTCCGCCTCTTCGAACGCGCGGCGGACTTCCTCGTATTCCGCCACCTCCGCCGCGTGCTCGCCGCGCGCCAGGACCGCGTTGCCGACGGCGAACTCGTAGTCGTTCACCCGCTGCTCGTAGTTGCGCCGGGTCTCGTCCAGCGCTTCCATGACTTCCGCTCTCCGGCCGTTTCCTTCCTGCCAGCGGGCCACCGCTTGATTGAAAGTTTCGCGCGCCTGGTGGAAGGTTTGCTTCGCTTCGGCTTCGACCCCGTCGGCCGCTTCCGAGAGCGAGGACTCCAGAGTCTCCTTCACGCGGAGGTAGCGCTCGGGAATTCCGTTCAATCCGTGCAGGGCTTCGATCAAGTCGGTCGCTGAAATCTGCTCGTATTCTTCCCTGAGATCGCGGAACGGCGACAACTCCCTCAGGTGCCGCTGAATCTCGGTCAGCCTTTTGAGCGAATCGCTGCGCTGTTGATCGAAAAGCTCGCCTTCTTTTTTATATGTTTTCTCGGCCTTCTGGACTTCTTCTTCGTATTTTTCCCTGAGTTCTCTCAGCGTGTCTTCGTAACGCGTCGCCCCTTGAAGAGGGAGCTTCGCCGAGCGGCTGATCCATTCGTGCTCCATGTCGGCGCGCGCGAGAAATTCCGGATTGCCGCCGAGCAGAATGTCCGTGCCGCGCCCCGCCATGTTGGTCGCGATCGTGACCGTGCCGTGCCTGCCGGCCTGCGCGATCACGGTCGCCTCGGCCTCGTGGTTCACCGCGTTCAACACGTTGTGCTTGACGGCTTTCTGTTTCAGCAGACGGGAGAGACGCTCGGACTTCGCGACCGACGTCGTGCCTACGAGAATCGGCTGGCCCTTCGCGTTCCGTTGCTCGATCTCTTCCACCACGGCGTTGAATTTTTCCCGCTCGCTTCGATAGACGACGTCGGCATTGTCCTTGCGGATCATGTTGCGGTGCGTCGGAATCACCACCACGTCGAGCTTGTAGATTTTCTTGAACTCGGTCGCCTCGGTGTCGGCGGTGCCGGTCATGCCGGCGAGTTTTTTGTACATGCGGAAATAGTTCTGGATCGTGATCGTCGCCAGCGTCTGGTTCTCTTCGCGGATGTGCACGCCCTCTTTCGCCTCGATCGCCTGGTGCAGGCCGTCGGACCAGCGCCGTCCGGGCATCAGCCGCCCGGTGAATTCATCGACGATGATCACCTCGCCCTCTTTCACCACGTAGTCCACGTCGCGCTTGAAAAGCGCGTGCGCCTTGAGGCCCTGGTTGACGTGGTGCAAGGTGTCGATGTTTCTCGGATCGTAGAGATTGTGGACGTTGAGCAGGCGCTCGACCTTGGCCACGCCGGTCTCGGTCAGCGTCGTCGTGCGGCTCTTTTCATCGACGGTGTAGTCGCCCTGCTTCTCGATCGCGGCGCGCTTTTCCTGCGACGGGTCTCCTTGAATGACCGCGCCGCGCTGGAGTTTGGGGATGATCCGGTCGATGGTGTAATACTTGTCGGTCGATTCTTCCGCCGGGCCGGAGATAATCAGCGGCGTGCGCGCCTCGTCGATCAAAATATTATCCACCTCGTCGACGACCGCGAAATTCAGCTCGCGCTGGACATATTCTTCCAGAGAAAATTTCATGTTGTCGCGCAGATAGTCGAAGCCGAACTCGTGATTCGTGCCGTAGGTGATGTCGGCGAAATAAGCTTCCCGGCGCGAGATTGGACGCAGATTCAGATAGCGATAATCTTTCGTGATGTAGGTCGGATCGAACATGTAGCTCGCTTCGTGCACTATCGAAGCGACGGATAGGCCGAGCGCGTGATAGATCGGCCCCATCCACTGCACGTCGCGGCGCGCGAGGTAGTCGTTGACGGTGATCAGGTGAACGCCCCTGCCGGTGAGCGCGTTTAAGTAAAACGGCAGCGTCGCGACCAGCGTCTTGCCTTCGCCGGTTTTCATCTCGGAGATTTTGCCCTCGTGGAGGACGATGCCGCCGATCATCTGCTCGTCGAAGTGGCGGAGCCCGATGGCGCGTTTCGACGCTTCGCGCACCGCCGCGAAGGCTTCGGGTAGGATGTCATCGAGAATGCGGGCCTCGGCATCGCGCAATTGTTTTTCGAGATTCTCCGCCTCGGTCTTCAATTCCTCGCGGCGCTCCGCGTCGGCGGCGGCGACTTGAGCCTGAATCTCATCGAGCGCGGCTTGCGCCGTGGCGGTAGCCTCTTTGATCTCTTGCTTGAATTCGTCGGTCTTGGCGCGCAACTCGGCATCGCCGAGCTTTTGGAAGTCCGGCTCCAGCGCGGCGATCTCCTCCACGATGGGCCGGATACGCTTGATCTCGCGCTCGTTCTTCGTGCCGACGATTTTTTTGATGACGTTGAGCATGTTTAGGTAAGGCGTAGAGGCGCGAAGTATTGCGCGTATCGTTGCCTGTCGCCTCCCTGGTAAAATACAGATTCCCCATAGAGGTTACAAGGCATCGGCACGTGTCTAAGGCCGAGCGCCGCGCCAAAACATCACCCCCCCTGTCTGTTTTACCTTGACGGGCCGGAGGGGCCGTGTTACACGGCGGCAGACGACAATGATAACCCGGCGCGCACGCCATGAACAAAAGAGATAGAACCCTCGTCCTCATCCTTATTCCGGCGTTGTTCTCGCTTTTTGTCGGATCGGCGCGCGCCGACATGACGGTCGAATTTTCCGACGCGGTCGGGGCGGCCGCCAACGCCGAAACGCGGCAGCAGATCCAGGACCTCGTCAACGCGGGTTTGCGCGAGAGGGCCAAGAACAACAACGCCGCCAAGGATCTGCTCGGCAGCAACCAGACGATCAAACTCATCTGCAACGACGAGCAAAAAGCGAAGGACGAAAAAATCGATTTCGAAGTCGGCTTGTTTCCGGAGTTCGGCAAGACCAAGGGCGATTTCGACGACAAAGGCAAACCGAAATCGGGCGGCACAGTTTACATCGCGATCAATTGCGACTTCTTGAGGCAGTTCGGGTGGCACACGCTGATCAACGCGCTCGGCACCGAGCAGTCGATGTGGGACGTGTTGGTGCACGAGCTGCTCCACGCGACGAATTCAGAGCGCCGGCATCCGCCGGACGACACCGCGATTTACGATCAGTGGGTGAAAGACTTCAACGCCGGAATCGCCAAGGAGCTCAAGACGGCGGCGACGAAGGCGAAAGAGAAAAAAGTCTCGCTTGTACCGAGAACTGCAACCGACGTGTACGTCGCTGTGAACAATCAGCCGCAGACTCTGGCCTGTTTTGCCGGGGAGCTTTCGGACCAGGACGCGCAGGAGCTCAAGCAACAACTCAGCTATGAAGTTGTCGCGAAAACCCCGACCGGCACTCTGATTCGCAGCCCGCAGAGCGCGCAGACGATCGAGCTGATTGCAAACGGACGACGCATCAAGCTGTGTTTCCCGCCGGAGGTCGACGTTTGCCTCATCATGACGCCGCTCACGCCTTTCCGGGGACACGATCACGCGACGCATCAGGGCGGCGCGCATGAACATCGACCGTCGGACTTGCCGCCCGACTGGGGCGTGACGCCGCCGGAGACGATCATCCGATGGTAAGGATCTCGTCCGACAGACCGAGCAGTTTCGGCATGAAAGCGGTTCGGCGCCGCATCGCCGCGCTTCTTGCTCTCTCGTTGATATTCAATCCCCTAATCATGGCGCGCGCCGATGAAGACTCTCCCACTTTCACGCCCCCCTGGACTCAGGAAAGAGTTAAACCCCCGGAAGTCACGAACAAAGACAATGAGAAGCCCGTCACCTGGTGCGGCCCGGTGCAGAAACAAAAGAAAAAGCAGGGCGTGGTCGTCGAGACTTACAACGAGACCAAGGCCGTCTATGCGGATGGAACCGAAATCGTCTATCAGGACGGGCCGAACCGAAAAAAATGGATCGTCACCATACCCGGGCCGAACGGACCGACCAAGACAACGTACGATCTGACCGATCCCAGCAAGCCGACAAAAACAACCGAAGCGCCTGGGAAACCCAAGACCGAACAGGTATGGCAGGAGGCGAAGGCCGCGTACGACGCGGAGCAGAAGAAGAAAGGCACATGGCTCTTCCCTTCCGATGCGAGCCGTCTCGCCAACGTGGCGTTTCCGAACCACAGCCCGGCGGAGATGATTGCGAAAGAAAATACCACCCCCTTCAATTATTCTCCTGTGCAGCTTGCTGCGACTGCGGAGCGCCCGCGGTCGGAAAATCAACCGACCCAAGAGCGGACCGTCATCAACATCAAGATCGTCACCTACGGCAATCCGCCGTCCGATACCGTTGTTCACTTCGATCCCGGCCCTGAGACGACTCCGGAAGACTTTCTCGAGATTCCGCCGACCACCGTGAGCTGGGACCCTGAGCGCGACGGCGACGGGCCGAAAACGGTCCCGCTTACGGGAGACGGATTTTCGGTCGTGGAAATTCCCGGCGGTTGGATCTTCATCAACGTCGGCTGGGGCTGGGCGCATGCTTCGGTGCCACAGTCCATGGTTCAAGAATGCGGCGACGGCGGCGAAGACCCCGATCTCGAGGAAGCCAAGAGGTTGACCGACTTGGCGAAAAAGGCGAACGAAGGCGGTCCCTCCTATTGGAGGAACCGGGCGAAGCAATACGAAGCGGGCGCCCAGCGCGCCGAGCAAGAGCTGAGAGGCGGCGCGAAAGAAGCCGCGCTCCGGCGGGCGCGGGAGGCCCGTGCGGCCGCCGACGAGCTCGAGAGGCGCGGGATTCCCGACAAGCCGGACCCGAAGCTGCCGAAAAACCAACAGCAGAATATCGACAAGCAACGCGCGGATGGGATCAAGAAGATCACAGACGAGGCGGCCGAGTTGACGCGACGCGCTTCGACAGGATGAACGAGAGAAAAATTGCCCGGAGTGAAAATTTTCCTGGTCGCTTCGGCGCTGAGGTGCGTCGGTACGGACGGCGCATCTCGTTGTGTTTCCCGCCCGAGGCCGACGTTTGCATCATCATGACGCCGCTCACGCCTTTTAGAGGCCACAACCACGAAGCTCACATTCAAACCAATCGAGCCATCCATGATCATGCGGCACCTGACCCGCCGTGGGAATGGGGCGTAAGGCCGCCGGGGACGGCAATCCGGTGGGACTGACAAACTTATGGGTTGACATTTTCTCCTTGACGCCAGGAAAATATGCGTGTTACAAGCCCCCCATGAAGGTGGTCCGTCCCCGACGCACCGTTCTATTCCTGACAACTTTGTTAATCTTTCATCCCCTCCTCACGAGAGTCCCCGCACGGGCAGGCGAGCAATCTCCACCTTTCAATGCGCCCTGGACACAGGAGAAAGTTACGCCTCCGGAGGTTCAGGATAAGGATAAGAAAAATGAAAAACCCGCGGCATGGTGTACTAAAGGCAAATGGAAGAAGGGGGCCCGAGTAGTCGACGCCGGGGGCGCACCGGTTTCCGAGACCGACGTTACCTATGCCGATGGGACGCAGGTCCACTACGAGTATTCTAAAAACGGCCCGGTCAAGTGGGTCGTCACGCTCCCAGGCGGCAAGAAAATAACCTACGACCCTACCACACAGAAAAAGATTACCGAAGAACCAGGAAAGAAGTCCGTCACCGAAGACTGGAAAGAGGCGAAGGATGCCGCCAAACAGTCGCCCTCTGGAAAGCAGGGATCTTGGCTCTATCCATCCGATTCTCGGCTCACCCGCGTTGTTTTTCAAACCTACGACCCGATCGCTCGGGCATCGAGAGAGATTCAGGCAGCCCCTCCTCCCCCTTCGATCTTCCTCGCCGCCACAAATGACCAACCTCGGCCTCCGGCGGCGCAGAGCCAAGGGAAGGTTGTCATCATGAACCTCAAGATCGTGACCTACGGCGACCCGCCGTCTGAGACAATCGCTTTCTTCGACCCCGAGCCGCAAACGACTCCCGAGGAATTTCTGGACACTCCTGTCACGACGGCTAAGTGGGATCCGAAAAGAGACGTAGACGGGCCGCGAACCACACGGCCGGGACCCACGGGCATACCAATAACCGAAATCATCCCCGGCAGCGGGATCTACATCGGCTGGGGCTGGACGTCGGGATATGTCGGACAATCCATGGTTGAAGAATGCGGCGGAGGCGGCGATGATTCCGACCTCCAGGAAGCAAAGAGATTGGCCGAACTGGCAAAAAAAGCCATAGAAGGCGGCCCTGAGTATTGGAGGAAAAAAGCGCTAACCGAGGACGCCAATGCTAGACGGGCGCAACAGGATCCAGGCAGAGAGCGAGCCGCAACGGCGGCGCTGGAACGCGCTAAGCAGGATAGAGCGACCGCCGATGAATTGGAGAGGCGGGGCGTTCCCGACAAGCCGGATCCGCAGCTGCCGAAGAACCAACGGGACGACATCGATAAGCAACGTGCGGACGCGATCAAGAAAATCACGGATGAAGCGGGTGAACTGAACAGAAAAGCATCCACGAAGTAGCGGCCGATCATCCAGAGGACGGGAAATGCTTGGTGTAAAAGTTCTATTTAAGGGCGCGTTGATGCTCGCCTGCCTCCCCGTACTCGTCACCGCCGCCGAGCCGCCAAAGCCGCAGCCAAGCGCGGCGCAGCTGAGAGATGCTCAGAACGCGATCAACCGCGCGACGAGCGACGTCAATCAAGGCGCCGACGCTCTGCCGACGAACGTTCGCAACGCTCAGAATCAACTGGATAGACTCAACAAAAATTTCGACCGGGAGGTCAAGCCGAAGCTGAAACGGGCGAAGGACAAGGCGGACGAGGCCGCCAAGGCGGCCAAGGACGCGAACGACGCCGCCCACGCCTGCGACAAGACGAAGTTCGCGCGCCTGAGCAAGCGCGCCCAGGATTTGATGAAGGAATCGCGCGACGCAACGACCAGCGCGGATGCTCAGGCCAACGTCGCGCCGAAGCTCAACGACAACATTAGCAATCTGCAGAGCGACAAACCGCTCGCCGATGCGAAGGCCGGGGGTCTCTCGGAGAACAGCGACGCGGTCCAGGGCTATGGTCGCGCCCAGGCGCGAGCGCAAAAGCAGGTCGAGGAACAACAGGAAAACATCAACAAAGTCGATCGGAGCCAGCGCGAGCTGAACGAAAAGATGGTCAAGGCGAAGGCAGATATGAATCCGGCCGACGCGCTCAAGCAGGCCGAGGCGGATCTGCAAGACGGAGAGGCTTGGCTCAAAGAAAATTGCCCGCCGAAAACGAGCGCCGTGCCGAGACCGGCGACCGACGTGTACGTCGCTGTGAACAATCAGGCGCAGACTCTGGCCTGTTTTGCCGGGGAGCTTTCGGACCAGGACGCGCAAGAGCTCAAGCAACAACTCGACTATGAAGTAATCGCGAAAACCCCGACCGGCACTCTGATTCGCAGCCCGCAGAGCGCGCAGACGATCGAGCTGATTGCAAACGGACGACGCATCAAACTGTGTTTCCCGCCGGAGGTCGACGTGTGCCTGATCATGACGCCGCTCACGCCATTCCGCGGGCACGACCACGCGACGCATCAGGGCGGCGCGCATGAGCATCGGCCGTCGGACTTGCCGCTCGACTGGGGCGTGACGCCGCCGGAGACGATCATCCGTTGGCAGGAGGAGCAACGATGACTCCACGTTTTGTAAAAATCAGCGGCGGCGCCGCGGCGTTTTTGCTCCTGACCGTTCTCGCGCGCGAGATCCGAGTGCAGGAGCGCGTCCCCAACGATCCCTATCTCTATTCCAAAGGGAGCTGGAAGCAGAGCTATCAGGATCAGTGGGGCCACTGGAAAATCGGTCTCACGCCGACAGGCACGGGAAAATCCGCCTGGGACATCGAGACCGGCGAAAAAAATCCGGTCGTTGTCGCCTTCGTCGATACTGGACTCGACTATATCCATCCCGAGATCGCCAAGCAGAACGTGTGGGTGAACACGAAGGAAATCCCCGGTAACGGCATCGACGACGACAAAAACGGCTTCGTCGACGACGTCATCGGCTGGAATTTCATGGAAGGCAACAACAATCCGTGGGACAACGACGGCCACGGGACTTTCACCGCCGGCATCGTCGCGGCCGCGACGAATAACAAAGCGGGCATCGCGGGCATCAACCGCGGCGTCAAGATCATGCCGATTCGCGCGCTCAACTTCCTCGGCCGCGGCAGCGCCTCGCATGTCGTTCAGGGAATCGTCTACGCCGCCGATAACGGCGCGCGCATCATTAATATCAGCGTCGAGCAGTTGGAAACCGGAAAGTCCAACGCGCTCCAGTGGGCCGTCGATTACGCTTACAAAAAAGGCGTGCTGGTCGTCGTCGCGTCGGGAAATCAGGGGCGCGACAGCTCGCTCAACACGCCGGCCGGCCTGGAGCACGTCATCACGGTCGCGGCGACCGACACCAGCGATAAGCGGATGGGTTTCTCGAACTGGGGCAAATACATTAAAATCTCTGCGCCGGGCGAAGAGATTCTATCGCTCCGTGCGCGCAAAACCGATCTGCTCGTGATGGCCGGCAGCAAAGATTACCAGGCGGGCCGCGCGTTTCTCGGCGCCGACGCGCGTTTTTATCACGCGACCGGCAGCTCCTTCTCCGCCCCGTTTGTCACCGGAGTCGCTTCGCTCCTGTTAGCGAAGAACCCGCGCCTGACGCCGGACCAGCTCGAACACGCGCTGCTCATGTCGGCGGACGACATCGAGGCCCCGGGCTGGGACCAGGTCACGGGCTACGGCCGCGTGAACGCGCGCAAGGCGCTCGAAGCCGATCCGGACTACTATCTCTACGCCGAGATGCATAGCGTCGCACCGGCGCGCGAAGGCGGCCGCACCGTGGTGCAGGCATTCGGCACCGTTGTAGGCAGTCACTTCGGCGACTATCACTTGGAAGTCGGCCAGGGCGAGAATCCCACGAGCTGGCGTAATGCCGGCCAGGTCGCGGGAGGACAAGTGAAAGACAATCTGGTCGGAACGCTGACCCAGGGAGATTTCGCCGGCGGCGGCAAGTGGACCGTGCGTCTTGTGGCGCAGGATAAAAAAGGCATGACGCGGGAATCGCGCTGGTTGTTGACGTTGCAATAAGGGAGAATCATCGAAGTGAAGGCAAGTGTAACCGGCGTTCGACCGAGACGTATCGGCCCGGCGATCTTCAGGTCATCCGCATTTTTTCCTTTAGTCGTTGCCGCTCTATTTTTTTCCTCTGATCCGCTCCTCGGCGCCGAAAAGACTCTCACCTTGAGAGGCCGTGTGGACGTCGCCGGGCTGGAAGTCCCGTCGGGCGGGTTCACGGTGCGCGCCTTGCAGCCCCAGAAGCGAAGCAATGAGCTGGGAAAAACCGACAGCGACGGCAGCGGCAACTTTCAATTGACAGTGGACGAGGAGGCGCTCGCGCTTTACGGTGTCGTACTGGAAGCCGCGAGTGCGGGCAAGCGCTCCGTGGTTCTGGAAGCCGTCCTCCTGCGCACGCGCGACGCCGGTCAGCCGATCGCGATCAGCCTGTCTTCTATGCTGGAGACGGCGATACTAAGCTGGAAAATCCAGGCCAACGACAACGACTTCGATGCGATCCGCCCCGGCACGCTGGCGAATTGGCTCAAGCCCATTTCCGAGCCCAAGACGAGAGACCGGCTCAAGCGGGCCTACACGGTTGTCGCGAAATGGGCCGTCGCGGCCGCGACCGGCTCGCAGACCACGGCGTCGGTGCTCCGCGCCGCCGTAGGAGACATCCGCTTTATGGCCAAGCGGCTCGGCGATCTCGGCGTCTCGGCTGGCGCCGTCGCCGAGCTGACCGAACTCGCCCGCAAAGACCCCGAAGTCGCATACGTCCTGATGATGCCCTATTTTTTGGATCTCTGATTATGAACACGCACTCGCAAAAACTCTCCCGGCGGCGCTCTTTCCTCGCGCTTATTCGCGCGACGATTGCAGCGGCCGCCCTGCTGCCGTCGGCGGCCGGCGCCCAGTTCGACTTTTCCGGCGCCGTGGCCATGAAGCTTCGCACCTATCCCGTCAAGCGGGAAAACGGCCGCCCGGTTCCGGGGAAGGACGGCATGCCCCAGCCCGAGGCGCTGTCGGGCGGCCGGCCGGCCGGCCTGCAGGAGCTTCCCGCCGTGCCGGTGATCGACGACTATCCCGGCGGTTCTATCCTTGACGCGCTCCAGCACTATCAGAAGGAAGATCCCATGGCGGCGCTGGCCGCCATGGTGGCGCTTTTGAAAAACGGCTACCTGGAGATGGAGATCGAGAAGAGCTGCGTCGTCGACTCGGTCAAACTCCAGTACGACCAGCGCTCGACATTGTCCGCACCGACGTTCGCGGAGGCGGGTCTCGCCGCTCTCAAGCAAGTCGTCGCCGACGGCGCCAAGGCCGAGGCGCTTGAGCAGGCCTCTAACCGCCTGCTCAACAGCTACAACAACGGCCTCGCGACCGACAGGAAGCGGGACCAGGAGATGATGGAAGTGCTCCGGCGCATGCGCTACGCCATCGCCATGCGCTACAACCCGAGCGTGAAAACACCGGCCTTGGCCACCCTCAATCCGCGCGAGGCCAAGGAGCGCTTCAAGGCCGAAGTCGCCAAAGGCAGCCCCGTCGAGGGCGAGCTCACCATCGGCCCGATCGAGTTGGCCATCAAGGCGAAGGTCAGCCGTAATCCGAAAAAGCCGCTGCCGCCGTCGTGCAAGAAATGAGGATAGCCGTATGCTGAAGCGCAAAATATCCCTGTCGATTGCGGCGGCCCTGCTGACCCTGGCCCTGGCGGGGAGCGCCTACGCCGTTTGGACGGGGAATTTGAACCTGATGTACGAGGACCCGAACGATAAGCGGCCGCCCGTAACCTTCACCTATACGATCTCCACCGAGGAAGCGACGAGCATAGAGGCCAACTGGAAGGCCGGCCTGGGGATCGGCGAGACTTACAACTGGGGAAACTACCTAACGAACAAGATCGACTACCGCATCGACCTCGACAAAAAGTGGGATAGTGCCATAACCAACCCGGAAACGCGTTTTCAGATTCCAGGCGAAAACTACGTCTATCTCCGCAACCTCGGCCGATTTTACCGGATGGAAATGCAGTCTCCCGAGACGCAGTACTACAATCAGGTGGACGAGCGGTATGGCGGACATATCACCAAAGCCGAGTTCGACCAGCGGGTGAACTACTTCAGATCGACTTACGGCGCGGGATCGTGGCCGTGGAATTACACCGGGGATTACGACCCTTTTTACGACGACTATTCCTCCCTCTGCAACCCGCCGCATTATCTCACGGGCGGCATCCAGAAATATTATTATATTCCCGGGACGGACACAGCGCTGACCGTTTACCGGCAGATTCCCGTCGCCCGCGTCACGTTCCGCTACGAGAACGACGCCTATGCGCAGCGGGGCAGCCTCCCGCTGCACGAGTACGAGAATTATCTTCCGGTAGCTTCGTGGAACATACCGCGGTACGTCTACAGCGGGCCGGCGGTGAACACCGATATCATCCAGGACCCCGCCGCCTGGAAGACTCTCTACAAGTTTAATATCGGCACCGACTTGTCGATCGGCACCGGCCTTTATTTTAAGGTGGGCTACGAACCGAGCGACTATAGCTATAGCAGCCGCGGCGGCGACTATACGTATACGTTCGTGAAAGACCCCGTCCTCAAGGCGGCGGTCACTCCCAACGATCCGCTGTACGCTTCAAGCGGCTCCTGGAAGCAAAGCTACGCCGATCAGTGGGCGCTGAAGCGCATCGGCTTCAAGCCGATGGAGGACCCGACCAGCGCCTGGAACCTGACCACGGGCACCGAAAGGCCGGTCGTCGTCGCGGTCATCGACAGCGGCATCGATCTCACCCACCCCGATCTGCACATCAACAACATCTGGGTCAACGAGAAGGAGACCGCCGGCAACCGGAGGGATGACGACGACAACGGTTACGTCGACGACCTGATCGGCTGGAACTTCGTCCAGAACAACAACAATCCCTCTGACTTCGTGGGTCATGGAACTCACGTGGCGGGTCTCATAGCGGCGCGCTGGAACAACGGCCGCGGCATCGCCGGCATCAACCGCGGCGCACGCATCATGGTATTGAAAGCCCTCAACGAAAGCGGCAAGGGCTGGGGCAGCGACTTCGCGCGCGCAATCGTGTATGCGGTCGACAACGGCGCCAAAATCATCAACATCTCTGCCGAGCACACCGGGCAGACAAAATTCCTGGAGCGCGCGTTCGCCTACGCCGAGAAAAAAGGCGCGCTCGTGGTGGTATCCGCGGGCAACGAAGCGGCGGACACACTGGGCGTGGAGCCCGCCAACCAGCCCGGAGTCCTCGTCGTCGCCGCCACCCTGCCAAACGACAAGCGGGCCGGTTTTTCCAACTACGGCGAGAGGGTCCATCTCGCCGCTCCCGGCGTGGACGTGCTGAGCTTGCGCGCCGCCGGCACGGACCTCGTGCACAAGGTCGCGACCGACCCCAGCAAGAACAAGCCCGGCGAAGCCGTGGTCGGGAAAGATCTAAAATATTACCGCGCTTCCGGGACGTCTTTTGCCGCGCCGCTGGTAACGGGAGTCGCGAGCTTGATGCTGGCGAAAAATCCGGCGCTCACAGCCGAGCAGATCAAGAGAATGCTCATGATGTCCGCCGACGACATCGAAGATCCGGGCTGGGATTTGGCCACCGGATACGGCCTGGTGAACGCGCGCAAGGCGCTGGAGGCGGATCCGGATTATTATCTCTACGCCGAGCTGCACCGCATCGCCCCCGCGCGCGACGGCAACCGCACCGTGATTCAAGTTTTCGGCACCGTGGGCGCAAGCCAGTGGGGTGATTACCGGGTCGAAGTCGGCCAGGGGGAGAATCCTGCGAACTGGCGGCCGGTCGGGCGGCTTGCCGGCGGTCAGATAAAAGAGAACCTGCTCGCAACCTTGACACCCCAGGACTTCGGTGGTACAGGCTCGTGGTCAGTGCGGGTGGTGGCCCAGGATCGACAAGGCCGGACGAGAGAATCGCGCCAGACTTTGAACCTGCAATAGGAATCGACGAGAAAAAGTTGGAGGAAGAAACCATGCGAAGACTTACTCCTGCTACGATCGGACCGCTTGCGCTTGTCGCTCTTCTGGGCTTGACGATGTTTTTACCGGCAAACGCTTTGGCGGTGGTGAGCGACGCTACCTTTACCGGCGGCGGCCTCGGACGCACGACGATCAGCATAACAAACGAGGAGACGAAAGAGACGGTGAGAGGAGACAGGGAAAAGACCGGCGCACCGATTGTCATTCCCTTGGAAAGCAGAAAGTGGCGCGCGGGCAGCCACTACACCGTCACTTTCACCGATCCAAACTCCCAAAAGCCGGTTACAGTCAAAGGTGTGGAATTCAAGGACGGCCACAATGAAATTAGCCTGAGCACGTTGCTGGCGATGGCGGGCGGCGCGGGAACGGGCGGCGCAGGAAGCGCCACCGCGGCGGGCGGAACGCCGGGCATGCCGTCCAGCATTGTAGACTTGCATGTCGGGTGGAGATTTTTCAATATCAAAGAAATCGGCCCCTCGGTCGCCTTGCGAGCCGACTACAGCCCGCCTATCGTTTTCAACGAGGACTATTTTAATCTACGGCCGTACGTCGGCGGCTGGGTGATTCCGTCGGTGCATATCGACAGCCACAAAGCTATCGACTTCAATCACGTCTTTCAGAAAAAGATCGACAGCGGAACTATCTATGGGATGAGCGGGGGAGTCAAGCATATCTCCGACATGGCACGCTGGGGGTTGAAGGCCGACGATGCAAAAATCATCGGCGTCGCTTCCGCGGGTATTGGCTGGGTCCATTACGGTTTTGACCTGAAGAAGCGCGACTTCTCGCCCGATTTCACGGATGCGCATAACTTCAATAGCTCCGGCAACGGTTTTCGCATGGAGTACAACCTCGGTCTCGGCATCAACAGAAACAACTGGTTCGTCGGCCTGAAGGGCGGCATCGCGCCGACGTGGATCGACATTTTCAACGGCGGAACGAAAACGGTCTGGGAAGGAAATGTCGGCGTGGTCGGCGGCTGGAATTTTTAAGGCAGGGGAACATTTTCGAACTGAAAACGGCGGCGCACCGGCCGCTTCACCGCTCGATTCTCACCGCCGAGTCCACTTTCTCGCCGAGAAATCTTCGGCCGACTTTGATGAAGCGGTCCGGCACGTCGGTGACGAAAAAACTCGCGCTCCCCTTGCCCTTCGCGCGCTCCAGCGATTTTTCTTTTAGCAGCGCGGACACTACGTTCGCCGTCTCCTCGGCGGAATCGACGAGCCGCACGTCGCGCCCCATGAATCTCCGAATCGCCTTCTTGAGCAGCGGATAGTGCGTGCAGCCGAGAATCAGCGTGTCGATGCCGCTGCGCTTCAAGCTTGTGAGATAAGACTCGACGGTCATCTCCACCACCTCGTTGTCGAGCCAGCCTTCTTCGACGAGCGGCACGAACAGCGGACAGGCCCGGCTATAGACTTCGACGCGCGCGTCCATCTCTTTGAGCGCCTGCGTGTAGGCGCCGCTCTGGATCGTCGCCTCGGTGCCGATCACGCCGATTTTTTTGTTCTTGGTCTTTTTGAGCGCCGCTCGCGCGCCCGGCTCGATGACGCCGACGACGGGGACGGAAAGTTTTCTTTCCAGCGCTCCGAGCGCAACCGCCGTCGAAGTGTTGCACGCGACGACGACGAGCTTGACGCCCTTCTCGATCAGAAAATCCGCGTTCTCGAACGAATAGCGCAGCACCGTCTCGACCGACTTGGTGCCGTAAGGTGAGCGCGCCGTGTCGCCGAGATAGACGGTGTTTTCCCTGGGTAATTTTTCGATAATCTGGTGCAGCACCGTGAGGCCGCCGATGCCGGAGTCGAAAAGGCCGATGGGATTATCGCGATTGAAAGGCATTGGAGGAAGCTTAGGATGCCGCAACTATAACCTACTTCAGATTGACATAACATATACGATCGGGTATTTTCCCGCTCGCCATGAACGAAGAGCGGGCCGATGCGGATTGTAAGGCGCGCGGTCTTTCAGCCCAACCGCCCACGCGACAAGGAGGCGCCATAGCCATGACCGAATGGAGGAATCTTATGAAACGTCTTGCGTTTGCGATGTGCCTTGTGTGGGGTTCGACTGTCGCGCAAGCCGCCGACATCCCCGGCAGCAAGGACCCTTCCTATTTCAAACGCTACCAGGGCTCGGAGATTATCAGTTACGTCACGCGCAGCTATGACGAATACACGCTGGCGCGCGGCCCCGGCGCCCCGAGCGTCGGCTTCTCGAAGTTGGAGAAGGTCGAGGGCGCGGTCACGCGGATCATTTACCGCGTGCCGGCCGGCCACACCGCCCTCGAACTGTTGCGCAACTATGAAAAGATGCTGTCCGATGCCGGCTTCACCCAAAATTTCGAGTTGGCGCCCTGCGGCGGGTTGACGTGGGACCAATACTTTTTCGGCAAGTTCTACAATCAGAACCAGGCCGGAAGGGATAACGACCCGTATCCTTTCGTCAACAAGTCGAGTTGCTACTTCACCGCCAAGGCAACCAAGGACAAGCAGGACACGAACGTCGCCGTGCTGATCTCGGAGAGCACGGGGGGCAACTGGCGGCGTCCCGATCAGAAGGACCCGATCGTCATCAAGCCGGGCGAAATCCTGGTCGCGGTCGACGTGATCGTGGGCACCGCGGTCGAGAACAAGATGATCCAGCCGAAGGCCGAGGAGATGTCCAAGGCCCTGGCGCAAGCCGGTAAGGTGGACATCTACGGCATCCTGTTCGACGTGGACAAGACCGACGTCAAACCGCAGAGCAAACCCACGCTGGACGAGGTGGCGAAGCTTCTCAAGAGCGATTCGACGCTCAATCTCGAGGTGGCGGGCCACACCGACAACACCGGCGGCGCGGACCACAATATGAAACTATCGCAAGGACGCGCGACCGCTGTAGTCCAGGGGCTCGTCAAAGATTACGGAATCAACTCGACACGGCTTCAGGCCAAAGGGTATGGCGACACCAGACCGGTCGCTCCGAACGAAACCGAGGACGGCCGCGCCAAGAACCGCCGGGTCGAACTGCGCAAGCTTTGACCGCTCGATCCTTACTCTGCACTCTGCGAACTGACATTCGACGCTTCGATCAAAAGTGGGCCATCCGGTTCCCTAGTTCCTTCTCGCAGCTCGGCGCAAAGCCGAAGACCTGCTCCCAGACTTCCTTGGATTCCATGCAGAGATAGACGAACACCGTCGGCGAGGCGGCGCGAATCCAGCCGAGCATCTTGCGGTACATCGCGACGCGCAGCGGCTGGAAATAGCGCAGCTTGCCGTCGGGGCAGAGAATCTGCTCGCCCGCCGGCAGGCGGCTTGCGGGAAAGCGCGCCCGCATTGCGCGCTTGAGTCCGGGTGTCGTGCGCAAAACTCCCATGCTGATCCAGGCGATCCTGCGATAATCCACGGCGGCAAAAAGCCGCTCGACCATGTCGCGGTAGTCTTCTTCCCAGCCGGCATATTCGACGATCGGATCGAAATGAAAGCCGAGCTTGTAACCTGCCGCCTGGCAGCGCCGCGCGGCCGCCAGCCTTTCTTCGAGCGACGCAGTGTCGCGCTCGTCCGCGTCGATGACTCTCTGCGGATTCATCGACCACGACACCACGACGCGCTCTTTGGGATCGAGGCCCAAAAGGCCGTCGACGCAGTCGCTCTTGGTCTTGAGCTCCAACAGCACGTTCGGCTGCTCGGCGAAAAACGGCACCACCTCGGCGCAAAAACCGATATACGGGTCGAGCGCGAGACTGTCGGTGATCTCGCCGGTGCCGATGCGAAAGAGAAATTTTCGGTGCCGGCTCAAAAGATCGTCGGCCTCGCGGACGAGATCATCGACGTTGCTGAAGACTTTGAGCGCCGGGTTGTCGGCGAGATATTCCTGGAGATAGCAGTAGCTGCAATCCATCGGGCAGTTGCTGGCGAAGTTGATGACGAAGTAGTTGCAGCAGACCTGGCCGTCGCTGCCGGGACATTTTTTCAAGAATTCGCCGCGATGGCGCGCGAGCAAGAGCCGGCGCTTGGCGTCTCCGAAACCGTCGCGCGACGCGATGGACGAGGCGTCGGCCTCGAGTCGGTCCGCGGCGATGAACGGCACTTGCGGGAAAGCGCGCTTGAGGTTCCGGTAGATGGCGCTTTCCTCGGCGCCCGATTCGACGACGATCTCGCGTGGCTGAAAGTTTCGCATCTTACCGCTCTGGATCATCTCCGTGTAACAGCGAAAAAATTTCCTTCATCGCGTCCGTCTCCACCGCCTCGCCGAGTTGCGCGGTTAACCGCCTGGCCTCGTCGTAGCTCGCCGCCTGGATTTTGATCGTAACCGCGCCACCTTCGAGACCGGCGGGGACCGTGAAGGTTACTTGCGGATCGAGCTTCATCGCGTGCACGCGGCGCTGGATCTCGTCCTCGATGCGCGCGAGACGCGGAAAGCGCAGCCGACGCAGCTCGTCCTTGAGGCGCTTGAGCTTATCGTTTCGCCCCAGGCGCGGGTCCGATAAAATGCGGGCCAAATCGTCACGAGCCAAGATCGCTGCGACATCGACACCGTCTCTGAGCACGATCTCCTCGAACCAGTCGAGAAAATCCTTGAGATGGTTTTCGCCGGCTTTCAGTTCCTGAACCAGCGCCAACAACGCAGCACCGTCCCTCGCACCGAGATTGAGCCAGCGCGATTCAGTCTGCTTGTGAAAACCCTTGCTCCGGCAATAGGCCTGGATGCCCTCTTCCGCCATCACTCAACTCTCCAATAAAATTTGCCGCTAAGGCTTCGTATGCTAAAGCTTCCCCTTCATGATTTCTTTTCCGCGCTCCGTTGGCCAGCACCGTCACTTTGCGCGCGAGCGCTTCGACGGCCCACCCCCTCTTCTCGCCCGCCAAATCGCGCTCGAGCAATTTTTTGATCGACAGCGCGCGAAAGCGGTCGAAGCCCCACGTCGATCGCGACAACTGATCGGCGTGACCGCCGCGCTTAACGACCAGCGGCTCCGGAATCAAATAGACGGGATGGTCGCGCGCGATGCGGAGCCACAAGTCATAGTCTTCGCAAACCGGCAACGATTCGTCGAAGCCCCCGACCTGGTCGAACAAATCCGGCGTCATCATGACGGCCGACGGGCTGACCAGGCAGAGATCGAGGCTGGCGCGAAAGATATCGCCTGAAGGTTTCCGGTGCTTCTCTTTGGGATTGACCCGGAGGCCGTTCCTGATCCAGATTTCTTCCGTCTGGCAAATTTGCCAGCCGTGCTCACGCATGATGGCCGTCTGGATTTCAAGCTTGCGCGGTCGCCACAAGTCGTCGGAGTCGAGAAACGCAAGATAGCCGCCGCGCGCGCGTCGGACGCCGAAGTTTCGCGCCGCGGCCACGCCCCGCCGCGGTTCGGTAAAGAGGCGAACAGCTGCGCCGTACCGCACCGCAATCTTGCCGGCCGTCCCGTCTTCCGAGCCGTCGTCGACGATGATAATCTCAAAGTCGCGGAAGCTCTGCGCGAGCACGGAATCCACCGCCTCGACAACCATGCGCCGGCGGTCATGAGACGGAATGATCACGCTGACCAGAGGCGCCATGACCTCCTTAACTAACTTTTGCCGGCCGACAATGCAAGCAAGCCATCATCGCTGTTGACAAGGCTCGCTGAGTTTGACTAGTATCCTTTAGCTTTCGCCTGACGGCATTTTTTCACGCCAAAGTTTATTCAATGCAGCTGCGTTAGCGGCCAATCAGGAAGGAGCCCGATCCGGTGTGGCGGTGGAACGGTAACAGCTCGGCTTCCGATCAAAACCCGACGTCCGTCCTCGACCGGGATTGCGAGATCGAAGGACGCCTGAAATTCATCGGCACGCTGATCGTCAACGGCAAACTCCGCGGCGAGATCTTTTCTTCCGGAACGCTCCTCGTCGGGGAGACCGCGGAAGTGGAAGGCGACGTGCAAGTGGACATCGTCATCGTTAACGGACAGATCACCGGCAATGTCGTGGCGCGGGAGCGGATCGAACTCAGAAGCGGCGCGCGCATGACCGGCGACATCGTGACGCCGGCGCTGGTGTTAGAGGAAGGCGTCGTCTTCGACGGCGGTTGTAGGATGCGCAGCGACGAAGTCGCGGCGGCGCAAAAAAGCTCTTGAGGCGAAGCGCATGGACAAACGGTATTCCATTCTCATCGTTGCGCCGCGCGACACCCGGATCCACCGCCTTGTCTTTACCAGGAGAGCCATCGGCGTTGCGCTTTCCCTCGTCGCCATCCTGGTTGGAGTTGAAGGTTGGTTTTTGGGAAATTACGTCTGGACGCAGTACAAGCTCGCCAAACTGAGAAGGGCCCAGGTCCAGCGGGAAGATCTCGCCCGCTTGAAAGACCAGGCGGAAAATATCCAGACGCTGCTTTCCGGCTGGCAGGGACTCAGGGAGAAGCTTGACGCATCCGTGCCCCCGGACCGAAAAATTTCTCCGAAAAGCCGCCTCGCCGTCGGCGAGCTGCAACAGACGCTCACCTCGCTTGAGTCGGAGATCGAGCGGATGATCACCTCGATCCCCACCGAATGGCCCGCAACCGGCAGGGTCACTTCCGGCGTCGGCGATCGCGTTTCGCCGTGGACCGGCCGAATCGAGTATCATACGGGAATCGACATTCCCAATCCCCAGGGGACGCCGGTCTACGCTCCGGGCAGCGGCACGGTGCAAGCCGCGGGTGAAATGAACGGCAACGGACGCACCGTGGTTCTCAACCACGGTCAGGGAATCACCACGCAATATCTGCATCTCTCGAAGATCCAGGTCAAGCCCGGACAACAAGTGCGCAAAGGCGAGCAAATCGCCGAAGTGGGCAGCACCGGCCAGAGCACGAGCCCGCACCTTCACTACGAGGTGAGGGTGAACGGCGTGCCGATCGATCCGCGCCGCAACCTGCTTAAATAAATTCTTCCATTTTTTTAAAAAACTGCTCGACGATCATCTTGGCGACGCCGCCGATCATTCTCTGTCCCAGACCGGCGATCAAGCCGCCGACTTTGGCATCCGTGCTGTATTTGACAATCGTCTCGCCGGCGCGCTCTTCGAGATCGATCGCCACGTCGCCCTGCATGAACCCCGGCCCGCCCGAGCCTTCGCCGCTTAGAACGTAGTGCTCCGGGGCGCGCTTGTCCTTCACGGACACTTTCCCTTTATAGCTCCCCTTGACCGACGCGACCCCGATCTTCAGGGTGGCCTCGTACTGGTCCGCCCCGATTTCTTTCAGCCCGTCGCAGCCCGGCATGCACTGTGCCATCACCTTGGGATCGATCAGGACCTGCCAAACTTTTTCCCTCGGTGCTTTAAACGTATAACTACCTTCGATCTTCAATCCTCTTCCTCCTTCAAGTTTTGAGTTTCGCGTTAACTCGAAAGCCAAAACTGCGACAGCGCGAACGGGCCTTTTTCAACCGTCCGCATGGGGCTCAGCTATCATGGCGTATCAGCCGATTCAACCCGGGCTGTGCTTGCCTTTCTCGGCTTGTCAAAGGGCGTCGGTCTAGATTATAGTCCGTTCACGCGCGTGGTTGAATAATATCGTCCGGAAACCTCTGGAAGGGGAGATTCTGCATGGATCACCCGACGGTTGTCGAACATCGGTTGACCACAACCCAACCGGATAGTGAACTTGCACTTCTAGGGTCTCTCACTGCCGATTCGTCACACGACGACGTGCTGGCTGAATCACGCCGTGAAGGTCAATCTCTCATCTTATTGCGATATGTTTTGATCGCCGCTGCGGCGTATCTGTTTCTCTTCGAGGGAGAAACGGCTTCTCCGGCCGTGATCGCGAGCGTCATTGCAATTGCCCTTTTATCCAACGTGCTGTTGGCGCACGGACCGGATAAATTGCTCACGCACCCGCTGACCGTGGGGACCATCGTATGTGTCGATATAGGTTGGATCGCCTTCGGCCTCTGGTACAAAGGAGAATTCGGAAGCGATATATTTTTCCTCTATTTTTTCGTCCTATTTCTCGCGGCTATGGGCCAGCGGCTCGCACTGATCGTCGGCGCAGCCGCATTGATCAGCGTGATGGACCTGGCGTTTTTTGTGAGACCCGGTCAGGGTCAATCCGTCTGGACCTCCCCATCGCTCATTCGCGTCCCGTTCCTCTTCACAGTGTCGCTCTTTTACGGATATCTCACGGACAGATGGAAGCGCGAACACCGGTGGGCGCTCTTCGAAGAAGAATTTTCTCAAAAACTGGCTCAAATCGTTCGGCAACAGACTCAACACCTGCAAAGAATGTACGACCAGGCCAAGGCGCAGGCGACTGAGCTTGAGAAAGTCACCCGTGTGAAAAACGAATTCCTCAGCGTTATGTCTCACGAGCTGAGGACGCCTTTGAGCGCCATGATGGGTTATACGGCGCTCATTAAAGACGGGACCACCGGGGCCGTCACCCGCGAACAGGAAAACATGCTCAACAAAGTTTTGGTCCACTCGAGCGGTCTCCTCAGCATGATCAATAGTATCTTGCAAGTAACCTCGATGGAGAGCCACGAGCTCCGCGCGGAAGGTCAAGAAGTAAGGTTGACGGACTTCCTCAAAAATCTAAGAGCCGCTTACGACACGCCCTTGAAGGCGGGGATCACTCTGTTGTGGGATTATCCTCGCGAAACCCAGGTAATGCACGTCGACGGGGAAAAACTCAGGCAGATCCTACAAAACCTCATTGACAATGCAATTAAATTTACGCCCGCAGGTTCCGTAAGCATCACGGCGCGGTATTTTCCAAGCACAGAGACGGTCGAATTCAAAGTGGCGGACACCGGCATAGGCATTTCTCGGGAGGAGCTGCCCTTGATATTTGAGATGTTCCGCCAGGGCGACAGTTCGGAAACCCGGCTTTACGGCGGCGTCGGGCTCGGCCTTTACATCGTGAACAAATTGAACCAATTACTCGGAGGAACGATTACCGTGGAGAGCGAGCCGGGTAAAGGCTCGACTTTCACGGTCAGGATACCCGTACCGAAGATCGCCGGCGGCCCTCAGCCGTAAACGGGTCGGCGACGGCGGGCGAGCCGGGCGCCGAGGTGTTCAAGAGCGTCCACGACGGTTGAACCTCTCTTTTTCATCCGTTAAACTGGACGACAACTCATGCAAAACGTGGTCGCCGCTTGGCTCGCTCTCGCCTTGCTTCTCGTTCCCTGCCGAATCCACGCTCAAGAGGAGAAATCCCGCGACCTTTTTGCCAAAGCCTACGCCTTTTTCTCCCAGGGCGATTCGCGCCCGGCCGAAGAGCTTTTCCTCCGCACCGTCGATCACGGTTTTATTCTGGAGGATTACAGCCTCCACTATCTCGGACTCCTCGCCGTCAAAGGGGGCGATCTCGACGCCGCCCGGCAATATTTTTCCCGGCTCCAGCTAAAATTTCCCGAAAGCGTGTGGGCGGCCGACGCCGATCTACAACTCGCCAAATTCGCCCTGGCGGAAAAAAATTACGCCCGCGCCGCCGAGCTTTTCCGCAACCTGCGCGCCCGGCGCGCGATCCGAGAAATCGCCGACGAGGCCGCGTATCTGCTCGGTCAGGCGCTCGAGGCGGCGGGAGATTCCAAGCCGGCCTACGCAGCGTATCAGGACTTGCGCCGAGCCTCTCCCCTCTCGGCCTGGGACGCGCCCGCGCGCAAGGCGGTCGCCGCGCTGCGAGAAAAATTTCCTGATCTTTTCGGCCGCGCGACGACAGAGGCGACGCTTGCCGAAGCCGAGCTGCTCGGGCGCGAGCAGGCCTACGGCGACGCGGTGAAGCTCTACCGCAAATTGTTGGAGCAGACGCCTCAGGGCAATGGGCGCCCGCGCATCCTCGCCGCGCTCGGCAATCTCTTCCGCGCGGAGCGCAAGCGCGAGGAGGCGATCCCGGTGCTGGGAGAAATCGTGGAGAGCTTTGCCGACAGCCCGGAAGCGCCGGCCGCGCTGCAGCAGCTCGCGCAGATATACTGGAACCGCGACGACGACGCGAAGGCGCTGGAATATTTTAACCGGCTGAAAGAGCGCTACCCGATAAGCTCCGGCGCCGATTATGCCGAACTCGCCTCGGCGAAAATCTACGAGTCGGCGGGGAAAACCGACGACGCACTCGCCGCCTATCAGAATCTTTCGAAGCGCGCTGCGGACGCCGCGACGCGCGAGGAGGCCGGGTGGCGCGCGGCGTGGATTTATTATTTGCGCCGCGACGATGCCGACGCCAACGCCGCGTTCAAGCGGCTGGCGGCGAGCAAAGACGCCGCGAAGTATCGTCTGGCCGCGCTTTACTGGCAGGCGCGCGCGGCCGCCAGACTGGAACAGAACGACGAGGCGAAGCGGCTCTTTCTCGTCGTGCTGAACGACGCGGAAGAGAGTTACTATAAGACCGTCGCCGCCGGATGGCTCGCGCGCATGGGCGTCGCCGTCGAAGAAAAAAAGCCCGCCGATCCGGTCGCATCGACTATAGCGCCGCCGGCTCTCGGCGCGGCGCAGTCGTTCCATCTTTCGCGCGCTGAAGAGCTTAACGCGCTGGCGCTCGGCGCTTGGGCCGCGGCCGAATTGGACGAAATCAAAAATCTCGGCGCGGACGATCTGTCGCTGCGATTTTTTTTGATGCGCGAGTACGCGCGCGCCGGCGCCTACGCCCGCAGCGTCGCGCTTGCCACGCAGATTCCGTTGTCGCGCGCCGCCGAGGAGCTGGCGCGCTATCGTTACCCCCTCGCCTATTGGGACGCGGTGCAAAAGCTGGCGCGGGAAGACGCTCTCGATCCCTATCTCATCGTCGCGTTGATTCGCCAGGAGAGCCTCTTCGATCCCAAAGCGATTTCCCCGGCGGCGGCGCACGGGTTGATGCAACTGCTCCCCTCCACCGCGGCGCGCGTGGCCTCGCGGATCGGACTCGGCGCGCCGCAGCGAGAAAAACTTTTCGACCCCGAGCTGAATTTAAAATTGGGCATCCATCATCTGAAAGAACTCCTCCAGCGCTATTCGAACAATCCGGTCAAGGCGGTCGCCGCGTACAATGCCGGCGAGAATGCCGTTGCCCGCTGGGAAGCGCGCTTCGGCGCGGTTGACGACGACGAATTCATCGAGCGCATTTCCTATCCGGAGACTCAGCTCTACGTCAAACTCGTGTTGCGTAATCTCCGCGTCTATCGAAATCTTTACGGCGAGCAAAAATGACGCGGCCGCGGCGCGCGACGCCTTTGATCGGAATCACGCCGGACACCATTGAGACGACGAGTCGCAGCGCCGCGCCGGAGCCTGCCATCGTTCTGACAGGCCGCTACGCGCGCGCGGTCGAGCGGGCCGGCGCGGTCCCGCTCGTTCTTCCGATCGCGTCGTCGCGCGCGGCCGTGCGACGGGCGATCGACCATCTCGACGGCATTATCGTCAGCGGCGGCGATTTCGACATCCATCCGAAATTCTACGGCGAAAAGCCGATCCGGGCACTGGGCTGCGTCAAAGAAGAGCGCACCGAATTCGAGCTCGGGCTGATATCGCTGGCGCTCGCGCGCGACATGCCGCTCCTCGGCATTTGCGGCGGCGCGCAGGCTATCAACGTCGCGCTCGGCGGCTCGCTCTATCAAGACATCGCCGCTGACTTCTGTGGGGCGGTGGAGCACCAGCGCGGGGCATTGAAAGACCGAGGTGGCCACAAAGTCGAGATTCCTAGCGGAACCAAACTCAGACGAATCGTCGGCCGATCTACAATCGAGGTCAACACCACGCACCACCAGGCGGTAAAACAAACCGGCAAGGGATTGATCGTCGATGCGACCGCGGAGGATGGCGTCATCGAGGGAATCGAGAGTGAGGAACACTCCTTCGTCCTCGGCGTTCAGTGGCATCCGGAATTTCTCGTCCACCGGGACCGCGCGCAGAGACAAATCTTCGCCGCCTTTGTCGCGGCCTGCCGAGCTTAGGCTTGCGCGACGATCATTTTGCGTTGACGACCGGCTTTCCACGGTGCGATACTTCCTCTCGTCGGAACGGAAGCTGTCTCTTGAAAGCCCGATACTCCTGAGCTTCCATTCCAGCGCGTAAGGAAAGATGGCCATCAAACCGTTCCAAGCTTCGAGTCTCCGATTTCGCCTGATTCTCCTCGTCCTGATCGCGATCATCCCGGCGCTCGGGCTCATTCTTTACGACGGCTGGGAGGACCGCGTCTCGCAAACGCGCGAAACCGAGCGAAACGTTCGGCGGCTCGTGCGATTTTTCGCCAACGAGCAGCAGCGCATCATCGATTCGACGCGCCAGCTATTGGTCGCGCTCGCCGAGCTCCGCGAGGTCCGCCAACGCGATGCGCGCGCTTGCAGCGCGCTCTTTGCCAAACTTGACGCGCAATACTCCCTCTACGTGAATTTCGGCGCCGTCGATCCGGACGGGACGCCGTTCTGCAGCGCCGTCCCCGTTCCGGGCTCGACCAACCTCGCCGACCGCGCCTATTTCCGCGACGCTCTCGAAACGCGTGAATTCGCCGTGGGCGACTATCAGAGCGGCCGGATTACCGGAAAAGCCACTTTGAATTTTGGCTATCCCGTACTGAGCGATAAGAAGACCGTCCAGGCGGTCGTGTTTGCGGCGTTGGATCTGGGCTGGCTCAACAATCGCATAGCCGAACTGTCGCCGTCCCAAACGGCGGTCATCCTCCTCGACGACAAAGGAACCATTCTGGCACAAGATCCTGAGCCCGAACGATGGGTCGGCAAGTCGGTTTCGCAAACTCCGCTCTTCAAAGCGCTCACCGCGGGCGCCAAAATCGCCCAGGAAATTCCCGGAGTCGACGGCGTCGAGCGGCTTTTCGCCTTCGCGACGTTGAATGAGAATACCAGGACCGGCAAACTCTACGTCGCCGTGGGGATTCCCAGGCAGGCCGCCCTCGCCCAGGCCAATCGGGCCATGTTCAGAAACCTCGTTTGGCTTGCGGTGGCTGCCGCGCTGGCGCTGACAACGGCCTGGTTGATCGGCAATCGGCTCATCGTGAACCTTGTCGCCGAGCATGAGCGGCTGCGAGAAGAGACCGAGCAGCTCAAGGCGGATTTCACCGCCATGCTTGCCCACGACTTGCGCTCACCCCTCACAGCCAGCATGTCGGCGGCAACAATGATGCGGGAAGGCATGTTTGGACCGGTGACTGAACAGCAAACAAAATGGCTCGGGAAGATCGAGGAGAACGACCAAATTGTCGCCAATCTCGTAAGCGATTTTCTCGACGTGTCCAAGCTTGAGGCCGGCCGCCTCGACCTGGTCACCGAAGAAGTCGATCTCAAGCAGTTGATCGACAATAACGTAGAAAATTACCTCGCCCTGGCAAAGAAAAAAAAGATTTCTCTCACGAGTCGAATCGATCCCTCGCTCACACGCATCAAGGTTGACCCCCGCCGCCTGGAACAGGTCTTCGCCAACCTGCTGAGCAACGCCTTCAAATTTACACCGGAAGGCGGAGCAATCGAGGTGGGCGCGGTCTCGAATAACGATAGCCACCTGAGACTATGGGTGAAAGACAACGGCGTTGGGATTTCATCGGCGGAGATCGCCGATCTGTTTGAAAAATACCGCCAGACCGCGAGCGGCAAGACTTCCGCCCACAAGGGCACGGGCCTGGGCCTCGTCATCTGCAAGATGATCGTCGAAGCGCACGGCGGAAAAATCTGGGCCGAGAGCGAACCGGGCAAAGGCACGACGTTTTACTTCACCCTCCTGATAGTCTGATCGCTTATAGTCTCATCGAACGCATCGAGAGCGCCGCGCGCGGATTCTTCCTTGGAGCGTTGCGGCGGCCCGACGTTCTCGCCCACCGGCACCCCGCGCGGAAAAAAACAGCTTCTCGGTTTTCATTTCGGCGCGCCGAAGACGGTCATCTTCCCGATTGGATGATCTCGATTTGACGCGCGGCTTTGCGCGGTGGATAATCTTGCTCAGTCGGCGCCCAGGGCTTATTCCCATGACGACCAAATCGTTCCAAGCTTCGAGTCTCCGTTTTCGCCTGATTCTCCTCGTCCTGATCGCGATCATACCCGCCCTGGTGCTCATTCTTTACGATGCCTGGGAGAACCGCGGCTCGCAAACGCAGGAAATCGAGAGAAACGTCCAGGGACTGGCGCGATTTTTTGCCGGCGAGCAACAGCGTATCGTCGATTCGACGCGCCAGCTCCTGGTCGCGCTCGCGCAACTGCCCGAGGTCGGTCGGAGAGACGGCCGCGCTTGCAGCGCGCTTTTCGCCAAACTCCAGACCCAATACTCCGCCTACCTGAATTTCGGCGCCGTCGATCCGGACGGAACACTTTTCTGCAGCGCTATTCCGATACGAAACAATATCAACCTTGCCGAGCGGGCCTATTTCCGCCGAGTCCTGGAGACCCGCGAATTTGCCGTCGGGGATTACCAGGTAGGCCTGGTCACCGGCAGGCCCACTTTGAACTTTGGTTATCCCGTGCTGGACGATAAGAAAAATATCCAAGCGGTCGTCTTCGCGGCCCTCGATCTCAAATGGCTCAGCGAACGCATCGTGGCCCTCGATCCACCCAAAGGTTCTTCCTTCACCTTCCTTGACGAAAAGGGCACAATCCTCGTCCGGCATCCTGAACCGGAGAAATGGATCGGCCAGTCCGTGGCGGAAACTCAGCTCTTCAAGGCCGTCACGGCTCGCCACGACGGCGCCATCGAGGCTGTCGGCTTTGACGGACTCAAACGACTTTACGCCTTCGCTACCCTGAAAGAGCGTACCCAGACCGGCAGCCTCTACGTTGCCGTGGGAATTCCCCGGGGTCCCGCCGTTCAGCAGGTCAACCGGGCCATGTTCCGAGACCTCGGGTGGCTTGGGTTGGTCGCCGCGCTCGCTCTCGTCGCCTCCAGGCTCATTGGCGATCGGTTCATCGTCGACTACGTCGACCAACGCATCAGTGCGGAAGAGCGACTGGGCGCAAGCGAGGAAAAGTTTCGCGCGCTTGCGGAGACGGCCAGCGACGCGATTATTTCGGCGGACAGCAATGGAGACGTCACCTACTTCAACAAACGGGCGGAGAGGATCTTCGGTTACGCGGCGGCCGAGGTCATCGGGCAATCGCTGGCGATTCTCATGCCCGAAAAGTTTCAAGCGGCCCATCAACAGGGACTGAAGCGGTTTCTCTCCACGGGCGAGGCCCGCTTGATCGGTAAAAGCGTCGAGCTGACGGGAAAGCGAAAAGACGGAGCCGAGTTTCCCCTGGAGCTTTCGCTCGCGAATTGGAGGGCCGGCGGGGAAGTCTTCTTTACGGCGATCGTCCGCGACATCACCGAGCGCAAAGAGGCCGAGAAGCAGCTTCGACAACAGCAGAGGCGCGTCGCCTCACTTCACGAAATCAACCTCGCCATCACTTCGAGCCTCGAGCTCGAGACGGTCCTGCGCCTCCTGCTCGAAAAAATCGACTTCCTGCTTCCGACCGCGGCCGCCACGGTCTGGTTGTTTAACGATCAGACCGGCGAACTTGAGCCGATCGCGTCCCGAAACATCGACGAAGAGAAGTGGAAGGCCGGCTATCGGCTATACAAAGGAACGCCCGGACGCGGTCTCGGCAAGTCGACGCTCGAAAGCAAAGGCCCGCTCGTGGTGAAAAATGTTGCAACCGATCCAAGAACCGGCAACCGCGATCTCTTGCGCGAAACAGGGCTGGTCTCCTATCTGGGAATCCCGCTGGTCGCGCGAGAAGAAGTCCTCGGCGTTATCGGCCTATTTACCGGCGAAGATCATGAATTCGGCGTTGTCGAGATCGAGCTTGCGACCGCCCTTGCGGGTCAAGCGGCGTTGGCGATCTACCATTCGAGGCTTTACGAGCAGACCAAAAGGCAGGCGATTGCCCTGGCGGAAGCCAACAGCGTACAGGCCGACTTCACGGCGATGATCGTGCACGATCTCCGTTCGCCGCTGGCCGCCGTGATGTCCGCCGCCGAGATGATCGAAGACGGCATACTCGGCGCCGTCACGCCGGAACAAAAGAGATGGCTGGGCAAGATTCAGCAACAGGCCGAAAAGGTCGTCGATTTGGTGAGCGACTACCTCGTCGTCTCGAAGATCGAGGCCGGCTATCTCAAGCTCAGCACCGAGCCGGTGAACCTCAATTCGATGATCCGCGGCGCCGTCGAAAACTACACGCCGCTGGCGCGGGGGAAAAAAATCACTTTGTGCGCGCAAGTCGATCCGGCCATCGCGGAAGTGCAAGCGGACGCGCTCCGCCTGGAACAGGTATTCAGCAATCTCCTGGGCAACGCGATCAAATTTACCGGCGAGGGCGGAACGATCGAAGTCGGAGCTTCGCGGCAAGACGGCGCGATCAAGGTGTGGGTCAAGGACAACGGGGCCGGCATTCCCGCGGCGGAGATCGCCGACCTGTTTCAAAAATATCAGCAGACGACGAGCGGCAAGATTTCAAATCGGAAAGGTACCGGCCTCGGCCTCCTGATCTGCAAGATGATCGTCGAAGGGCACGGCGGAAAAATCTGGGCGGAGAGCGAGGAAGGCAAGGGCACGACGTTTTTCTTCACGCTGCCTAATCAGTGATTTCCTAACCCCGGCGGCAGCGGACCGGCTGTTGCATCTCACAATATATGAGCGATGCGCACTCCCCATCGGGAACCGGGCACGAACCGGTACGCGGGCGTTCTCTGCTGCCGCGGGAACATGGCGCGTATGTGCAACTTGCTTTCAGTCTCTCGACGGCGTTGGCGCTCGGAAAACTACGATCCGCGCAACTGCTTCTGACGGTCGCGGCGAGCGCCGCGTTTCTTGCGCACGAACCGGTGGTCGTGATGTTGGGCGAACGCGGCGGCCGCGCGTACGATCAAGTCAAAGAGCGCGCCACGCGCGCCGCCGCCGCGTTGCTCGCCATCGCAGCGATCGCCGGGGTTGCGGGCTGGCTCGGCGCGCCGCCGCTTGCGCGCGGAGCGGTTTTGCTTCCGCTTTTCCTGGCCGCGTTGCTGGTGCGGCTGATCTTCACCCGCCGGGAGAAAACCGCCACGGGCGAGCTGCTTCTGGCTCTTACCTTTTCGAGCGCGTTGATCCCGGTTGCGCTGGCGGGCGGCGTCGCTCCGCGCCCCGCGGCGATTGCGAGCGTCGTTTGGGCTCTTGTTTTTTTGGTGGAGACTTTCGCCGCGCGAGGCGTAAGGAACAGCGCCAAGGAAGCGCGCAACTTAAGGCGGCCGTTTGGTCCGGCGCTGCTGTCGAGCGCCGCGGCGGTCGTTGCGGTATCGCTGCTGTCGGCGGCCGGGGTCCTGCCGGTTCTTGCGGGCGCCGCAGTGCTCCCGGCGGCGCTCATCGCCGTCGCGTGCGGGATGTTACGAATTCATCCCCGACATCTGCGCGCGATCGGATGGTCATTCGCGGCGAGTAATCTGCTGGCTTTCGCCGCGCTGCTGCTTGCGCTGCGGTGAAAAATAATCGCGACCTTTGACGACGTCTCGCCCGTCACGGCGTCTCGCCATAAAGCTCGCCGAAGAAACCCGACTGCTCCAGCTCCCTCATAAATCGGGTATCCACAAATTTCTGCGCGTCCACCCTTGCCGCCGCGGGGAGATCGCGCGCCATTGCCTTCAGCGCGGTTTCGAGCGCGGGAACCACCGGATAGGGAATCTCCGGCATGCCGGGCTGCGTGAGATCGTAGGTCTCCTCGGCGACAGTCCGGTCCTTGATGCCGCTGTACTCCTGCTGTACGCGGACGGTGAAATCCCGGTCGGTGCGGTAGCGGTGCATGCCTTCGACGTAGGCTTTGATAAATTTGCGCACGGTCTCCGGATCTTTCTTGATGGTGCGGCGGCGCGTCGCGATGCCTCCCAACGCATAATTTAAACCGAACTCGGCGAAATCGACGAGAAAGGCGCAGCCGCGCCGTTTCGCTTCCACGGCTTGGGGCGGCGTCAGCACCAGCGCGTCGCATCGTCCGGCGAGCAGCAACGCTATTCCCTCGATGCCTTCGCTCGGCACCCACGTGACGTGCACCGGATAAGTCCCGCTCTTTTTGAGTTCGTCGATGACGAAGGAAGCGAGGATATCGTTCAATCCCTTGTCGCCCATCATCCCGATGCTCGCGCCGCGCAGTTGTTTGCGCTCGGCGATTCCCGGCCGGCCGACGAGAAATTGCTGGTTGATGCCGCCGGTAAGAAAAACGAGATCGGCCTTCTCTTCGAGAACGGCGCGCAAGAGCGCGGGCGCCGCCAAATTGCCGAATTGAATCTCGCCGTCCATGAGCCCCTTCACCACTCCCTTCGCGCCTTTCATAAGACGCGTGCTCACCTGAAGCCCGTGCTTGGCGAACAACCCCGCGCGCTCGGTCACGATCAACGGACCCGCGCCCTGCCCGATCGTCGCGTAACCGGCAACTAAAGCCCCACCCGTCAATTCATCTCTCCCACCGATTTTAGATTTTAGATTTTGGATTGTTTTCAAAACTTTCGACCTCGTATGTTTAAGAACTCTCTCTAAGGCCGGTCAAAACGTCCCAGAGGCAAGGCGTGCGAAGGTCCGCGAGCGGAGGCGTACCTATTTCAGTACGTTGACGCCATAGCCCGCCACTGGCGGGCGTTAAAATAACCGCGCCGAGCGCAACGCAGCAGGTGAGCTTTATGGCCGTCCTTTCAGGATGTTTTGCGCCAGCCGCCAGCGTAGAACTTCGGATGCCCCTTCGGTAATGCGCGAGCTGCGGATCTGCCGATACCACCATTCCAGCGGCAAATCTTTGGTGAGGCCGACGCCGCCGTGCACCTGGATCGCGCGGTCCACCACCCGGCTCGCCATCTCGGTGCTGGTAAATTTGACCATGTAAGAAAGATTGCGCACGTCCTCGCCCCGGTCGTGACGCCAGGCGCATTCGTAAACCATGAGGCGCGCCGCGTGCAGCTCGGTCGCGGAATCCGCGATCATGAACTGCACGGCCTGCCGGTCCGCCAGCGGCCGCCCGAAGGTTACCCGGTTGCGCGAGTAGTCGATCATCATTTCCAGGGAGCGGTCGGCGATCCCCAACGGCTTTGCGCCGTGCCCCTTGATCCTTCCTTCTTGAAGCCACTTCTGCGCCAGCGAGAAGCCGCCGCCGACTTCGCCGATGACGTTGGCCGCCGGAACCCGCACGTTGTCGAACACGATCTGCCAAGGCGCGTCCCCCATCATCGTCGGCCACTGCCGCTCGAGCAGCACGCCGGGGCTTTTTAAATCCACCATGAAGCACGTGACGCCGCCGCGCGCCCGCTTCTCGGGATCGGTGACCGCCATCACCTGCGCGTAATGCGCGCGCCCGGCGGCGGTGATGAATCGTTTGGTTCCGTTGACAATGAAGTCGGCGCCGTCGCGAATCGCGCGCGTCTGCATGCCCGCCGGATCGCTGCCGGCGTCCGGCTCGGTCTGGGCGAAGCAGACGCGCATCTCGCCGCGCAAAACCGGCTTGAGAAAGCGCTCTTTCTGTTCCTCGTTGCAATGGAACAGCACCGGCCTCACCTCGGGTCCGAAAAGCTCCAGGCTGCGATACGGGAGTGCGGCGCTGCGCGCGACCTGCTCGTGAATCACGCAGCGGGCGAGCAGCCCGAGCCCGGCCCCGCCGTATTCTTCGGGAACGTCGAGCTGCCAGAGCCCCATGGCCCTGGCTTTCTCCTGCAGCGGCTTGAGCAGATGCTCCGGCATCGCGCCTTCGCCGTCGTGCCGGTAGACGCGCTCGAGCGGGATCAGCTCGCTGTCGACGAAGCGCCGGACGGTTCGCTTGAGAATCTGAAGCTCTTCAGGCAGATCGAAATCCATCTTTCCCTACGCCTCCAAGATCGCCGCCAATTTTCGATTTTAGATTTTGGATTTCAGATTGAATCCAAAATCGGCTCAGCCTCAGCCAAGAAGAAAGGCTGATGAGCCTCAGGCTCAAAAAAGAGAGGCTGATCAGCCTCGGGCTGAAATCCAAAATCCAAAATGATTCAGCTTTTCTTTTTTCGTTGATACGCTCCCAGTCCCGGCCGATAGGTCTTCTCGTCGAGAAACTGCCTCGTCCCCTCCTCGCGCCCCTTCTCCGGGTCGGTCGCCCGCAATGCGGTGCCTTTGGCCGAAAGGTAGTCCTCGGCCGCGGCATAATCCATCGTGCGGCAGAACTTGTACACTTCCTTCGCCGCGCGCAGCGCCTGGGGATTTTTTTCCATCAACTTTTTCGCCAGCTTCACGGTCTCTTCGCGCAGGTTTGCCCGCGGCACGGCGAAATTCACCAGCCTGATCTCCGCGGCTTTTTTGCCGTCGAAAGTGTCGCCGGTCATGATGTAGTACATCGCGTCGCGATAGCTCATCGCGTCGGCGAGCACGCGGCTGACGAGTCCGCCGGGAAATATGCCCCAGTTGATCTCGCTGAGGCCGAAGGTCGCGTCCTCCGCGGCGATCGCGAAATCGCAGGCGATGAGCGGCGTGAACGCGCCGCCGAAGCAGTAGCCGTTGACCATGGCGATCGTCGGCTTGGGAAACGTGAACAATCTCCTCCAGCGCCACTCCTGAGACGCCCGGCTCGCGCGACGCCTCTCCACCGGGTTATCGTCCGTCGCGCGGAAATACTCCCTCAAGTCCTGTCCCGCGCACCAGCTTGTGCCCGCGCCCGTCAGCACCACGACCTGCGTCTCCTTGTCCGTCTCCAGCTCCGTCAGCGCGTCGAGCATGTCGTAGTGGAGCTGCGGGTTCATCGCGTTGCGCTTCTCGGGGCGATTCAGGATCACCCACGTGATGCCGTCTTCCTTTTCGACTTTCACCGTCTGGTAATTTTTCGTCGCCATTGCGTATCCTCCTTAGGGCCTTCGAACGCGAGCATATGGGAGTGTGAAACAGAGTGTCAAGCGATGGCCACACAAAGCAGATCAGACAGACTTCGATGATGTTCTAGTGTGTGCCGCCACAGGTTAACTTGGTATTCGTTCGGACCGACGGTAGCCTGCAAACGCTGACAATAATGCAGTGTTTGTCGGGTTAAATTTTTCATTGTTTAGAGACGAAAAAGGTTATAGGATTGTCCATAATTATGAAATCCTTAGCGGGGATAAATTGATCTATTCATTTATAGGTCTTCCATGCAGAAAACGGTTCGTCGGGTCTTCATAAGCCACATTCACGAAGAGAAAGGATTGGCCCTTGCTCTCCAAGAGCTGATCTATGAACAGCTTCGCGACAGCCTTGCCGGAACCGTTCAGTGTTTCCTATCCTCCGATCGGTTCCAATTGGACGCTGGTGAGGATTGGATTGCGCGCGTAAAAGAGGAACTCAGTAAGACTGACGTTGTAGTCCTGATGCTTAGCCCGGAGTCCTTGAAACGGCACTGGGTCAATCTCGAGGGCGGGGCAGCTTGGGTGACGGATCGGCTCGTGATTCCCGTTCATTATTCAGGCCTGACAGTCGCAAATATTCCTCGTCCCTACGTCGATTTCAACGCGATCGATTTAGAGACCGAGCCATACCACTTGCTTCGCACCATAGGAAAGAGCCTAGTATTGACTCCACCCCCTCTTCCCCACGACCATCCGGCGCACAAGAAACTGCAAGACGCGATTGCGCGTAATACTCAAAGACTAGCGGCCTGGAAGACCGACACTCGGAAAGGGCACATTCAAGAGATATTCTACTTTGCCATAGCCGAAATCGCTGATCGCTCAGGAATCCCTGTGCGAGACATCGGAATGCACGCCTGGAATGTACAGACAATCGACTCCCAGGAAGTCTTGAAGCGTTTTGTCCGTGGTCGGCTGAGTCACTCTCCGACATCGCCATTAAGAGTTTGGCCGCGAGGCGATGGCGCAGTCGGTGTCTGTTGGGCGACTGAGCAGGATATAGTGCTCGATCTGACGGACCTCCGATATTCGGCTAATTCAGAAGCAGAATGGCAGAAGTTACCGGCCGAGCTTCGTTTCGGCATGTCTCTTCACGACTTCCGTCAAACGACTACGCCTTTCAAGGCCATTTTCGCTGTTCCAATCAAGCCCGAGGAATCATTTATAGGCTGCGTCTCGGCGAATATCGATCGAGATGTGGGGGTCTCTCCCGCTGAAATTTGGCGTTCGGCGAAAGAAGTGATGCGTCGAGTAGCTACTGACGTCGGTCGAATACTACAAGGCGACGGGCACCCGGCCTAATAAATGGCTGGAGAGGGATGCGGCGGAAGAGCAAGCCGCGCCTCTCAGCCGAAACGTAAGTTATCACAACCAGCTCCAGAGAAGAGGACCTACATGGCAGACGATTTGAGTGACGATGAGATTGAGCGTGAAGTCCAGAAGCGGAGGGATGCCGCGAATTCACTGGGCCTGCCTGGCATTGTGGAGTTCGTCTTTGAGAACATACAGCATTACCCCGGCTGGAAAGAAAAGTTCCCAGAAAGGTGTCTCGCGGAAATCGAAAATCCCAGAAAAGCTTTGATCGACAAGGTGGAGGGGGTCGCATTTTTATTCAAGGGATACGAATATGCCCTCGGGGAAAGCGAACGGTATATCGACTTCCCAGATGGAGAGGGTTGCACATCTCGGTATTATTTTTTATACAACGCAAACCGAAAGCTCCTGTTCTCCATTTCAGGCTTTGTCGACCAGGACGAATACCTGTCCACGTTCAAATTCCACGAAATTACCGCCTACATTCCGGGCGAATGGACCGAAGACATCGTGAAGCTCCACCACCTCCTTAAAGAACACACGGATCGGCAAAAAGCCGAGTGGGAAACGAAAAGCGCTTCTGAAAAATTAAAGAAGCTGCGGAGCAACTTCGGGCTCTAGACTGTATCAGCAATGCTGCGACACCTAGCATGCGCTTCAGCCGCCGCGCGCCTCAGGGAGTTTATAGCGTACGCGGCTGAGCGGGAGCGTTATGCCCTATTGAGGAACCATCCATGGAAGTGACGCTTTACGACAGAAAAGGTCACCCGGTTGCGTACATCGCGGATGATGGCGAAAACAGTATCTATCTCTGGAGTGGCCACGCAGTTGCCTACATCGATGGAGACAACATCTACGGATGGAACGGCAAGCACATGGGGTGGTTCTCGGGTGGAGTGTTGTATGACTTACACGGACAGCGTGTAGGTTCTATTGCGGAGGAATGTCCATACGCTGTCTACGCACAGCCAGCCAAGTATGCCAAATACGCGAAATATGCAAAATACGCTCGCTACGCCGCGTATGCACAGCTTAGTTTCAGCAGTGGCTACAGCAATGAACCGCTGGAGCAATTTCTCAAAGGTTGCGCTGTTGGCTCCGTTTAGCAGTCATAACATGGCGGTCGAGGGGACAGCCTGGGCTAGCTCAACCCGACCCCGTATTCCGGAATTAAGTAGTGTGCGTTCTAACAGCGCGATTGGCAGCGACACTTGGCAAGCGGTGCTGTGCGCGTTTGCTCGTGCGCGTCATCACGGACGTTAACCTACTGGAAACATGGATCCGCTGGATACGATCAAACATCATCTCGAGCAAACGGATGACGCCACGCTCCTGATCCTAAGGGCTCACCTCCTGGTTGAGGAGCGTCTTCGCGAAATCCTGGCTAGGGTTTCGCGGTCACCTGACGAGCTGCCTGCCGCGAGACTGTCGTTCCATCAAGTGCTTTGCTTATGCCGTGCGATTGTCGGGAGACTCGATGAGCCTGCATGGGGCTTTGTTGCACGCCTGAATGAAGTGCGAAACCGGATGGCTCATCACCTCGATCCCGGCGACCTGGACGAGCTTCTCGGGTCAGTGGTCGAGAAGCTCGGCCCTGGCTACACTGACCGGTTCAAGACGCCGGTCGATCGCTTTCGCTCCGCTGCCTTCTACGCTTGTGGCTACTTCGACGCAATTAGAGGTAGCATCCGGCTGAGGGAAGCGTATGCACCTGAGGACGAGGTCTAACAAGGCAGTCGAGCGGGACGCTGGCTCGCTTGCGCTCGCCGCGGCCGCACACCGCCAGCGTTCGGCAGCTGTATTGTCTGATTTTCTTATGGACCAGAGCCGGTTTGATCGGGAGTGGAGCAAATACCAGTGGACTCGTTGGCGATACCGCGCAGGAGACTTCAATTCACTTAAAAGGGCGTCGCCTGTGATTCCGTGTAAACACGGGGTCTACATCGTTCGATCTCCAACGCCCCTGCCAAGAGTCAGAGGTTCGTCCGACGTTCTCTACATTGGTCAATCTGGCGGCGGGAAGCGGGGTGGCAAGCAGGGCGTTGGTCCCGGCAATGGCGGACCCGGTCGGTTGTTCAACACTCGAGGCGCCGACGAAGTCGTTCGCGAGAAAATTGAGGCCTTGTTCGACGGACAGGAATTCTTACTTGAATGTACGTTTGTCGAAGAGGATGACCCAGAATCAATCGAAGCACGGCTTCTTCGCGCGTACTTTGACGATTACTGTGAGCTGCCACCCGCCAACCACAACAAACGAGCTGTTTCCGATGCAGTGTAGTTCGGGCCGCGTCGCCTAACCCGCCGCTGGAGTCGACGATGAGGTTTAGTGATGGATAAACCGATTTTTAGCAACGGCTCAACGGCATATCGTTAGGTCGTAAACGGTTTAGGGAAGCGCCTCACATGACGTTCAAGGTCCTCTGGGGTATCGACGCGCTCATTGCGTGTGTATTCGTCTACTTCTTCGTCGTCGGCTTGGGCGATGGCTCGGTTTCGTCGTTCAACATGCGGCTTTGGCTCGGCACACTCAGCACGCTGGCAGGCGTGCTCTCGGGCAGCCTCGCGCTCCAACGCTCAGGTCGCACGCGTTTGGCAATTTCCTTTCTACTGATCCTGGTCGTACCAGGGGTACTTGCCGGTTTGTTCTTCCTGGCGATGATTATCATCAATCCGAGATGGAGCTGAAAGCAGACTCCGGCCTTCCGCCGATTGCGTAGAGCCGCGTCATGTTGTACAGATAGATGTACAAGCCGGAGGAACCTTCAAATGAAGCAACTTTCATTAAGCCAAGCGCGAGCCAAGCTCAGCACGTTGGTCGCGGCGGTCGACAAAGGGAAAGGTCCTGTCGCTATAGCGCAAAGATCGAGAGTCAAGGCGATCCTGGTCGATCCAGACTGGCATGGCAGAGTCGAGGAAGAACTTGCGCATTACCGGCGCACGGCGAGGCAGACCCCCTTCAAGCTGAAAGGCAGCATGAAGCTCGCCGGAGACCTGGATCAAGCGCTCAAGGAGCTGCGACAAGAAAGAGAGCAGTCGCTTGAGAAGCTTGTCGCCGGCCTGAAGTGATCTACGTCACCGATACCCACCCCCTTATTTTTCAAGCCACAATCAACCGCCAGGATTGTCACTTGGACCAGTTCTCGACTTCGAGTTCTCTAAAGCGGGCAAAATCTTTGGCGTTGACGGTAACGAGCACAAGGCCGTTCACGTGAGCGATCGAAGCGATTTGGCCGTCCACGTACGGTGCCGGCCGTCCCAGATTCTCGAGACGCGCTCTTTCATGAGCGTGCCACGTGGCGGCGACTTCGTCGTAGGGTAGGATCGGAAATGATACCTGCACGATATCATGAAGATAAGTCTCTAGAGCCGTGCGGCGTTTGCCCCGGGGAAGTCGACGACAACCATAGTGGAGTTCGTGCCAAACCGGAGCAGCAATAGCACACTCATGACCGTGTTGTTCGAGCCGACT
>JBGPTS010000005.1:0-44058 GCA_041490745.1 Binatia bacterium | reverse complement strand
TTGAGGCCGAGCTTGACGCCTTCTTCCAGCACCTGGAGCGTATCCTTCGCGCCCAAGCCGGGACTCAGGCGCATGAAGCCGTGAATGCGCCCCGCGTGTTTTTTCATCGAGTCGGCGATGTACTGGTTGGTCTCTCTGTAATCCGACGGCTCGCCGATCCCGATCGCGAACGTGACGACCCCGTCCACGCCGGCGTCGTCCATCGAGCCGAGCATATCTTCGGCCATGAATTTCATGATCGGCGGAATCTGGTGGATCGCGAGTTTCTTCCTCGCTCCCATGTGCGAGTGCGCGTCGATGACTTCGATTTTTTCTCCTTCGACGGTGATCATCGGTCCTCCTCGAAGATTTTTTTCGAGCCTATCGAACCGAAGATTCGCCGTCAACCCAAGGTGGACATCCTTCGCGGCTTGAGATAACAGAGGTGTCATGACGCTGATTCTGAACAACGACGAGATTCAAAACGCCCTGACGATCACCGACGCTCTGGCCGTCATGGAAGAAACCTACCGCGAGCTCGCCGCGAGCCGGGCGGTGAATTGCCCGGTCAGCCAGACGTATCTGCCACACTCCATGGCCCAGACGAGTTACAGCTTCAAATCGGTCAACGGCGGCGTGAAGAAATTAGGCGTGCTCGCGTTGCGCATCACTTCGGACATCCTGTGCGAGAAGCCCGTCAATAACACCGCGCGTCTGGAAAAGCTTCCTCTTGCAGGCAACGGTCAGTATGTCGGCCTGATTCAATTGTTCAGCGTCGAGACCGGCGAGCTTCTCGCGATCATGCCGGATGGTTTCCTTCAGCAGACTCGCGTCGGAATCACGAGCGCGCTCGGAGCCAAAGCTCTCGCCCGTGAAGATTCGAAAGTCCTGGCCCTGATCGGCTCGGGCGGACAGGCGCGCGCGCACTTTCGCTTCATGACCGCGGTGCGGCCGATCAAGCGGGTGAAAATTTTCAGCCCGAATGCGGAGCATCGAAAGGCATTCGCGGCGCAAATGGAAAGAGAGACCGAGATTCCGGCCGAGGCCGTCGAGAGCGCGGAAACGGCCGTCACCGACTGCGACATCGTCTGCACCGCAACCAACTCATCGCGTCCGGTGATCAGCGCGAAGTGGCTTCAGCCCGGAATGCACTACAACTCGATACGCGAATTCGAGATGGACGAAGCGGCTCTGGAAAAAAGCGACATCGTGTCGATTCATTCCCATTTCGCCGGCTACCTACACTGTCAGCCGCCGGGGACCGTTGGAGATTTACCCGGATTGCGCCGGGAAAAAGCAAGAGACTGGAGCCGCTATCCCGAGATTCAGGATCTTCTCGTCGGAAAGGTGCCCGGTCGCACGAACGACAAGCAGATCACTTTTTTCCTAAACAACGTCGGCACCGGCGTCCAGTTCGCCGCCATGGGTTACTCGGCCTACCGCGCGTGCAAAGAAAAAGGGCTGGGAAAAGAAATCCCGACGGATTGGTTTCTGCAAGACATCAAGCCCTAAGCAACCGGCATCACTTTTTTTCCGCCGCCTGCACAGCACCGACGTAATTCACCGGCGCGTGGTCCGCCAAGTCGCGCACGGCGACGTTGCCGAGACGCCAGGCGTATTCCAGAACGTACTCGGCGCGCGCCTTCAGTTGGTCTTCCACGATAAAGGAGTCGGACGCGCTCCCGTGAACGACGCCCGTCCGGTCGATGTAACGCCGCCCTTCCGTGTGAACATAACCCAACGCCTCCGGCGGCACCTCGCTGACGATGTCGCAGCAATCGACGTAGCGCACGACTTCTAAGCCGCGGAGCATTGCGACAAAATCTCCGTCGCCGACGCGCGGTGACCCGAAGGTCACGAGCTTGCCGGTGGGCCTCATGGCGGCGGCCAACGTGGCCAGGGCCGCGCCGAGGCTGTGGCCCGTGAAAATCAGCGCGCCGGAATGTTTATTCAGCCAGGAGTCGATTTTCGGCCAGAGGGTCCGAAACGCGTCGCGGAATCCTTCGTGAACGCGGCCGCTTTTGTCCCACGGCACGAGCCACGCGTGCAGATCGGTGGCGATATCGGTCGGGTCTTGCTCCGTGCCGCGAAAGGCGACGATCACCGCCGAGGTCCGTTCGTTTCTTGAAGCCAGCGCCTGCGATCCCAAGCTGTTAAAAAATTCGACCGCCTCGAATCCCGCAAGGCCCAAGGCCTCGCGCACTTCAGTGGCGGCGCTTTGCTCGCGCTCGAATTTTTTGTAAACGAGCCGCGCCGCTTCGGCCGAGAGCAGCCCATCCGAGGGCCGCGACCCCGGCTTGAAAATCGTCCGGCCGACCTCGGGCGTATAGAGAGAGCTTCGTCTGGCGTCGTAGGGAATCTCGCGCTTCATGATCCGACTCCGTGAACTTTTCTACAGGTTGATGTCGGCCCACACGCAATGATGATCCGACGCCTGGCTGCGCTCATCGACGACCGTGTCGAACGGTATCCATTTGGTCGATTTGTAACCGCGCCGCTCGACGCCGACGGCCTGGATTTTTTGCTGCAACGGCTTCGACAGGAATAAGTAATCGAGCTTGTTCCCCTTGGACCCGGTGTGAAATGTTCCGGGGAAGGTATCCTTTTCGGGATACGCGCTCATCGCCATGGCGTCCTTGAGCTTGGTGTAGTCCAGGAGCGCCGCCAGATTGCCCTTCTCCGGCGGCTCGTTCAAATCGCCCGCGACGATCACGTTCGGCGTGACTTTCAGCGCTTCGCCGGCAAGCTCGCGCACCTTCGCGGCCTGCTCTCTTCGGCGCTTGCCTGTTTTATCCGATCCCTGGCTGGAAAAATGATTGGCGAAAAGAATCAATTCCGGGCCGGGCGCGAGCTGGAAGTGAAATTCGGCAGAGTCGCGCGGAAAAAGCGGATGCCCGGCGCCGTTGCGCAGCTCGATGTGAGTCTTCATGCCGGTGACGGGCACGCGCGACAAAAGCCCGACGTCGATGCCGCGCGGATCGTTGCCGTCCATCAGGAGCACGTGCCGGTAAGGTTTTTTATGGTGCTGCTTCAGCTCGGGGGTCAAGACGTCGTCATGAAAGCGCTGCAGCGTGATGCGGTCCTCGATCTCGACCAGGACCTGAATGTCCGCCGAGACTTCGGCGATGACGCGCGCGGTGTTCTGGATGGCGCGATCGTCGATCGCCTCGCGCACGAGCTCGGCCCAGCCGAGAAAATCGTTCGCGCCGCTTGCAATCCAGGTGCGCGATCCGTCCTGGTGCTGCTGCCACAGATGGCCGCGCACTTCCCGCAAAATCATCTGGTCGTGCGCGGCCTGGCGGTCGAGCAGTTTGTACTTGTCCACCAACGTTTCGATCTGCGTTTTGATATTCGCGGTGTAGACGGTTTCCTTCAACAGGCTGTTGAGCTGATGAAAGTCGTCAAGCACCGGCTGCCCGATTGCGTTGTCTGATTGGTTCATCGCCACCGGCCGGCTGAAAAGATTTTCCGCGTTGAACGTTGCGATACGCATACGACTCTCGCTTCCAGGGCCGATCTTTGCCCTCGCTGGAATACGCGCCGCGACACAGCGATGGCCGCGACAGGCGAATCGCCTATGTCAAATCGGCCCCATAAGTAAGTCATCCCGAAACGAGATGCAAGGACTTTTTTCGGCGCCTTTAAAAACGCGCCGGAGAATTTGTTGCGGGATTTTGTTGCCGGCGAGGGATCGCTCCTCAGGCGTGGGCGTCGGCCCAGGTGGCGCCCGTGTGCATGTCCACGGCGAGACCGCAGCGGAGCGCCGCGGCCTGGGTCATGGCTCTTTCGATCAGGGCGCGCGCGCGCGAGAGGTTGGCCTCGGGCACTTCGAACACGAGCTCGTCGTGCACGGTGAGGAGCATTTTGGCCGGCGGCTCTTGGCCGAGCGCCGCTTCTACGCCGATCATCGCCTTCTTGATGATGTCCGCGGCGCTGCCTTGAATCGGCGTGTTGAGCGCCATGCGCTCGCCGAGCGAACGCAGGCGGAAATTCTCCGACTGAAGCTCCGGGAGATAACGGCGGCGGCCGAACATAGTTGTCGTGAAGCCGTCGATCTTTGCCCGCTCCACTTGCGCCGCGAGAAATTCCTTCACCTTGGGAAACTGGGCATAGTAGGCCTCGATGAAGCTCGCCGCCTCGTCCATCTCGACGCCGAGCCGCTGCGAGACGCCGTAGGCCGACATGCCGTAGGCGATGCCGTAGGAGAATTGCTTCGCCCGGCTGCGCATCTCGGTCGTAACGCCGGCCGGCGCGACGCCATAGACTTCGGCCGCGATCGTGGCGTGAAAATCGTGCCCCTCGGCAAACGCTCGGCAAAAAGTTTCGTCGCCGGAAAGATGCGCCAGCACGCGGAGCTCGATCTGCGAATAATCCGCCGATAAGAGCACGTGGCCGGGCGGCGCGACGAATGCGCGGCGAATCAGCCGCCCCATCTCGCCGCGGATCGGAATGTTTTGCAGGTTCGGCGCGGTGGATGAGAGCCGCCCGGTCGCTGCGGTGGCCTGCTCGTAGGTCGTGTGGATGCGGCCGGTCTTGGGATCGATCAGCCCCAAAAGCATCTCGGTAAATCCGTTTTTCAGCTTCGACACCTCGCGGTATTCGCAAAGCGACGCGACGATCGGATGCGCCCCGGCCAATTTCTCCAACTCGGCGGCGTCCGTCGAGTAGCCGGTCTTGATTTTTCTTGTCTTCGGCAGGCTCAGTTTATCGAACAGGATGCGCTGCAGCTGCGCGGGTGAATTCACGTTGAAATTCTCTCCCGCAAGCTCCTGGATCGCGCGCTCGAGCGCGGCCGTTTTTTCGCCGAAGTCGGCGTTCAGCTTCTCCAGATACTTGCGATCGATAAGAATTCCGTGATGCTCCATGCGCGCGAGAACCTCGACCAGCGGAAATTCCAGCGTCGTCGCGAGCTCCCAGACGCCTTGACTGCGGAGCTGCTCCTCCAGGACGGGCGCCAGGGCACGAACCGCGACCGCCTCGCGCGCGGCGCGACGCTTGCCGTCGCCCCCGAAAGCGAGGCTCGCCTGCTCTCCGGCCCTGAGCTCGGCCTTCTCCTCGTCGAGCGTGACGCCGAGATAACGCGCCGCCGTATCTCTCACCGTGTAACCGCCGCTCGCTCCGGGGTCGAGGAGATAGGCCGCGATCTTCGTGTCTTCGTAGAATCCGCCGATCTCGACGCCGGCACCGAGCGCGGCCCGGTAAAGCGGCTTGGCGTCGTGGGCGATCTTCTTTTGCTGTGAATTTGCCAGACAAGCGGCGAGACGGCCGACCGCGTCCGCGAACGGCAAAACGCGTGCGGCGCCGGGCCGGTCCGAGACCGCAAGCCATTCGCCGTTCTCCGCGAGCGCGAGAGTCTCGGCGCCGCGAAGCTCGGCTGCCGAGATCAAATCCGAGACCGAATTGAGTTCCAGCGAGGGCGCGGCGGCGGGCGCGGCGTGGACGTTCAGCGCTTTCAAGCGCTCGTGGAGCGTGCGGAACTCCAGCGACGTGAAGAGCTTCCGCACCTCTTCTTCGTCCCACGGCTGTAGGGCGATTTGGGTCGGATCGAGATCGAGCGGCACGTCGTCGAGCAGGCGGCCGAGCTCTTTGTTGATGCGCACCTGCTCGGCGTGCGCCTTGACCGCGTCGCGAAGTTTGGGCGTGAGCTCGTCGGCGTGCGCGATGACTTCTTCGATGTCGCCGTACTTGACGATCAGCTGCGCGGCGGTTTTATCGCCGACGCCGGGGATTCCCGGCAGATTGTCCGACGTTTCGCCCTTCAGGGCGACGAAGTCGATCCATTTTTCCGGCGCGACGCCGTAGCGCTCCACGACCGTCGGCACGTCGTAGCGGATCACGTCGGAGATTCCGCGCCGCGTCATGACGACCGAGACGCCGTCGCGGACGAGTTGGAGAATGTCGCGGTCGCCCGTGACGATCACGATCTCGCGACGCTCCGCGCCTAATTGTTTGGCCAGCGTGGCGAGGAGGTCGTCGGCTTCGTAGCCGGCAAGCTCGAACATGGGAATCTTCAGGCTCGAGAGCACTTCCCGAATCAACGGAAGCTGCTGGCGAAATTTGTCCGGCGTCTCGGCCCGCCCGGCTTTGTATGCCGCGTAGCGGTCGAGGCGAAACTGCGGCGCGCCTTTGTCGAAACAGACGACGACGGCATCGGGCCGCTCGTCGGCGAAGAGCTTGATCAGCATCGCGGTAAATCCATAAACCGCGTTCGTGACCTGTCCGGACGAAGTGACGAGCGTGTCGGGCAGAGCGAAAAAGGCGCGGTAGGCGAGCGAATGGCCGTCGAGCAATAAAATCTTGCGCTTGTCGCCTTTAGCCGGCGCGGCCGCGCCGGCGAGCGGCTTGCCGCCGGAATTCTTCTTATTTTTGCCGTTCACCGATTTCAGTTTATCCGTTGATTCGGCCCGCGGCAAACCCGGATTTGCGAGGACGCCATCGGTCGGAGCCCCGGCATAAAAAAAGGGGCGACCCGGCCGGGCGCCCCTTTTGGTTTTCTCAGAGAGAGAAAACTACCAGCGCTGCGTGCCGCCGTTGCGGCTGCCGCCGCCGTCGCGCCGCTCTTGCGGCTTGGCCTCATTGACGACGAGCGTGCGGCCGTCGAGCTGCGTACCGTTCAGTGCGTCGATCGCCTTTTGGGCTTCTCCGCCGGAACTCATCTCGACGAAGCCGAAGCCCCGCGATTGGCCGGTGAATTTATCCGAGATCACGTGGGCGGATTGAACCGTCCCGTGCGCCTCGAAGACTTCCTGCAGTCGCCCTTCCGTAACCGAAAATGGCAAACCGCCAACGTACAATTTATTACCCATATTCTCCTCCTATGTGAGATGTTGATGTCTGTCGCCTGGAAGCTAACTACCGATCGGAGAAGAACATGGGGAACTTAATGCTGGAAACCACGCTCTGGCCGGATTTTCCTTTAGGTATCGTTTCTCAAGGAGAGACTGTTTAGGCCTTCGATTTTTTGTATTCCTCTTTCAGAAGGCCTTATACTGAAGTAGGAACTTAACCATATGCTATTCGGCGCCCTCTGTCTACCCCCCCCTGCGGAATTATTATTCATTCGATCCGACGAGCGCGGGCGCGCTCTTTTCAGTGCTTGAGCGAGGCGATCGAGGCGCAGAGAAACGCAAAAAAAGCATAGCCGCGCTCCTCGCCGTGAGGAGCAGCGTACGGCCGAGAAGCTACGACGAGCTTTGCCAAGAGCCGCTGGTGATGGCGATTGCAACCGGGTCCCTTCTGTAGCACATTAGAGGTTCATCGGGTTTTAACTCCACTCAAAACATGAATTTTAAAAGTTTGATCGCCGGTGTCGGCCTGCTCTTCTCGGTTTGGTTGTTTCCCGCCGCATCCGGCTGGGCGGAGGGGAAGAAGATCTATCTTTCTCAAACCACCGGCGGGGCCAATTTTCTCAGCGCCCATATCGCCGATAAGAAAGGCTTCTTCAAATCCGAAGGGCTGGATCTCGAGCGCGTTGTGGTCCGTGCGAGCAATATTTCGATCGCCGGTATGTTGGCGGCGGACATCGACTACGCGATTCTATTCAGCGCCGTCGCTCGCGCCGCGATGAGGGGGTTGCCGGTGCGACTGGTCCTGCTCATCATGGAACGTCCGGATTACGATCTCGTAAGTCGCCCGGAAATCACGCGCATCGAGCAACTGAACGGCAAAAGCATGGCGGTCAACACGATCGGAGCGGCCTCCGACGTGGTCACCCGTTTGATTCTTGAGGGCTCGGGTCTCGTTCCCGACCGCGACGTCCGCCTCCTGCCGATCGCATCCACCGTGGCCAGGAAAACCGCGCTGGAGAAGGGCTGGGTTGCAGCCGCGTTGGTCACCTTACTCGACAGCCTTTCCCTGGAACGGCAAGGGTACAAAATTCTAATCAAGGCCGCCGACATGCCGCTATTTCCGTTCATGGGCGTCGGCACCACCGTGAAGATAATCCAAGACCGGCCTGACGAGGTTAAGGGCATGATCAAGGCATTTTTGCGCGCGAACCGGTTCCTTCGGGAAGAGAGAGCGCAGACGGTGCCGTTGATCATGGAGTGGGCGCAAATGGAGCGCGAAAACGCGGAGAGATACTACCAGACGGTTTGGCCGCTTTTCAGCGCCAACGGGGAGCCGCGGGATACGGACATGAAGCTGGTGATCGACCTGGCTAAGAAGGATTTGGGGATGAAGGGTGAGATTCCCGTTTCCCAGGTAGCCGACTTCACGCTCCTCAAGGCGGCGCGGAGAGAGTTGGGAATCCGATAGCGCGCGCTCGATCCCGTGCGTTACGGCGGCAATGTGTCACCGATCATTTCGACGGGGCGGCCGCTTCACGGGCCTGATCCCTCCGGTGGGCGGCGGGAGCTTGAAAAGAGATACGGTATGACCTTTCCGGCGGCATTGCGCGGCAAGGTTTCCCGGAACTCGATTTTTTGCGGGCATTTAAACCACTCAAGCCTTTCGGCGCAGTGGCGAAAAAGCTCCTCCCGTGTGATCTCATCCGCCGGGACGACGAGCGCGCCGACCAGCTCTTTGAGTCCTCCGGGGTTCAGGGGAAAGACCACCGCCTCGCGCACTTTTGGATGCGATCGAAGGACATCCTCTACTTCCGCAGGAGCCACGCGAAAGCCGCCCACTTTGATCCAGTGCCCTTTCCTTCCCACCACGTAGAGATTTCCCTCGGTGTCAACCTTGCCCAAATCCCCGCTGTAAAGATACCGTCCCCGGCAGTGTGGGTTCTGTCGTAAGAACGATCTGAAAAATTTCTCTTTCACCCGGTTCACCTCCACCACGATCTCTCCCACCTTGCCCGGCTTCAACACCCGCCCTTTCTCATCGACGACAGCCATTGGAAAACGTCCTGAGACATGGCCCGCCGCCTCCGGAACGGAACCAGGGCGGCTGTAGCTGATGGCGGGAGAGATCTGAGTTCCGGCGTAGACCTGCAGGATACGGATGCCGAAGCGCTGATAGAAGCGGTCGAAAACGGCCCTGGGCAACGGAGCGCCGCCGGAGATGCAGAGCCTGAGCGAGGAGAAATCAGCCGGATCGTCAGCCGGAATGGAGGCCAATAAATCGAGAAAGAACGGATTTGAATAGAGGACGGTGACTCTTTCTTTGGTGACCGCTTCCGCGAGGGCGAACCGCCCGAACTTTTCGCGCACTACGAGCTTGCCGCCCCTTATCAGAGGCCAGAGGCCGGTCGAGGGAGAAAACAGGCGAGTGCACAGCATCACATCGTCGGAGGCGACCTCGTGACCCGTGGGACTGATGCCCCGGCTGTGGGTCAATAGCTCGGCCGAGCGGAAACTGAGCGTCGGCTCTCCCGTCGTGCCGGAGCTCGGAGCGGCGAAGACCATCTCCTTTCGTACCAGCCTCCTTCTCCGGAGAGGAGTCGACCGCTCGGGAATATGAAGGCCCTTTGCCCGATCCCAGACGATCGCGCCTTTGAGAGCAATGCCGGCCGCTTCGACCGTCCGGAGAAAATCCCTCTGCCCCACCGCCACCGCACCTCCCAACTCTTTGATGCGGGCGGGAACCTTTCCCGACGGCGACACCGGAATGGCCGTGGCTCCGATAGCCGCGGCGGCGTAGCACAGAGCAAAGAATTCGGGCGAGCCCGGCACGCCGATAACGAGAGGCTCTTCCGCTTTGAGTTTGAGATCATCTTGGAGAAACCGGGCGACGCTGGTGGTTTCGTCCAGCAACTGCCTGAAGGTAACGGCGCGGCGCTCGCCGGCGATTGCAACCTTATCCGGAGAGTTCTCCGCCTTGTCACATAGGAGACGGTATAACATCGTAATGTCGCGTTAAACGAAAATCCTTAACCCCGTCGTCGACCTTCGCCCTTCCCGCGCCTTATGACTTGAAGCGCGTGAAGACGCTCTCCGCGTTCTTGTGGAAAATCTTTTCCTTCTGCTCCGAATTCAGCCAGGCAATGCTCTCTATCATGGGTCGCACGTCGTCGTACCAGCGCCCGGTGCGCGGATCTTTTTTCGAGCCGGCGCCGGGCCGCTCGGTGCCGAACAGACAGCGCTCGGGTCCGACGATTTTGAAGAGCAGGTCGAGCGATTCGACATTGTACAGGCCGGTGTCGAAATAGAGTTTCTTCAGCCGCTCGTCGAAATTCTCCGTGTCGTTCGGTCCGCGCAGCTGCGAGCGCCAGCGTCCGACCTGATACGGAATCGGACCGCCACCGTGCGAGATGATGAGCTTCAACTTCGGGAAGTCGTCGAAGACCTTCGAGCCGAGCAGCGAGATGATCGCGATCCCCTCCTCGGTGATGAAGTGGCTGTGGAACGATTCGCGCTGGTTGCGGCAGCTCGCCGCGTGAATCAGCGCGGGGATATCGAGTTGGACGAGCTTTTCATACAGCGGATACCAGTGCTCGTCGCCCATGCCCGGAGTCTGCCCGTCGCCTTCGCCGGGATCGGGATTGATCATGATGCCGACGAAACCCAAATCTTTGATGCAGCGGTCGAGCTCGTCGAAGGTATTTTTCGGGCCGACGCCGGCGCATTGCGGCAGGCCGCCGATGCCGCGAAAGCGGCTCGGCTCGAGCTTCACTTGCAGCGCGATCGTGTCGTTGACCGCCTCGCAGTACCAGTGAACGATTTTTTCCGGCTTCATCGAATGCATCATGGTGTAAGGCCGCGGCGAGATGAACGCCCAGTCGGTGCCGACCTGTTGCAGGACTTCCGAATGGCTGTGGCCGCGCCAGCGCGCGCGCTTGATCGAATCTTCGGTGACTCCCGCATTTCCCTTGCCGTGAAAACCGGCGCTGGCGATCAGACCCGCCTGATACGCGCCGAGCTCGCCGCCGGCGACGATGTGATTATGAATGTCGATGATCATGAGATTCTCCTTGAAAGCAAAATAATTTTGTAACCGGCGCGGCTCTCGCAACGCACCTCCGGCTTTTTTACTTTTGCCTTTTTACTTTTTACTTCTCTTGCCTGCTCGCGTTGACCGCTTCGATGCGGATGCGGAGGATGACCTGATCTTCTTCTTGCATCTTGTCGCGGAATTCTTTCCAATTCGGATGCTCCCCGCGCGCCTGCCGGTGCCAGTAGATCAAGAGATCCATCGCCTCCGGCTGCTCGACGATCTCGGCCGTGCCGTGAAGCTGCACGTACTTTGAGCCGCTGAACTGCTCGCCCATGACCAGCATCGACACGCGCGGGTCGCGCCGGATGTTTTTCACTTTGTAAGCGTCGCCGCGCGAGTGCACGATCACGCGTCCTTCCGTATCGATCGCGGGCGTGACCAGCGTCATTTGCGGCCGGCCGTCTCGCTTGTGCGCCACGAGCACGCCGCGGTGGTTGTCCGCCAGAAATTTTTGCGCGTCGGAAACTTCCATACGGCCTCCGAGCCGCCCGAATTTTCGCCTTTTGTCTTTTTGTTTCTTGCCTACTCGATAATTTCGTCGGCGAGCAGGAGAAGCTCTTTGGAAACTTTGAGGCCGATCGCCCTGGCAGTTCTCAAGTTGATCATCATGTAGAGCTTGCCCGGCTGCTCGATCGGGAGGCCCGTCGGCTTGGCCCCCTTGAGAATCTTGTCGACGAGCAATGCCCCTTGCTGACCCAGCGCGTAATAGTTTGGCGCGTAAGCCGCCAACAACCCTCGCTTCACCGTCTCCAGGTTTGGAGCGACCTGAGGCAGCTTTTCCTTTATGGCCTGTTCAACGATATACTCGGTCGCCGCGACGATCGTGGCTTCGGGCGGAACGAGCAACGCATCTCCCACGCTCCGCTTGATCAGATGGACTTTTTGTCTTATCTCCTCGACGTTTCTCGCCTCCATTTCGAGAACGCTTTGTTGCAGACCTGCCTTTTTCAATTCGTCCTGCGTGATCTTGAGCGTCCGATCGTAGTTCATGCCGGCGGAATCGACGATCACGATGACCCGCTTGATCGCCGGGGCGAGCTTCTTCAGCAGCTCGATGCGCTTCCCGGTGAGGTCGAAAGAAGAGCTGCTTATCCCGGTCAGATTGTTGCCCGAGCTGGCGTAGCTCTTCACCAGACGGAGCGGGTCCCCCGCGCTGAGAAAGACCACGGGAAGATCGCTACCGCGGGTCGCCTGCGCCACCGGCACCGTCGCGCTGGTCGAGGAAGTCACGATGATATCCGGCTTTTGCTGGACCAGAAGTTCCGCCATCTTCGCGGCGCTATTTTGGTCTCCCCCCGCGTTGCGAAGATCGTAAACGATGTTCTTGCCTTCTACATACCCAAGCTCCGTCATCCGCTTCTTGAAGCCGTCGATGGCGGGAACAAACTGCTCTTCCGACACCAAGGCGCCGATGCGATACGTTCTTTGGGCGTCCGTTCGAGACGGAGCCGCGAACGGCAACAAGAGCGCCAAAACAAATCCGCAAATCGATTTCATTTTAAACGTACTAAAGATCCTGTCCGGCGCTGCGCATCCCGTTCAGCGTGTCGGCGACCCGCTATTTCAGGCCTCACCTATCGCTTCGATTCCCAATCTTTGAACTTATCGATTTCGGCTTTGGCCGCGCCGAGGGCCATGCCGATCACCGTGACGTCGTCCATGAGTCCGATGCCGGGAATGAAGTCCGGTATGGCATCGAACGGCATGAGAAAATAGACTACCGCGCCGACGAGAATAATCAACGTCTGGGTCGATACGTTTTTATATTCGCCCTTCGCTCGGGCGCGCGCGAGGCGGAAGATCAACTGCAAGTCGTCCAGAATCCCTTTTAGGGCCTCCGAGTGCGCCTCCATCTTTCGGACGGCTTCCTCGATCACTCCGGCGAGTTTCTTGCCGTCGGCGACGACGCCTTCGGCCGTCCTGACCGCCCGCTTCCAACCGAGCGTGTTCATCGTCTTCACAAAACCGCGCGCGTTACGCGCCGTCCGATCGCGCGCGCTTATTTCTCCCACAGCCGTTCGAGAATTTCCGCCTGCTTGTCGCTCGGCTTCCGCCCTTGCGCCACTTGCTGCGCCACGCTCGCGATGAAGCCCCGCTCCCAGTCCGAAAATTTCGGATCGTTCGCCTCCTCGCCGAGGCATGCGGCCAGATATTCCGCCCGGGATTTTTTCTGTTGGAGTTTTTCGGGCTCTCGATGAATGCCCCGGACCAACCGTAAACCCATTTGCGCCGCTCCTCCAATTCGTCAGAAAAGTTTTTTGACAATAAAGCCGCAACGGCTCGGCGTCAAGAAAAAATAATTCGGCTTCAGTCTCGGCGGCGAGTTTGAGGGTTCCGTTTTCACCTACTCGTTCATCCTCCGCTGATAGGGCTCCACGTTGTTTTCGTTCTCCTCCTCCTGTGTTTCGTTATCCGAATCCGATTCGGAATCTTCCTCGTCGTCATCGTCCGCCGCTTCTTTGGCTTTGAGTTTCGATTTCTCTTTGGCGAGATCGCCGATCATTTCCGGCGCGGCCACTCTCGGAGGAGGGCTCTCCGGCGCCGAATCGAAGAAAAAACGCACCGCGAGCGCGACGATAAGGGCGAGGACCGCAAGTCCAAGGAGCCAATGTCTCAACATCGCCGCGCCCTCTTCTTGTCGAACCGCGACACACGACGATTCATAGCCCGTGTAGGATACAACGACCGGCCCGTGCAAGCCAAGCCGACGGTTTCGCCTTTCCGGCCGCGCCGCGGTGAGGTATTTTAGAGAAGCGCCGACAAGGAGGCCCACGATGGACGATCGAGATGCAAAGGAGCGCGCCGCGCGCTTTTCGATGCTGCGCGGCTATCACGCCGCCGATCTGCTTACGCTCGGAAACGCCGCGGCCGGGACCGGGGCGATTTTCGCTCTTATGAGTTACCTTCACAATCCCGAAAGCTGGCGCGTCTATGTCGCGCTGTGGCTCCTTCCGCTCGCGCTGGTGCTGGACGTAGCCGACGGGCGGGTCGCCCGGCGGCGCCACACGCATTCGGCCTTCGGCGGAGAGCTCGACTCGCTGGCGGACGTCGTGAGCTTCGGCGTCGCGCCCGCGGCGCTCGCTTACGCGCTCGGCATGCGCGGCGGCCTCGACGTGACGATCCTCCTATTCTTCGTCGTCTGTGGAATCAGCCGCCTCGCGCGCTACAACGTCACCGCAGCCGAATTGTCCGACGACGCGGGCAAGGTAAAGTACTTTGAAGGAACGCCGATTCCTTCCACGTTGCTGCTTGTCCTGCTTCTCGGCTTCTGTTTTCATTTCGATCGCACCGACGACCGCCTCCCGCTCGGCGTCTTGGAGATCGCATCGCTCGGCTGGCACCCGCTGTCGCTGCTCTATCTCGCGAGCGGCTCGGCCATGATCAGCAAGACCTTAAGAATTCCCAAGCTCTAACGAACCTTCATCGTTCGCCTTATCCGCCGGACGTGCTAGACTGTCGCTATGGCAAGCGAGACATTCAAAAAGCGCCAGAAAGAATTGGCGCGCCAAACCAAGCAGAAAGAAAAAGCGCTCCGCCGGCTGCAGCGGAAGGAAGAAAAGTCGAACGCTGAGCCGCGGGCCGACGGCGAGGACCCCGATATCGCGGGGATCGTCCCCGGTCCGCAGCCGAAGCTTGACTAACGTTCTTGCTCTCGGCCTCGTGCCGGGTCGGCCTGGATTTACCGCCCGAAGGGTGTATTTTTTTTCTTCGGCTTGTTCCCGATCACTAACCATGCCCGTTGGCGCCCCAGATTCTGCCCTCGACCCATAACCGCGCCAGCTCCATCGCATAGGCGTCGGCCTCGCGCCGTTCGTCAAAACTCATTTGGCGCCGGCCGAAAATGGGAACCCGCTTGACGACCGCCGTTTCCTTGATGACCACGATCGCCTGAGCGATCCACTTGCCGGATTCGAGCTTCTGCGAGTCGAGCTCGATCGTGTGGCCCTTGTACGATACGCGCCGCATCCGTCACTCCTCCGTCGCCTCGATCCGCGCCAGCATCTCGACATAATCCTCCGGCAGCTTCCAGGCGCGCGCGCCTTCTAATATCAGACTCATGTAGAGCGCGTTCGGCGGCGGCGGGGCCTCTTCTTTTTCGGCGACATAGACCCATGCTTCCACCGGCGCAGCGCCGTCGCCTGCGGCGACAACGGCCATTCGTTCTCTGCCGTAGCCGTCCTCGAAGCCGTCGAGTCGCGCGAGATCGCGGTCGTCGATCTCGTAAAGAATTCCCCACACCGCGCTTCGGGCGTCCGGGACGACGTCCGCCGTGCCGCAAAGCCGGCGGCGCGACTTCCGCGTGATCGCCAAGCGGCGGCCGGCGAGGCAGGCGACGGCGACGAACTTTGCCGACGGGCAGCGTTTTTTCATCTGCGCCCAATTCATGTTCGAGCCGTAGGCGAAATAGTTCATGGCGCTAGAGAGTAGCGAGTCGCGGAAAAAGAGTAAAGCCCGAGCCGGCGACGGCGCGCTCGGCTTTAGAAACTGCGCCAGTTCATGAAGGACTTCTCGGCATATAATCGTTCGACATCGACAGGAAAGGCGAGGCCGCGGCTTTTCAAGTAGCGGGCGATCGGGCGGAGCGGCAGGCCGACCGCGGCGAGGTAATCGCCGTCGATCGATTCGATCAACTTGCGCCCGCGCCCCTGAATAGAATAGGCGCCGGCTTTATCGAGCGACTCGCCCGTGCGGAGATAATCGTCGATCTCCCACTCCGAATACGCGCGCATCTTGACCGTCACTTCGGCCACCATTCGCAATCCCGGACCGTCGAGGCCGTCGATGATGGCAACGCCGGTGAAAATCCGGTGCGTCTTCCCCGCCAGGGCGCGCAGCATCCGGTTTGCGTCGGCGACGCTCTCCGGTTTGCCGATCTTCTTATCGTCGATGACAATCATCGTGTCGCCGCCGACGACGATGCTCCGGGCGTTTTCGCGCGCCACTGACTCGGCCTTGCCGGCGGCAAAGTCCACGACTTCGTCATTCGCCGCGCGATCGGGCGACGGCGACTCGGCGAATTGCGGCGCGATCGCGTCGAAAGGAAGACCGAGCAGCGCGAGGATTTCGCGCCGCCGCGGCGAGCTGGAAGCGAGAATGAGTCGCATCAATGAGAAGCCGCGGCAAGCGGCGCCGCCGATTGGCGCTCGTCGAACGCGCGAGACGCGCTGTTGAAGTCAAAATGCGCGCCGGCCGCGGCGGCGTAGGCCCGCAGGCATTCCGTCACGTCGTCGAGGTCGTTCACCTGCACAAGGCGACGTCTGAGCTCGGCCGCCCGCGGCATGGACTTACAATACCACGCCAGGTGCTTGCGCATGGCGGCGAAGGCCGAAGGTTCCGAGCGCCGGACAAAATGGCGGCTGTGTTCCAGGGCGACGCTAAAGCGCTCTTCCCAAGTGACGGCATCGCGCTCGATGGTTGCGGCAGCGTTCAAGGCCAGCACGCGCTTGACCTGATTTTTAGCGCGAAAAATCCACGGGTCGCCTTGCGCCGCGCGCCCGACGAGCACGCCTCCGACTCCGGTCTCGCGCGCGCGGCGACAAACGTCGTCCATGCCGCGGAGATCGCCGTTGCCGAGAATCAGCGTGTCCGAATCCCTCGCGACTTCGACCGCGCGGGCGATCGCCGTCCAGTCGGCGCTGCCGGAATATTGTTGTTTCAGCGTGCGGCCGTGGAGCGATATCGCCGCCGGCTTTTCTTCCAGCAGCGTCCGAATCCATCGCTCGACGACGACATCGTCGTAGCCGAGCCGGGTCTTGACCGAGACCGGGATAACGCGGCGTGGCGGCGTCTCCGCGCCGCTTCTCGCGCGATTGGCGGCGGCGATCTGCCGGACCAATGCCGCGTCGAAGCCGACCGCCTCCAGCGTCTGTCCCTCGGACCAGTCGCGGATGCCGTCGCGCGCCACGCGAATGATCGCGCGGGCGAGATCGGGAGCGAGAATCAGCGCCGCGCCGCTCCCTTTGGCCGCGACCTTTTTTGCCGGACAGCCCATGTTGATGTCGAGGCCGTCGAAGCCGAGCGCGCCGACGATGTGCGCGACCTTGTAGAACAGCTCCGGAGTGTGGCCGTAGATTTGCGCCACGACGGGGCGCTCGATCTCAGAGTATGTCAGGTCTCTCAGCAGCGTGTGCGGCGCGTACAAAGCGGTCTCGACGTTGACGAACTCGGTCAAGATCACGTCGGGGCCGCCGTGCTTCGCGACGATATACCGGAACGAGGCGTCGGTGACGCCGTCCATCGGCGACAGGCCGACGATCGGCCTGGGAATCCGCTGCCAGAAATTCATGATCGATAGAGTAACGCTTTTTTACGAAGGTTTCACCTTCTCGACAAACCCGCGCTTCTTTCGCCCGTTTGTCCGCTATTTCGCGGCGCCGGCGGCCTCCAGCTCCTGCAGAAAGCGGTTGTCGAAAAAATCCCTGGGATCGGCGGCCGCCGCCTTCGGATGATCGGTGAACGACAGCGCGGCGCGGATGGCGTCTTCGGTAACGTAGGGAATCCGGGGAAAAAGCGAAGAAAAACCTCGGTAGGCCTCCTCGATGATTTCGGGATCTTTCGTGACGAGATAACGACCGAGAGCCCGCCTCGACGCGGCCGGCTGCTCGATCGCTATCTTGAGCCCGGCGACGTAGGCCTTGAGAAACGTTTTGATCGCGTCCGGATTCTGCCGGATGAGCGAGCGGCGCACTGCGATGCCGGTGAAAGGATAAGGGATCTTCAGCGACCCGATGTTCACCAGCTCTTTGAAACCCAACCGCCGCGCCATCAGAGTCGTCGGCGGGGAGTGAACCGCCGCCGCGACGATCCCCTGGTTCAAAGCGGCCAGTGCGTCTTCCTGGCGCGAGAAGTAGAGCACTTTGACGTCTTTTCCCTGGCTCATGTTGTACCGTCTGAGGAGCGCGATGGACGCGTGATCCGACGAAGCGCCTTTGGTGATCACCGCCAGAACCTTGCCGCGGAGATCGGCCACTTCCTTGATGTCCGGCCTGACGTAGAGCGAAAAGGCGAAAGTGGGGACGGGCATGCCGACGTAGATCAGCTCGGCGCCGCTCAGCATCGCATTGACCGCCGCCCCGCCGGTGAGCGCCACGTCAATGTCGCCGGAAACGACCGTTTGCGTGAGCCGGGCTCCGCCGGGAATGAGAACCGGCCTGATATCGACGCCGAATTGCCGGTCGATTCCATTATCCGAAATCAGCCACAGCGGCGTTTGCCCGCCGTTCAATTGAGGATAGCCGACGCTGATCGAGACGGTTGCGGCACAAGCGGAGCCAAGCGCGGCCGCGAACGCGACAACGACAGCCGCGGCGAGTCTAGCCCCCGCCATCCCGGACTTTTCCCGCTTTCATCGTTTTCGATTTCATCGTTTACAGCACGCTCTTTCCGCCGAACCGGCTCTGCCACTGCGCGATTACTTCCTTATTATACACGTTGTCCGGGACTTCGCCGCGCAGGGCGGAGACGACCGAGCGCGTGGCCCAAGCGACGCCGGGCTTCAAACCGCTGCCGACGTTGGACGAGACCATGTGCGGCGAGATCAACACCTTGTCGCCCATTTTTCTCAGCGGGCTCGCCGCCGCAAGCGGCTCGTTCTCGAACACGTCGAGCGCCGCGCCGGCGATGCGGTTCTTTTCAAGCGCCGAGATCAGCGCCTTTTCGTCCACGCAGTAGCCGCGCGACGTGTTGACGAGGATCGCGCCCGACTTCATCAAGTTGAGTTCGGCCGCCGAGATCATGTGGCGCGTCTCCCTGGTGAGCACGACGTGGAGTGTGACGATGTCCGCCTCGCGGAGAAGCGTCGGCAAATCCACGCGCTTGACGCCGAGCTCGGCGAACTTCGAGTCGGGGACATACGGATCGCAGGCGATAATCTTCATCTCCCACGGACGCATGAGCTTGGCGATGCGGCCGCCGATGCGGCCGAGGCCGATGATGCCGAGCGTGATGCCCGGATAGCCGTCGCTCGCGCGCGAACCGAAGTACGTGCCCTGATAATCCAAGTTCCGCCACGCCTGCGGATTTTCTTTCAGATAGCGGTCCCGCTCCCGGACTTTTTTCAAGAGCGCCAGCATGTTCGTGATCGCGCCTTCCGCGACCCCGCCCCAGTTCGATTCGGTCGGCGAATGCGTGACGAGAATGCCGAGCTCGGTCGCCGCATCGACCTCCACGTCATCGACGCCGATCGTGTATTTGGCGACGATGCGGAGATTTTTCGAGCTTTGCATGATTTTCTGCGTGATCGGCGTGCTCCGGATCGAGGTTCCCACCAACGCATCGCTCCCCGCCGCGAGTTCCGTTATTTCCTGCTCGCTGTCGCCTTGCGGCGTGTCCCAGTTGGCTTTCCCCATCGTGAGATCACAGCCCTCGCGTTCGAGTATCTTGTAGCTCTCGCCCGTCGGGTCCGCGGGCGCAAAAACAAAAACCTTCGGCTTGGCCATGAACACTCCTCCGGGTGACAAAAAACGTCTTGAGTTTCACCTCGGAGAATACAAGCCGGCGTCGAGATAAGTCAAGGATGAGAATGATGAAGTGAAAGATCACTTCATCCTTTCGGCTGACGCTCTCTTGCAGTGCTGCCGTTCAGCCGGTTACACTCAACGAGCATGAACCGGTTTCGCATGGGCCTGTTGAGTTTGATCTCCCTCGCGCTGCCCGCCGCGGCGGCGGCCGCCTTGCCTCCCGCCACGCTTGACGGCGCGAAAAGAGAGGTCGAGATCGTACTCTACGGCAGCATCCCGGCGCAGGCGTACAAGCCGATACGCGATCTTTTCGAGAAAAGCACCGGCGTTAGGGTCAGCAACTTGCGCGCCGGCGCCGATGAAATCATTCGCCGCGCGGTCGATGCCAAGACCGGCGACAATCTCTTCGACGTCGTAGTCGGCAACGAACTCGTCATGTCGGCGCTCGACAAGAAGGGCCTGCTCGAATCGTTCGAGCCTCCCAGCGCGCAGGGGTATCCCCGAAATTTGCTGCACCCGGAGCGCCGGATGACCCCGTGGCGCGCGATCGCCTTCGGGATCAACTTCAACTCGCACCGCCTGACGGCCGATCAGGCGCCGAAAAAGTGGGCCGATCTGCTCGATCCCAAATGGAAGAGAAGGTTTCTCCTGCCCAATCCCGCGCTGCACGCCCCGACGCTGCAATTCTTTCTCAACCTGGAGAAACTCCTGGGACCGAAGTGGCTCGACGTGGTCGAGGGGTGGGCCAAGCAAAAACCCCGCGTGACGCGCGACCCCGGCGAAGAAATCCCCACGCTCACTTCCGGAGAGATTCCGGTCAGCATCGGCTACATTAAAGACAAGTTTCAGTTCGCCGGACCGATCGATTTCGTGAGAATGGACAAATACCTCGCGTCGCTGAGCTTTATCGCCGTCGCGCGCAACGCGCCGCATCCAAACGCGGCGCGCCTGTTCACGGACTTTTTTCTCGGCCCCGAGCCTCAGCAAATACTCGCAAACCTGGGCGAGTATGTGCTCCATCCCGACGTGGACGACCGCTTCCGGAGCGAAGTGACCGACAACCAGATCGTCCCCATGAGATTGCCGGCGGCGGCCGAGCGCGAGGCCTGGACCAAGAAGTTCCGCGAGATGTTCAAGTAGCTTGGCTCCAGTTTCGGGTTTCGAGTTTAAAGTTCCGAATTGATGACCCGGAACGCGAAACCTGGAACTCGCAACCGATTCCGATCAGTCCATCGTCGCCAGCGCGCCGCCGTCGACCAGCAGATCCGCCGCCGTGATGAAGTCGGATTCATCGAGACAGAGAAACAGCACGGCCGCGGCGATATCGGCCGGAACTCCCCTTCTCCCGACGAGATTTTTGACGAATCGATTTTCCGGCACCACGTCCTGGCCCACCGGCGAGCCGATGCGGTTCGGCGTGACCGAATTGACGCGGATGTCATGCGGAGCGAGCTGCGCCGCCAGCGAGCGCGTGAGGTTCAACACCCCCCCCTTGGCCGCCGTGTACGCGGTCGCGTCGGGGCGGCCGACGTAGCCCGAAGTCGAAGCGATGTTGATGATGCGCCCCTTGCGCTTGCCGTCGATCATCAGCCGCGCGACCGACTTGACGCAAAGAAACACGCTCTTCAGCGTGACGGCGATCACCTTGTCCCACTCTTCTTCGGTGAGATCGAGAATATTTTTTCGATCGGTCCAGGCGGCGTTGTTGACGAGAATATCGATGCCGCCCCATTTTTGCGCGACCGCCTGCGCCATTTTCGCCACGTCCGCCGACAACGACACGTCGCAGACGACGGCGAGCGCGCGGTCTTTGTGCATCGCGTTGATCTCGCCCGCGACTTTCTCCCCGCGCGCCCTGTCGAGATCGACGACCGCGACACGCGCGCCTTCGGCGGCGAATCTGCGGGCGATCTCCTCGCCGATGTTGCGTCCCGCGCCGGTGACGATGGCCACCTTGTTTTCCAATCGCATGGCAAACTCCTTTCGCTCGCGAGCTCACGGTACTTCTAATGCGTTTCGTATTCCCGCGCAAGCGCCGAGGACCGTGATCGTGCTCGTTACTCGCGCCCGTAGTTGAAGCGGTCCGGGACGAACACGAGCACGCTCCTTCGAAGGATCGCTTCGAAGAGACACGAGCACGCCTTTCCACATTTGTCATTTGTGAAAAATTCAGGTACTAACTGGACTATCGCTTTCACTCTGTAACCCGCGAATTATTTTATTTGACGAACGTCGAAAACGCCCCATGAAAATCCCGTTGCTCGACCTGACCCGAAAGTATAACTCGATCGAGGGCGAGCTGCGCGCCAAGTGGGACGAAGCGCTGTCGTCGATGAGACTGCTCGGCGGTCCGAATCTCGGCGCATTCGAGCGCGAGTTCGCCGCATATTGCGGCGTCAAGCACGCCATCGGCGTGGCATCCGGCACGGACGCGATTTATCTTTCGCTGCAAGCGCTTGGTATCTCGCCGGGCGACGAGGTGATCCTGCCGGCGCACGCGCCCGCGCCGGTGATCGAGCCGATCTTCGCCGTCCGCGCCCTGCCCGTGCTGGTGGAAAAAGCCAAAGGCGATTACGGCCCGGATTTGAACTCCGTGAAAGCGGCGATCACGCCGAAGACGCGCGCGATCATCGCGGTCCACATGCTGGGGCTGCCGTGCGACATGGAACCACTCGCAAAAATCGCGGCGGAAAAAAAGATCGCGCTGGTGGAAGACGCCTCGCAGGCGCAGGGCGCGACGTATAAAGGCCGGCGCGCCGCGGGCCTCGGCGCGATCACGCCGATGAGCCTCGGGCCGGTAAAGAATCTCGCCTGCTACGGCGACGGCGGCGTCGTGCTCGTGAACGACGACCGGCTCGCGGAGACCGTGCGGCTTTTGCGCGTGCACGGCCAGGCGGAAAAGTACAATCACAAAATTTACGGCTGGAACAGCCGGCTCGACGAGCTTCAGGCGGCGCTCTTGCGCGTGAAGCTTCCGACGCTCGACCGCGACAACGCGCGCCGCCGTGCGATCGCCGCGCGCTACGACGAATCGTTCAAGGATTTGCCGCTGCGCACGCCGCCGGTGTTTGCCGACCGCGAGAGCGTATTCCATCAATACGCTCTCGAAACCTCGGAGCGCGATCCGCTGCGGAAATTTCTCGACGGCAAAGGCATCGGCAACGGAATTTATTACCCGCTCTGCCTGCATCACCACGACTCGTGGCGCGCCAAAGGGCTGCCGGCGTACTCGCTGCCCGAAGCGGAGCGTTATGCGCGGGAGAACGTCGCGCTACCGGTCTTCGCCGAGCTTACCGATGAAGAAGTCCGCTATATCATCGCCGCGGTCAGGGAATATTTCTCGGTGAGGGATTGAACGCTCCGTGCAGCCTGTTCGGCTCTCCGTCGTCGCGCCGATGCACAACGAAGCGGGCAACGCGCGCGTACTCTACGAAGCCATCCGCGCGGCGCTCGACCGGCTCGGCGCGACGTATGAAATTATTTTTGTCAACGATTGCAGCAGCGACGCGACGCTTGCGGTGATGCAAGAGATCGCGGCCGACGACGGCCGCTTTCATTACGCCGATTTGGAGACCAACGTGGGCGAGAACTGGGCGCTGTTCGCCGGCATCTCCAAAGCGGCGGGCGAAGTGATCGTCACGATCGACGGCGACTATCAGAACGATCCGGCGTACATTCCAGCCATCCTGGAGCGATTGTCGCGCGGGTATCGCGTCGTTTCGGGATGGCGCAAGCAGCGGGTCGGGAGTTTTTGGGACCGGCGGCTGCCTTCGATGGTCGCCAACGCGCTAATCCGCATCGTGAGCGGCGTGCCGGTGCATGATTGCGGCTGCGGCTTGAAAGCTTACCGCCGCGAAGTGATCGCCGGGAAATACGTGCCCAAGGGATTTCTCAACCGTTTTTCTCCAGTCGTGTTCGGCGTGAAGGCCCGGGAATTTTCCGAAGTCGAGATCATCGACCGCGAGCGCAAGGCGGGCGCGTCGCACTACGGCCTCGGCCGCGTGTTCGAGGTGATGCGCGATATTTTGGTTTTGCCGTTCGCCGTCCGCGGCCCGGACCGATGGCTCGGCGCGTTCCGAAAATTTCAGTGGATCGCGGCGGCCGCCGGGGCGTTTTTGCCGATCCTCGGCTTTGCGCCGTGGGCGCTCGTGGCGCTCGCTCTCGCGCTCGCCGCTTATATGAATGCGCTGAGCCTCGAACGTTTTATCGAAGCGCAGACGCGACCGCCGTTTAAGGTGAAAGAATTTAAATAGGTTCAGCTAACCGATGACGACAGCCGCCGGCCAGTCTCCGATCCCGCGCAATAGCGCGGTGGTAAATCCCGCCATCCGTAATCGGATGCGCGGGATCTCCGACCGGCCAACGGCTGTCGTCGTGAAACCGACGGGCGCAAGGAAGAGGGGCTTGAACGTCCGGCCCGAAGCTTTGACCGCGAGCCTTCAGAGGAGGGGTGTCGCCCGCCCGGAGAGTTCGCGCATCCGGTTACGAAGGGTTGGATTTACCGCTACCCTATTGCGCGGACTCGGAGGGCGGGTGGCGCCCCTCCTCCCTGAAGGTGAATATTAAAATGGTCTCCGTCGCGCTTGTGGGCGCCGGTTATTGGGGCAAAAAACTTTTGCCCAAGTTTCGCGCCGCGCCCGATTGTTCGGTCGATGTCGTTTGCGATCTCGACGCGGGGCTGCGCCGCGACATCGAGAAGGCCTTTCCCGGCACGCCGACGACCGCGTCCTACGACGATGTGCTGAAGAACTCCAAGATCGACGCCGTCGTTCTCGTCACGCCGCCCGCGACGCATTTTTCATTGGGCGGCAAAGCGCTCGAAGCCGGTAAGCACATCTGGATCGAAAAGCCGCTGGCGCTCCGCCTCGACGAGGGCAAGCGGATGGTTGAGCTGGCGCAGGCGAAAAAAAACGTCCTCTTCGTCGATCACACTTTTCTTTACGACCGCGCTATCCGCATGGCGCACGATATGATCGCCAGCGGCGAAATGGGAGCCGTCCATCACGTTTTCTTGCAGCGGCTGAATCTCGGCCGGATCAAGCGCGACTCCAACGTCTGGTGGAACTCGGCGCCGCACGACGTATCGATTCTGCTCTATTTATTGCCGGGCCGTCCGACAAGCGTGACGCTCCAGGGCTATCGCTATCTGCAGCCCGACGTCGAGGACCTCAACATGGCGACGGTCGAGATGTCCGACGGCGCGTCGGCCTTCATCTACCACAACTGGCTCTACCCGGAAAATACGGCGAAGCTCACCGTCATCGGCGCCAAGAAGCTCCTCACCTACGAAGGCAAATTCGACAAGCGCGCCGCGACGCTTTACGAATACGCGACCGGCGAGCGCGCCGGCGGCGCATCGAGTCAGGAACTCGCCAATACCATCCCGTCGAAAATTCTCGCCGAGCATAAGCTCGAAGGCGTCGCCGTCGAAGAGCCGCTGGCCGTCGCGGTGGACGATTTTCTGGGCAGCATCCGGCGCGGCGGCGCGCCGCTTTCCGACGGCGGATTTTCGTTGAAGGTGCTGGCGGTATTGGAAGCCGCCGAGCGATCGCTTCGCGCCGGCGGGCAAAAGATTCCGATCGACATCTGACGCCGGCCGACGCCGCTCCGTCGAACCGTCGGAAGATTCTCGCCTGATTTATGACAGAGCCCGCAGCACAAACGCGGCCCTTGCTCCCCCTTCTCGCCGGCGCCGCCTTGGTCCTGGCCGTTTGTTGCGCGGTTTTTTTCTCCGGCCTCGGCGACATTCCATTCTACGAAAAGGGCGAGCCCCGCGAGGGCCTGGTCGCGTGGGAGATCTGGCACAACGGAAATTGGATCCTGCCGCTCCGCGCCGGCGCGCAAATTCCATCCAAGCCGCCGCTGTTTCACTGGCTTGTCGCGGCCACCGCGCTCGCAACCGGTGCGTTTAATGAATTCACCGTGCGCTTCCCTTCCGCGCTGCTGGCGACGCTCGGCGTTCTCCTGACCTACGCGGCGGCCGTCCGGCTCTGGGGCGTCGGCGCGGGTGTCGCCGCCGCGCTCGTCCTCGCCACGAGCCCCGAATGGTGGCGCGCCGCGACCACCGCGCGCGTTGACATGACGCTGACGTTTTTCATGCTCTCGGCGTTTGTTTATTTTTATTTTCTCTACAAATCCGGCGGCGGCCGCGGTAAGAGTCTGCTGCTCGCCTTTTTCGCCGGCCTCGCTACGCTGGCCAAAGGGCCGGTCGGCGCGGCGCTTCCCGGAATCGCCGCGCTTCTCTTCCTCGGACTCCGGCGCGATTTCGCCTTCATCAAGCGGCTCCACCTTCCGCTCGCGATTCCCTTCGGCCTCGTCGTCGCCGGAAGCTGGTATCTGCTGGCGTGGCAACAAGGCGGGGAACAATTCTTTTTGCGCCAGATCGTGCACGAGATCGTCGGCACGCCGCTCGGCGGCGCCGGCCACACCCACAACGTTTTTTACTACATTCCGGCTCTTTTCGCCGGCATGGCGCCGTGGAGTTTGTTTTTTCCCGCGCTGGCGATTTTTCTTTTTCAGCGGCGGCGACTCGTTGAAGAGGAATGGCTTTACCCGCTCGTCTGGCTCGGCGCGGTCTTCGTCGTGCTCTCGATCGCGCTCGGCAAGCGGTCGGTTTATATCCTGCCGCTCTATCCCGCCGTAGCGCTGCTCTTCGGCGCGTGGTGGCAAAAACTTTCCGACGGCGAATATTCGACGCGCTGGGTAAAAAGCGCCGCCGTCGCCGCGGCGGCGCTTTTGGGACTCGGCGCCGTCGCGCTTGCGGCGCAGGTGTTCGGCGGGCATCCGATCGAAGCGGCCGCGTCGTTAGTACTTCGCGCCAAAGACCGCGAGGGTTTGGCGCTCGTCGCCGACGCGATCGATTCCCATCGGCCGGCGATCCTGCTCTACGCCGTTTTGTCCGCGCTCGCCGCCCTGCTGCTCGTCCACTCCACGCTCAAAAATTACCGCTGGCGCGTCCTCGGCGGGCTTGCTGCGGCGATGGTGGTAGTGTTCTGGCTCGTGCAAAATATTTTTCATCCCGCGCTGGCGGCGAGATACAGCTTCAAGCCGTTCATGGAACGCGCGCGCGACAAAATGCCGCCGGCCGCGCCGGTCGTCTTCTACCGCGGCGGCAACAAGTCGGCTCAGCTCTATGCGCGCCTGTATTTCGCCGGCTTCCGCACGACGTCGCCGGAGATTCAGCCGCCGTTTTTCATGCTGATCTCCGAAGAAGACTGGGCGGCGCTCAGCGGCAAAGAAGGTTTCACCGAAATCGATGCGAGCGAGAATGCGGGCTGGGGCGGCACGCAGCGGCTTTTTCTGGTCGAGGTCGCGTCCGGCGCGGAGATTCGCCTGAACGACGACGCCGAGCCGGAGGATGAAGGGACGGACGAATGACGTCCGGCGAAGCGCAGAGCGGAACTCACGGCGGCGGCGCGTTTTGTTTCGGCGAAGCGCGCGTCGCCGCCGCGTTGCTCGCCTTGCTCGCTCTCTTCTTGCTCTTTCACCGTCTTGGCGGCGCGGCGCTGTTCGATCCCGACGAAGGGCGGAACGCCGAGGTCGCCCGCGAGATTCTCGTCACCGGCGATTGGATCGCGCCGTATTATAATTTCCTGCCGCGCCCGGAGAAGCCGGTGTTCTTCTACGCGCTGACGGCGGCGAGCTACAAATTCTTCGGCGTCTCGGAAGCCGCGGCGCGTTTTCCTTCGGCGGCGGCGGCTCTGGGAATTTTTCTCTTGACCGCTTTTTTCGCCCGGCGATTTTTCGGCGCGCGGGCGGCGCTCTGGAGCGGTCTCGTCTTGATCACCTCCGTCGAATTTTACGCCTTCTCGCGCATCGTGATCCTCGACATGACGCTGGCCTTTTTCATCACGCTGGCGCTCTTCGCCTATTATCGCGCGAGTGCGGCGGAGAGCCGGGCGAGAAAACGGGCGGGCTATTTTTTGATGTACGCCGCCGTCGCGTGCGCTACACTGATCAAAGGCCCGATCGGCGCCGTCTTTCCCGGCATGATCGTCGCCGCCACTATCACCGCCCGAAGACGCTGGGACGCGCTAAGGGAGATGGAGCTCGGCTGGGGCCTGGTCATTTTTTTGCTCATCGTCGCGCCGTGGTACGCCTCGGCCGAGGCGCGGAGCCCGGGTTATCTCGCTTATTTTCTCGGCCAGGAACATTTCACGCGCTACCTAACGTCTTACTACCATCGAACGAAACCTTGGTATTATTTTTTCGGCGTGCTCACGATCGGCTTTCTTCCTTGGACGTTTCTTTTGCCGGGCGTGATCAAGCGACGGTGGAAAAAGCCGCTCGACGGCCTGGGGCTCTTTTTATTGTCGTGGATCGTCGTGCCGTTTGTTTTCTTCAGCTTGTCGCGCTCGAAGATGGCCGAATATCTCCTGCCGATTTTTCCCGCGCTCGCCATCTTGGCGGGAAAGATGCTTGCGGACGGTCTCGGCGTTTGGGAATCCCGGACGCTGGCTTTTGCCTGGCAGGCTTTCGGGCTCGCTTGTTTTTATCTGCTTCTCGGCATTTTTTGGCCGGCTATCCTGCCGGTCCAGATCCGCAGCGCGGCGCCCGAGCTATCCACGGTGAGCGTCGGCGCGCTCGCCCTGCTCGCGCTCGTCGTATTGCCGTGGACCGCGTGGACGACTCTCGCGCGCCATGAAGCGCGTCTCTTGCCGCTCTGCTGCCTGACTTTTTTTCTGTTCTTCGGCTTCGGCCACTATCTCATCGAGCCATTTTCCTTGACCCGCTCTTACAAGAAGCTGGCCCTAATATCCGCGCCGCTGCTGAACGAGGGCGATCAGCTCGTTATCTACGAAACTCACCTGCCGACTCTGCCTTTCTATCTTCAGATCCGCGGGCCGATCTGGATCGTCGCCGACCCGGACGCGGAGGAGATCATGGGAAGCTTCTATCTCGCGGAAAAAAAACCCGCCGCTGCGCTGGGCCATGGCAAGGCCCTGTTCACGATGGAGGAGTTCGCGGCGGAATGGTCGCGCCGGAAGTTGATGGTGTTCGTCAAGGAAAAACGGCTCTCGGAGCTGGAAGGCGCCCGCGTGCTGGCGCAATCGGGCAGCGTCATGCTGGTTACGAACCGGTAGAGAGAAAGCGGCTAAGGAATCCGGATCGAAGGAACGATGACGACGGCGCCGAGGGACGACATCAACGACGGAAAATGGTATTGGAACGCCATGGGGCGAAAGAAAACCATCGACCGATTTTTACTGGCCTCAATCCTGGCCGCGCTCGTGATCTGCGCCTATCTGCAGCCACCGATCTGGAAGCACGGCGAAGCGCGCGAGGGGCTGGTGATTCAAGACATCGTGCGCGACCAGGAATGGATCTTGCCCAATCCGAACGGAGGGGTCCCGTCCAAGCCGCCCCTTTTTCACTGGATCGCCGCGCTGTGGGCGTCGCTTTTCGGCCTGTCTGATTTCACCGTTCGACTGCCGTCGGTGATTGCAGCCGAGATCATGGCCATCACTACGTTCCTCCTGGGAAATGCGCTGGGAGGGCGCAAGCAGGGTTGGTTCGCTGTCGGCGCGCTCCTCGGAATGTATCAGTTCTGGATCGCCGGAACCGAGGCCCGCGTGGATATGGTTTTCGCCGCGTGCGTGACGGTCTCCATCGCCGGATTTTTTTTCTGGTGGCGAGACGGCCGCGCGGGCGCGCGAGCCGCCTGCTATCTTGCCGCTGCCGCGGCCGTCCTCGCCAAAGGGCCGGCCGGTATCGCGTTTCCCGCGTTGGTGATCTTCGGTTTTTTAGTCGTGGAGAAGCGGCTAGATTGCGTTTGGAAATTCTGGTCGTGGCCGCTCGTCGCGGTCGCGCTCTTCATCGATCTGGGCTGGTACGCTCTCGCCTACCGCATCGGCGGGAGCAAATTCCTCGCGGTGCAGATACTGCGCGAGAACTTGGACCAGGTTCTCGGCACGCACGGGTTCTCAAGCCATCAAGCAAAACTGGCGGTTTTGGGCTGGATCGCGACGCGATTCTTCCCATGGAACCTCGCGCTCGTCTGGGACTTAATCCGGCGCCTGCGCGGAAATCGCCAGGACTCGAGCGGACGCTTTCTTCACGCTTGGTGGATTGCGATCGCCGCGATCGTTTTCCTGTCCACGATCAAGCGCGCGGTTTACCTTTTGCCCGCCTATCCGGCGATCGCCCTGTTGGCGGCGCGGGCGCTCACGGCGCTGGGGTCCGGCGCCGCGTCGGACGCCCCCGCGCTCGGTCTGCTCGTCCGCCTCCGAGCGACCCTCCAGCGGCTCTTGCGCACGCCGGGACCGGCCGCGCTCTCGATCGCGTTTTTGGACCTCGCGCTCGTGCTGCCCAACCCCATGGTATGGAAGCGCCAGCTGGCCAACAAGAGGCCGGGCATTTTTGCGGGCCAGGTAGCAGCCGCTGTGCCGGAAACCGGCGTCTTGTCCGCCGCCGGCGAAATGCGGAACCCCGATCTGATCGTCGTCGCCTACCGCTTGCAGCGGAATATCCTGCGAAAGCCGCTCGCGTGCGCCGCCGCCGGAGACTATTTTCTCGTGCCGCGCTCTGCGCTCGGCGCATCAGGAGTGAAGGCCGACGTGCTGGCCGCGTGGGAGGGCAATGACACAGTGCTCATCCGGGTCCTGGAGGTCCCGGTAACGCCATGCCCGAGCTCGAGCGCCGAGCCGCTGGAGGAAGATCAGACGGACACGGACTGATGGGTCCGCCGGCGCAACACGAAAACAATTCCGCCGGCGAGGCCGCTGGCGATCAGGATCGCCAGCGACAGCACGCTGCAGGCGACGGCTTTTTCTCCCTCGACACCCAGGCGGCTCAAGAAAAAAAGATAGCCGCCTTCGCGCAGTCCCACACCGCTCACGCTGACCGGCAGCATGGCGAGAATATCCACCAGCGGAAAAAATACGCACGCATAACTCCACGAAAGCTCGAAGTCGAGCGCGTCGGCGAGAAGGACTTGAATCCCTATTTGTATCCCGTGAAAGACGAGCGATAAGACGATCGCCTGGGCCAGCGTCGCGGGGCGATTCCAGTACGCGCTGCCGAGCGCGTGCAGCTTTTCCGCCAAGGGATGTTGAAACTTTTTCAGCAGCTTGCCGCCGGCGGGGAAAAGAACATAGGCGAGGATCGGAACGACGGCGATGAGAAACGTCGCATAGCGCACCGGCGCGGGGACGAGCGCCCCGTAGTCGGGAAACACGATCAGCGCCGCAGCGCCGATCCAAACGAGCACCGTCATGCCGATAGCGCGGTCGGCGAGAATGGAAATCAGCGCCAACGCGGCGCTCTCGGCGCCGGCCGGCGCGCCGCCGGATTTTTCCCGCGACAAGTAAAAGACCTTTCCCGCGTCTCCACCCAACGTGCCGAGACCGACCACGTTGAAGAACATGCCGATGTAGTAAAACGCGACGAAGTCCCGAAGCGGATTGGCGAAGCCCAGAGGGCGCGCCAGCAGCGCCCATCTCGCCGCGGTGAGGAGCTTGCCCGCCATGTAGGCGAGGAGCGCCGCGGCGACGAACGAGAGACGGGCCGTGGAGAACGCGGTCAAAAATTCAACTCGATCCAATCCGGCGAGTAAAATCGCCAGCAGGCCGACGCCGATTGCGGCTTTGATGAGGAGCCTGAAAGGTGCGCTCGGTTTTTTCATGAATGAGAAGGGCTTCTATACAAAAGAGCCGCATAATGCAAATCACGGTTCGCCGTTGGAAGCCGTCGCCGCGCAAACACGAATCCAAAACCCCCACTAAATCTCCCCCTTGGTAAGGGGGAGATAAAGAGGGGGTCGGACTCCCGCGTGCGCAGTAGTGACATTGCTCTTTCCACAGCCTGACGATGGTGTTAGACATCTTGCGAGAAACCCTGATTGGGAGGCGCGCCATGAGAATTCTCCACACGATGATTCGGGTGAATGATCTCGAGGAATCGCTCCGTTTTTACTGTGAGGTTCTGGGAATGCGGCTGCTCAGAAAAAAAGATTATGAATCGGGCCGCTTCACGCTCGCGTTTGTCGGCTACGGCGCGGAGTCGGAGCAGTCGGTCATCGAGCTGACTTTTAACTGGGACACGCATCGATACGACCTCGGCAACGCCTTCGGCCACGTCGCCGTCGGCGTGGAGGACATCTACAAAACTTGCGAGACGCTCCGCGCCAAGGGCGCTAAGATCGTCCGCGAGCCCGGCCCGATGAAGCACGGCGGCTCGGAGATCGCCTTCATCGAGGACCCGAACGGATACAAGATAGAATTGATCCAGCAGAAATCGTGATCGTGTTCGCGCTGCTCCGAAGCAGCCCTCCAGGCTTTCGTGTTTGTCCCCTCCCCCACGAGCGCGAGTCGCGAGCACGAAACACGTTCCCCAACATTTGCATCAACGGTCGTTTTCATCTAGGATAAATCGCGTTTCCATTCAAGATAAAATTTCACCGTAAATCGGGAGCGTTGACGCATGGCAACCATGATTACGAGCGAGTGTATCAACTGCGGCGCGTGCGAGCCGGAGTGCCCCAATAATGCCATCACTCAGGCGGAAGATATCTACGTCATCGATCCGCTGCTCTGCACCGAGTGCGTCGGCTTTCATGATTACGAGGCGTGCGCGGCCGTATGCCCTGTGGACTGCTGCGTCACAGATCCCAACAACGTCGAAAGCGAAGCGGCGTTGATCGCGCGCGCCCGCGCGATCCATCAAGACGTTCAATTCAGCGATGCGTTCGAATCGCGCTTCAAGCAAGGCGCCGGCAAGCCGGCGCCCGCCGCCGCTGCGAAAAAACCCGACGCGCGCCCTGCAGCTCCCGCCGTCGCCGCGCCCGCGGCGGCGACAAACGGCGCGGCCGAAACCGCGGCAGCGGCGCCGCTCGACGGCGGCGAGGTCGAAGAGATTCTGCCGCCGCTGCCTTCCATCGATTCGTGGGAAGTTCCCGTCCGTTGCTTCAAATGCAACGAGACTTACTCGCTGCCGGTCGGCCGCTTTATGATCGGCAATGTCTTGTGGTGCCCGCACTGCCACACGTCGATGGTCGTCAAGGACAACCTCAACTTTCAGATTCGCACCCTGCTGAATGAATTTTACGACGAGCGGGAAAGAGACAAAGCCACGCTCGGCGCGCGGCGCGAAAAGGAGCTACGGGAATTTCGCGAGAAGCGCGAGAAAGAGCTGCGCGATTTCGCGGCGCGGCAGCGCCGGGGGCTGGAACAGATCAAAACTCGCCTCGCCGCGATCAGCGAGAACTACGACGCGCCGGGCAGGCCGGCCAAAAAGAGCGGCCCCTTCAGTTGGGGTTGATCCCGGTCGATGCTGACCTCCTGGCTGCATCTGTCGGCGCTCGTCGCCTACGTCGGCGCGATTGTCGGTCTCGCGTTCGTCCTACTGCCGACTCTCGGCGCGGTCGAAAGTCACGAGGCGCGGCTCAATCTCCTCGCCCGCAGCTTGAAATTTTATAATCCCCTACAGTGCGGCGCGCTCGGCATTCTGGTTCTCACCGGCGCGATCCAGGTCACCGATCTGAAGGCTGGCGGCTCGTTTGCCAAAGAGATCGCTATGTTGGGGTTGAAGCTCCTGTTGGCGTTCGTCCTGATCCTGCTCAGCACTTATCAAAGCATGGGCGTGGCGCTGCGCTTCGTGCGGCGCTGCGAGAGCGGCGACCCGATCGCGCCCGAGGAGCTTCAGGCGCTCGCCCGACGTCTTAAAAACTCGACGATTCCACTCCTGTTTCTTGCCGCCGTGACGATATGGACCGGCATGCAGCTCAGACGTTAGACGCGAAAAAATCACGAAGGACGGCGGCGCAAATTCCATGATTCAACTTTTGTTCGTTTGCTTTTTTCTCTCCGGGGCGGCGGCGCTCATCTACGAAGTCGTGTGGATGCGGATGCTCACGCAGATTTTCGGCAGCTCCGCCTACGCGGTGGCGACGGTGTTGGCGGCTTTCATGGCCGGGCTGGCTCTCGGCAGCTACGTCTTCGGACGGCTCGCGCGCAGCGACCGCAATCTTCTCCGCCTCTACGGCGCTCTGGAATTCGGCATCGGCATCTATGGTTTTCTCGCGCCTTTTTTCTTCCACGCCGCGCGCGGTATTTATGCGCCGCTGTTCCCGCTCTACGAGTTTTCTCCGGCGCTCTTCAATCTCGTGCTCTTCGTCCTGTCGTTCATCCTGCTCGCCGTGCCGACTTTTCTCATGGGCGCGACGCTGCCCTTGCTGAGCCAATTCTTCGTCCGGCAAGCCAGCCACCTCGGCCAGCGCGTCGGTGATCTCTACGCCACCAACACGCTCGGCGCGGTCTTTGGATGCGCTCTGGCCGGTTATTACCTCATTCCCTCTCTCGGCCTCAGCGGGACGGTCTATACCGCGGCCGTTAGCAACCTCGTCATCGCTGCGGCCATCATTCTTTTCGGCCGCAAACGCGAACAGACGAAGGCCGAAAGCGCGGCCGCGACGGCCGCCGCCGCGGCCGAAAGCAAAAACGCGCGGACTCCGATCGAATGGTTGCTGCTCGCGTCGATCGCGCTCTCCGGCGCCGCCGCGATGATTTTTGAAAACGCCTGGACGCACGCGCTCACGCTGGTGATCGGCGGCTCGGTCTATTCGTTCACCACCATGCTGCTGACTTTTTTGATCGGCCTCGCGGTCGGCGGCTATCTCTACGCCCGGCTGTTCGGCCGGCGCGCGGTCAGCGTCAGCGCGTTCGGTCTGATCGAGCTCGCGGTCGGGCTGGCCGCGCTTGCGACCATCCCGCTGTTTGAAAAACTGCCGCTGATCTTCATCCGGCTGCACCAGAGCTTCGGCGATTCGTTTCCGCTCTTTCTGGCGATGCAGGTGCTGCTCGCCTTCGCCGTGATGTTTCTCCCCACGCTGCTCCTCGGCATGACGTTTCCGCTCGTCGTCTCGCTCTTCACTCAGAACGTCTATCGCGTCGGCAGCAGCGTCGGCACGACCTACGCCAGCAATACGCTCGGCGCGATCGTCGGCGCCTTCGTCGGCGGTTTTATCCTGCTGCCGGTCGTCGGCATGCAGTACAGCATCGTCATCGGCGCGCTCTTGAACCTCGCGATCGGCTGGGCGCTGCTCGTCGCCGATCCGCGGCCGGGCCGCGCGCTGCGCATCGTCGCGGGCAGCGCAGTCGCCGCGGCGATCGCCGCAACGGCGTTCCGCTTTCCCTTCTGGGACCGCGTCGTGTTGACCAGCGGCGTGACGGTGTACGCGAGCCGGTATAAAAATATTCCCACCGATTCGCTCCGTCTGGAAGAGATGCGCCGGGACAAACTGCTCTACTATCGCGAGGGGCTCACCGCGACCATCAGCGTGCACGAGTCCTATAAAAATTATCTCTATTTCAAGTCCAACGGCAAAGTCGACGGCTCGTACGGCGACGCGCTGACGATGTTGATGACGGGCTACGTCCCCATGCTGCTCCATCCCGACGCGAAGCAGGCGGCCGTCATCGGCCTCGGCACCGGCATGACGGTGAAGGCCGTCGGCGCGTTTCCGGTCGAGCGCATCGAAGTGTTGGAGATCGAGCCGGCGATGGCCGAGGCGGCGGCTTTCTTCAGCGAGAAGAACGGAAACATTCTTAAGGACCCGCGCGTGCGCGTGATCCCGACCGACGGGCGGAATTATCTGATGGCCGTGCCGCGGCTCTACGACCTGATCATCTCCGAGCCGTCGAATCCCTGGATCGCCGGCATCGCGAGCCTGTTCACGAAAGATTTTTACGCCACCGCGCGGCAGAAGCTCAACCCCGACGGCATTTTTACCCAGTGGATTCACAACTACTCGATGTCGCCGGACGATTTTCGCATGGTGCTCCGAACTTTCGGCGAGTCGTTCCCGCACGTCTCGATGTGGAACTTGCAGGAAAGCGATTTTCTGCTGATCGGCAGCGTGAAGGAACAACGGTTCGATTATCCCCGGCTGGAAAAGGTTTATTCCGCCAACGCGGTTCTCCGAGACGATCTCCGCGAGCTCGGGTTGTCCGAACTTTACGGCGTGCTCGGATTTTATCGCATGGGGAAAAAGGAGTTGCTGGCGCTCGCCGAAGGCGCGGAATATAACACCGACGACAACGCGCGGCTGGAGTTTTCCGCGCCGCGGAGCCTCGGACGGAGCACATCGGAGCTCAATCGCAAGATTATCGAGCCGTTCGTGACCGCGCCGCCCTGGAGCGGCACGCCGCCGTGGGTCGCGCCCGCGCGGCATCATCAAAGCCTGGCCGAAGCGCTGAACGCCAGCGGCTGGCACGACCGCGCGCTCGCGGAACTGGCGCGCGCGCTCGCGCTCGAACCGAAGAACGCCGCGCTTCATCTGCTGCGCGCGCAGATTTTGGTTGCGCAGGAAAAAACCGGCGACGCGGCCAAGGAGGCCGAGATCGCGCTCGAACTCGACGGGAGCAAATTGAAGAAGATCTTGGGCCTCGCCGAAGATCTTTACACGAGCGAGGCGAAGGGCCTCTATTTGAAAGCGATCGCGGCGAATCCCGGCGAGATCATCCCCTATGTCGGCCTCGGCACCGTGGCGCTGATGCGCAATCACACGGCGGAAGCGGAGTCGTGGTTGCGCCAAGCGGAGAAGATACAGCCGCGCCATCCGACCGTGTTGCTCGGCCTCGGCAGGCTCGAGCTGGCGAAAAAGAATTACGCGGAAGCGGCGGTATTGCTCGAAGCGGCGCGCGATAGCAAGCCGCCCGAAGAATCGTCGGTGCTCTTCGGCGCCCTCGGCGCCGCCTACGCCGGAATGGAGCGATGGAAGGACGCGGCCACGGCCCTCGAACGCGCGCTGCAAAAACAGCGGCGCAATACCGAGTGGCGGGTGCTCTACGGCGACGTTCTCGTCAAGCTCGGCAGGAAGCGCGAGGCGGCGGCGAAATACCGCGACGTCCTGGCTTTGGATCCGAGTCATTCCGAGGCGTGGAAAAAATTAAAAGAGATCGGCGAAAAATATTGAGAACGAAAGGCGGATGTCCACTCTTCCGCCCGCCGCAGATTCTATTGACAATCGCGCTACGGTTCATTATGAAATGAGACCAGCCGGCGGGTCATGCGACCGTCCGGCTTTTAGATTTCGATCGAACCCAAGGCGGAACGATGGCGAGAATGAAAAAAAAATCCGGCGCGGCCAAAGCCAGAGGCGGCAACTCGTACGACGAGCACAATCACGACGAGTCCGAGGAGCAGGGGCTGGCGAGCGACGAGGCGGGCCGCTTAAAAATCAAGAAGAACTACGAGGATCTGCTCGGTATTCGCGTCGAGAAGTTGAAGGGCCGCGTCCTCAATCGCGAGAAGATCAACAAGAGCATCGACGGCATCTACTTCATCTGCTTTTCCTGCAAGAAAGTCTCCCACAACCTCGACGAAGGGCTGGTCGAGGATGCGCAGAGTCAAGTCAACTATTGCGCCGCCTGCGCGAAGGAAAAGGGCATCAAGCCCGCGGCGCCGCAAGAGAAATAGAATGCGGCATTCCGCTTCCGATTAATCGCTTCCCGGCTTGATTCCGAGCTTCTCCAAAACTTCCATCAGCTCCGCCGGCAGCAGACTGACAACCTCCACAGCGCGACCGTCCTTCGGATGGCGAAAGCCCAGATAACACGCGTGTAGGAATTGCCGCCAGAGAACGAAGGCGTCGGAGCGGCCCGCGCCGTAAAGCGGATCGCCGACGATCGGATGGCCGGCCGCCTGCAAGTGGGCGCGGATCTGGTGCGTCACGCCGCGCTCGATCGCGATTTCAACCAGGCTGTAACCGCGCACGCGAGCGCGGCAACGAAAGCGCGTGGTCGCGCTCCAACTCTTCGGGCGCCGTTCTCTTTTTTGCGCCTGACTAACGGCCTTCATTTTCCGCCGGTCGCGGGAGTCGTGAATGAGCGGCAGCTCGATCGTTCCCTCGTCGTCCATTTTGCCGGCGACCAGCGCCCAATATTTTTTTTCGATCAGACCGCGACGCGACTGGGAGTACAGCGCGTCGAACGACGCTTGATCTTTCGCGGCCAGCACCAGCCCGGACGTGCCGCGATCGAGACGATTGACTAGCCCCGGCTCCCAGCGGCTCGGTCCCACACCGCTCATCCCCGGGCGCCGGGCGGCGAGAAAGTTGGCGAGGCTCGCCGTCTCGCGGCCGGAAAAACCGTGCGTCGCCATGCCCGCGGGCTTGTCGAGCGCGAGAACGCATTCGTCTTCGTAGCGTATGACGACCGCGAGATCGGCGCGCGGCGGCGGCGACGACGCCAGCCAGTGGGCCGCGCCGTAAAAGCATAGAGTTTCTCCGCCGCTTAACCGGTCGCCTTTTTTCCCGCGCCGGCCGTTGATCGCAAACGCGTCTTCGGCGATCGCCCTTTGCGCCTCGCGCAACGACAGATGCGGCAACGAGCGACGCACGAACGCGTCGAGGCGCACGGACTTTTCGTGCGCCGGCACCGTCCACGAGGTTTGAACTTTCATGGTTCGAGGCACCTCACCATGACCCGTTCGGCTGAGCTCACGGCCGAAGCCTGAGTACAATCGAATGGGTCATGGTTTCACCTTTCAGCTTTTATCCTTTATATGATATCGAGGTGGAGGAATGAAACGCGACGCGTATGCTGTAATCATAGCCGGCGGCAAAGGGACCCGCTTCTGGCCGTTGAGCACGGCCGAGCGGCCCAAGCAACTGCTGAAACTTTTGAGCGCAAAATCTCTGCTGCGGGAAACAGCAGAGCGCGTGGCGCCGCTGTTCGGCCGGCGCAATATTTTCGTCGTTACCGTCGAGGAACATCACCGCGCGATCCGCAGCGATATCAAGACGATTCCCAAAGCGAATTTTCTCATCGAGCCCGAGGGAAAAAACACCGCGCCTTGCATCGGCCTCGCCGCGCTCGAGATTTGGGCGAAAGATCCGCGCGCCGTCATGGTCGTCCTGCCGTCGGACCACTGGATCGACGGCGCGCGGCGGTTCGCCCGGGCGCTCGGCTCGGCGATCGAATTGGCCGCACGCGACGACGCGGTCGTTACTCTCGGTATTCGCCCCTCGTATCCCGAGACCGGCTACGGCTACATCCTAAAAGCCCGGCGCACGGAGGGCGGCTCGGCACGAATGCCCGTCTATGGCGTCCGGGGCTTCGTCGAAAAACCGCCCCGCAACAAGGCGGCGCAATTCATCCGCCGCGGCGCGCTATGGAACAGCGGCATTTTTATCGCGCGCGCCGCCACGCTCCTCGAAGCGATCCGACGCTACGCTCCGGCGGTGGCGCGCCCTCTCGCCCGCATCGAAGCGATGACGGTCGGAAAATCGCTCGGCGCCTTGCCGGCGAAGCTCCGGCGCGCGCTGCGCCGCGAGTACCGCAAGATGCCGAATATCTCGATCGACTACGCCGTGCTGGAAAAAGCCGGCGCCGAGGGAAAAGTCATGACGGTGGAAGCCGACTTCGGCTGGAGCGACGTGGGCAATTGGGACGCGCTCCACCGCATGCTGCCTAAAGACCGCGCCGGCAACGCGGGACCGGGACGTTGGGTCGGCTTCCGCTCGAACAACTGCCTCGTCTACTCGCCGCCGCACCGGCTGGTCGCCCTTTTGGGAATGCAGAATGCCGTCGTCGTGGACACGCCGGACGCCCTGCTGGTCGCCGACATGAGACGCTCGCAGGAAGTAAAAGATTTGCTCGATGAACTCAGCCGGAAAGGCTACGGGCGCTACACAGCTCGATAAGCTCTTTTCTAACACTCGCCGCAGTTCCTCAACGTCCGCCAACCCGAAATTGACACAACATCGCGTTATCGGTTACCGTCTCTCTCCAAGATGGGCTTCAGGGCCTGCGAGCTTTCTCCCAACATCACGAGACTCGACAACGCCCGGCAACGGGACCGTGACGGGGAATTAAAGTTCTCCACGGCTCATCCCTTCAAAGCAAAATTCTATCACTCAATGACCGAGGGGGCGTCATGATTACAGCCATTCGCATCATCGTGCCGGTCGCGATCGGCGCGATCGGCGCGATCGGATTGTTCGCCGCTTCGTCGCTGTCGTGGGCAGATTGCGCCGCCGATTGCTCGGCCGCCTATCGCAGCTGCAGCGGCAACCCCGACACCTGCTTGAGTCAGCAGGGCGTCTGTCTGAATCGCTGCGGCCTTGAAGCCGAGCGCCACGGTGCGATTGCTTTTTCGGCGCTCAAGAAAGTCTACGGATATTCGTCCGACTTCGGCTCGTCGAGGTCCGCCGCCGACGCCGCGGTCGCCAATTGTCGCAAGGAAAACAAAAGCGCGAGCGATTGCAAGGTCCTGGTAACGTTCCGCAACGCCTGCGGCGCGCTGGCGCTGGGCAACAACGACGCCTATGGCTAGGCCTGGGAACTGTCGCAGCGGCGAGGCGGCGGACAAGGCGCTCGTCGCATGCCGCCCCTATGGCGGCACCAGTTGCAAGATCGAACGTCAAGTTTGCTCGGGGGCCCGTTAGTGCCGCCGACGTTCAGGCAGCGCGGCTGAGTATTCAACTCAAGCTCTTGCGACCCAACTTTTTTCAATCTTGCTCGACCGCGGCCTCCATCGGCCTCAAACGAACTTTTCCGCCATCCATCCGAAAACGTAACCGACGCCGCAGGCGCCGATGCCTAGAAGCGTTGTTTCCAGGCCCGAGCGCACCGCATTCACTTTCGTGAGCCGCGTCTTGATCACGCCGACGGAAAACAGAAAGACGATCGAGAGGAGAACTGCGATCCAGATCGCACGGTGCGGATCGCCGATAAAAAAGTACGGCACGATCGGCGGCAGCGCGCCGGCGAGGAAGGAGAAGCCCATCGTGACCGCGACGTGGACCGGATCGTCCAGATGCTCGTCGAAGAGGCCCAGTTCCTCGCGCTTCATGAAGCGGAGCAAGACGTCTTTGTCCGAAGTGACGCGGTTGACGATCATCTCCTGCTCCGGGCGCGTGAATCCCATGCCGCCGTAGATTTCCCGGATTTCCTCGGCCTCCTTCTCGGGCATCTTGTCGATTTCCCATTTTTCCTGCTCGATCTCGGAATGAAAAAATTCCCGCTGCGATTTCGTCGCGAGATAGGCGCCGAGCGCCATGGAGATCGCGCCGGCGACGATCTCGGCCATGCCGGCGAGAAGAATATAGCGGCCCTGGGCGATCGAGCTGGTGACGCCGGCGAGAAATCCTATGGTCGTGACCAGACCGTCGTTCATGCCGAAGACGATCTCGCGGATGACGCGGCCTTTCGGCGTGTGCCAGTCCTCGTGGTGAAGTCGTAACGCTTGATCGGCCATAGTCCCCTATCCCTTCCTACGGAATACGATAATATTCAACTCAGAGTCAAAAGGTTGCTGCACGTAGCGTTTATCTTTTCTTATCGCTTGCAAAACCGGTAGCGACACCTGGTTGAGGAAATTGGGCGGCTGCGGATGCGCCGGCTCGTTCAGGGATATAAAATGCGCGATGTCTAATTGATCGATGCGCGCCAGCGCTCGACGAACGTCCTTTTCGGTATATCCCAGAGAAGTATAGTGGCAACGAATTTTGCCCCTCAGTCTTTCTTTTGCCATGTAAAATGACAGAGAGTCGGCGTTCAGCCAGGGCAGTTCGACGCCGGAAATATTATAACGCTCTGCGGTTTGCGGCGTGCAGGTCAGTTTTATGAGTCGTTGAATTTCCTCTTTTGCTTTTGCGTCGTGGTGCAGCGGTATCACCCAGTAGGAAATTTCTTCGCTCCTGGAAGCCAAACCCAACGCTCGGGCATGAACGAAACCCCATTGAAAGAAAAACGCCGCGAGCAAGGCTATTTCGACCCACCGGTTTCGCACATGCGACAAACACCAAAGCAATAAAATGACCAGCGACGGAAGCAGCGGCAACAAGTAGCGCGATTCCTCGTTGATGCTTAGCGAGAACACCGCGAAGACGATCATGACGTGCAGCAGCGCCGCGATAGCCAACGCCGAAAACCTGTCAAGGCCCGGCCGGGTTTTTGTTTTGCGCATGCGAACGGCTGCCATGGCGATTCCGGCCAGTACGGCAATTGCGGTCGTTGCGACTAACTCGGGCAAAGCAAAACTATTCTGCGCCGCGGCAAGCCAAAACTTGAGTTTATTCGCGAAGAGATCTTTCTTTCCGTAATTCAGCGCGGTATCGCCCGATGACGCTTCCTTCACGAACTCGAACACAGCGGAGAAGTTGTCGAAATACCACCCCGCGGCCCCGATCAGCAAAGCGGCGCCGGCAATCAACAGCAAACCATCCTTTAGCGCACGCTGCGGAGCCCGCGGTAGGTCCAGGGTTAAAATGGCATCCAGTGCGATGCAAGCCGGCAGAAGACAGTAGAGCGGAGACGAGACTTTAGAAAGCATGGCCAGCGCAGTGGCCAGAAGCAAGTGACCCAATATTCTGACACGCCGGAGCTTAGGTGCTTTAGCCGCAATCCAATAAAAGTAGGCCACCGCGAAAAGCTGATGCGCTTCGGCCAAGTATTGGTGGGACATCGCCACGAACAGCGGCGACGACGCCACCGCCAAGGCGCCGAGAAACGCCAATCGTGATCTGTTTGTGACCAGCTCCCGGCCGGTTTTATAAACCAGAATCAGCGACCCTAACTGAAACAGAATCACCGATACCAGCAGTCCGAACTCTATGGAACCGAAGAGTCTCCCCATCGGGACAAAAAACTGCCCGAACCATGCGATCCCCGGCGCTTTGGCAGAGAAGACGCCCATCAGGGCAGCCAGCCACTGCTCCGGAAAATGAGTCAAGACAAACCATAAATCCGCCGACGCCTCACCATACCACGACATATCCCATGGCCAGATCTGATTGTCATTGGCAATCCAATAAAGGCTCGGGCTGAGCAAAAACCCCAGGAAAACGAGCCGCCAACCCTCCGGGGATAGGCAGCGGGGAAATAAGGACTCTTGATGCATGGTTCACGTGAGCCTAAAAGCGCCTCCGGTTAAAAACTCCGCCTGTCTCATTGCTCTTGAGCGGCGCACGATTCGCCTTTTCGACTACGGCAAAAAGACGGAATGCCATCAATCGTCCTGCCACAGGGGTCAACATCCGTTCGATTTTTAGTAACAGATCTATTGCCGCCTTTGGGATCAAACACCAAGAACGAAATCCACCGGACAATGGGTACGCGAACAAGCTCAAATATTCGACCCGGACGATATCCAGCGACGGAAATCTCCGTTTGAAATTCTCCGCGTTTCGCCCGAACAGGAGAGTCGGCACCGCCTGGTTGCCGTCGAACGGCTGCCGGTTGGCGTCAAGCGGCCGATCGGCCAGCGGATCGGCATTCATATCCACCGGCTCAGGGTGAAACAAACGATAGAAGATCCGGCTCAACGGCGTCATCGCGGGCTCGAGAAGAATCAACCGCCCTCCCGGTTGCAAAACGCGCTCCGCTTCGGCGAGAAAGCGCCGCGGCTGCTCGATATGGTGCAAAACGTCGACGCCCACGATATTGGCAAAACTGGCGGCCCCGAAAGGAAGCGTCTGCGCGTCCGCGGCGGCATCCAGCCAGGGCACAGGCACGATGTCGGTCGTCACGACTTGCCGGGCAAATTCTTTTAGATTGCCGGTGCCGCCGCCGATTTCCAAACACCGCCCGGGTCGGCAGACACTGACGATACGACGGTAGAAGTCCGCATAAATCGCCTGCAGCACCGGCTTCTCTTTCCACACCGCGCGATGCGCGCGAAGTATTTCCTCGCTCACTAAAATGCCTTCAGCTTGCGGAACGCGAACCAAACCATGCGCAAGAGAAGCCAGCCGTGGCGGAAACGAGAGATTTGCGTCTCGCCGTAGGTTCGGCTGGCGTAGGCGATCGGGATTTCCGCCACCTTGAGATTCAGTCTGGCCGCGCCGAAAATCAGATCGAAGTCGCCGAACGGATCGAATTCTCCGAAGTAACCGCGGTTCGACGCGATTCTTTGGTAGTGGCGCTTCGTCAAAGCCTTGGTGCCACAGAGCGTGTCGGTGAATCGCTGATTGAGCAGCCAACTGAACAACCAGGAAAATATTTGGTTGGCCAGCAAATTTAAAAACCGCATCGCCTGTTTTTCCATCGGATAGACCAGGCGCGAGCCGTTGACGAACTCGCCCTTGCCGGAGAGTATCGCTTGATAGAACTTGGGCAAATCCTCCGGCGGCATGGTGAGGTCGGCGTCGAGAATCATGAGCACGTCGCCGCGCGCGTGATCGAATCCTTTGCGCACCGCGTCGCCCTTCCCTTTTCCGTCCTGGACCAGAACTTTGATGTCGCGTTCCGGGTGCGCGGCGATAACCCGGTGGATCTCTTCGAGCGTGTCGTCGTCGCTGTGGCCTTCGACGAAAATGATCTCGATGTCGTCGCAGAATCGCGGTATGCGGCGGACCGCAGCCTCGATGTTGCCGCGCTCGTTGCGGCACGGAATGACGACGGTCGCGGACAGCGCCGAAGGGTAAGCCAATTGTCGCGCCGGTCGGGCGACGATGTAATTTCGGAGGCACGCGCGCCGGATGATCGCCAGCGGCGCCAAGAAACGGTTCACCACAATACCCAAGCCGAATATCTTGCGCGGCAATAACTGGCGCCATTCGCGCTTGAGGGCCTGGAAATCCGAAAGCGCGAGGAGATTGCCGATGTCTTCGGTCGAGAGCCAGTTCAAGTTGGCTTGCGGCATTTGCAATCCGAACGCCCGCCCGATGGCGAGCGCCGGCTCCCACATCCTCGAGTAGAATGCAACGACGAGACGGGTGTCCCGATGGCAGAGGCCGTGCAATTGAGTCAACGTGGTCTGGCAATCTTCGAGCGAGCCGATCGTGTCGGACAATACGATG
>JBGPTS010000004.1:0-46438 GCA_041490745.1 Binatia bacterium | reverse complement strand
GTCGGCGATATCATGGGTAAGTATCATCCCCATGGCGACACGGCGATCTACGACACCATTGTGCGCATGGCGCAGGATTTTAACCTGCGCTATCCGCTCGTTGACGGCCAGGGAAATTTCGGCTCGATCGACGGCGACAATCCGGCGGCGATGCGCTACACCGAAATCCGCATGACGCCGCTGGCCGAGGAGATGCTCGCCGATATCGAGAAGGAGACCGTCGATTTCATTCCCAACTACGACGACTCGCTCAAGGAGCCGGCGGTTCTGCCGTCGAGGATTCCCAACCTGCTGATCAACGGCTCGGCGGGCATCGCCGTCGGCATGGCGACCAATATCCCGCCGCATAATTTGAGTGAAGTGGTCGACGCCTTGATCGCTTCGATCGAAAATCCCGAGATTACCATCAAGCAACTGATGCAATATATTCCCGGTCCGGACTTTCCCACCGGCGGTTTTATTCACGGCAGAGAGCCAATTATGCAGGCCTACCATGAAGGCAAGGGCATCGTGCAGATGCGCGGCAAAGCCTTCACTGAGACGCTCAAGCGCACCGGCAAAGAGCAGATCATCATCAGCGAAATTCCCTACATGGTGAATAAGAAGCGGCTGATTGAGCAAATCGCCGAGCTGGTCAACGACAAAAAGATCGAGGGCGTCGGCGACCTGCGCGATGAATCCGACCGCGACGGCATGCGCATCGTCGTCGAGCTAAAGCGCGACGCGGTAGCCGAGATTATCATCAACCAGTTGCACAAACATACCCAGCTGCAGGACTCTTTTGGCATCAATATGCTTGCCATCGTCGATGGCAAGCCGAAGCTGCTCAACCTCAAAGACGCACTAAAGTCTTTCCTCGATCACCGCAAAGAAGTGGTTACCCGGCGAACCGCCTACGATCTACGCAAGGCCGAAGAGCGGCTGCATATTTTAGAAGGATATCGCATCGCTCTCGATAATCTCGACGCCGTCATCACCCTGATCCGCAGTGCCCAGGATCCCAAAGTCGCCAAGGAAGGCTTGATAAGCAATTTCGCTCTGAGCGAGGTCCAGGCGCAGGCGATTTTAGACCTGCGATTGCAACGCCTGACCGGCTTGGAACGCGACAAGATCATGGAAGAACATCGCGAGACGGTAGCGCTGATAGCCAAGCTGAAAGCCCTTTTGGCCGACGAGAAGGAAATTTTCCGCATTATCGTCGAAGAACTGAAGGACATCAAAGAGCGCTACGGCGACGAGCGGCGCACGCAGATCATCGACCACACGGACGAGATCTCGATCGAAGACATGATCGTCGAAGAGGACATGGTGGTCACGATCTCGCACGAAGGCTACATCAAGCGCAACCCCGCGGCCTTGTATCGCGCGCAGCGGCGCGGCGGCAAAGGCAAGATCGGCACGACTACGCGCGAGGAAGATTTTGTCGAATACCTGTTCGTCGCCTCGACGCATTCGTATATCCTGTTTTTCACCACGATCGGCAAGCTTTACTGGATCAAGGTGCACGAGCTGCCGCAGGCCGGCCGCGCCGCCCGCGGCAAACCGATCGTCAACCTGCTCAACTTGGAGCCGGGCGAAAAAGTGTCGGCCTTCCTTTCCGTCCGCGAGTTTCAGGAAGGACGCCACGTCATCTTCGCCACCAAGCAAGGCCTGGTCAAAAAGACCGAGCTGATGCTCTACTCCAATCCGCGCCCGAGCGGCATCCGCGCCATCGGGCTCGAGCCGAACGACGAGGTCATCGGCGTGCGACTCACCGACGGCAATCAAGAGATCATCCTTTCCACGCTCGACGGCCAATCGATTCGTTTCAAAGAGGAACAGGTCCGGCCCACCGGGCGCGGCACCTATGGAGTCGTCGGCATGACTCTGGAAAAGGGCGATGCCATCGTGAGCATAGAGATATTGAGTCTCGGCGCGAATATTCTAACGGTGTCGGAAAACGGCTACGGCAAGCGCACCGCCATGGACGAATATCGCCTGCAATCGCGCGGCGGCAAAGGCATTATCACGATGAAAACGACCGACAAGACCGGGCGCGTCGTCGGCGTGCAGCAGGTGACTGAGGAGGACCAGCTCATGCTGGTCACCAACATCGGAAAAATCATCCGGCTCCGCGTCAAGGACATCCGCGTCATCGGCCGCAACACCCAGGGGGTACATCTGATCGGTCTCGAAGAAGGCGAACGGGTCGTCTCACTCGCGCGCCTGGCGGAAAAAGAAGAAGAGGAAGAGGTAGAGACGTAAACCCGTGCTCGTTGCTCGTGATCGTGCTCGTAAGAATTACGATCCGGCCGAACACGAGCACGAACCACGAATACGATTTAAGTCATGGGCCGCGCAATCGGAGTGATCGGGGCCGGCGGTTGGGGCACGGCCCTTGCCAAAGTGCTCGCGGATAAAGGCCATGACGTCACCCTGTGGTGCCACGGCGAGCAAAGTTACCGGGAAATCCAGGAACAAAAGGAGAATCTCTCTTACCTGCCGGGAATCGCCCTTCCCTCCTCGCTCAAAGTCAGCCGGTCGTTATCGGAGGCCGCAAAAGAAAAAACCGCGCTTTTTCTCGCGGTCCCGTCCCATCATGTCCGCGCGGTAATGCAGAGCGCGGCAGCCCACGTCGAGCCGGGATCGATTCTGGCCTGCGCCACTAAAGGCATCGATGAAGCGAAACTCGCCACCATGGGCGAGGTCCTGGAAGAAATTTTCGGACCGAAGCAGAGCCGGAGGCACGCCTTTCTCTCCGGCCCCACGTTCGCACTTGAAGTCGCGCGCGGCCTGCCGGCGGCGGTGACGGTCGCGGCGTTCGACGACACCGTCGGCATAGAGTTTCAGGAAATGCTCAGCACCCGGAACTTTCGGGTTTATACTTCGCGCGACGTCGTCGGCGTGCAAATGGGCGGCGTGGTCAAAAACGTCATCGCCATCGCCGCCGGCATCAGCGACGGGCTGGGGCTCGGACTCAACGCGCGTGCGGCACTCGTGACCCGCGGCCTGGCCGAGATGACGCGGCTGGCGGTTAAAATGGGTGGCGATCCGCCTACGCTCTCGGGTCTGCCGGGACTGGGCGATTTGATTCTGACCGCGACCGGCGACTTGAGCCGCAATCGTGGTGTAGGTTTACAGATCGCCAAAGGCAAAACCATCGACGAAATTCTCGGCGGCACCCGCATGGTGGCCGAAGGAATAAAAAATACCCGCTCGGTCCACCTTCTGGCCCGGAAGCTTCAAGTGGAGATGCCGATCGTCGAGCAGATGCACCTCGTGCTCTACGAAGGGAAGAAGCCGCTCGACGCCGTGCGCGATTTGATGCTGCGGTCGCTGAAAGCCGAGCTCACATAGCCGACAGCCGGCGGCGGCCAAATTGACAAACGGGTCCTCGTGTGATTCAAAGTAAGATTCGTTCGGCGAGCGGGATCAAGAGGACATAAACCATGAAGCGAACGTATCAACCGAGCAACATTAGACGAAAACGGACGCACGGATTCCTGGCGCGCATGGCGACGCCCGGCGGCCGCAACGTGCTCCGACGAAGGCGGGCCAAAGGACGCAAACGGCTGACGGTTACGGTGCCGCCGAAACGCCCGCGCAGGTAACCGAACCGTTTTTCGATGGCGCGATGACAGGCCGCGGTGGCGAGGATTTTCCCAAAAGAGTCCGTCTGACTAAACGTTCCGAGTTTTTGACCCTCTCGCGGGAGGGAAGAAAGGTCCACACCTCCCATTTCATCGTTCTCGCCAGAATCAATGACGCGGGAGAAAAGAGACTGGGCATTACGGTCACCACCCGGGTGGGCAACGCGGTCGTTCGCAACCGAATCAAAAGGCTGGTTAGAGAATTTTTTCGCCGGCACAGGGAACGGATTGCGCGGCCGGAAGATATCGTCGTCATCGCCAAGATGGGAGCGGAAAAACTCACGCTCGGCGAAGTCGCGGGCGAGCTTCAAACCGTTTTAATCCCCGGGAAAAATCGACAAAGGTAGTGGTTGGGTTGGGCACGAAAATCTTCATCGTTCTGATCAACGCGTACCGCGCGTTTTTGTCTCCCTTGCTGCCAGGCTCTTGCCGCTTTTTTCCGAGCTGCTCCGCTTATGCCGAGGAAGCGGTCGCGCGACGAGGAGTTCTGCAGGGATTGCGGCTCGCCGCGCGCCGTCTGCTGCATTGCCTCCCCGGTCACGCCGGCGGCTACGATCCCGTCCCGTAAATCGATCTTATGGAAAAACGCACGCTACTGGCCGTCGCACTGTCGATTTTAATCCTCGTTGCTTACCAATATCTGGTGACGCAATACTATCCCTCTCCGCCGGCTCCGGTGGAGAAGCCGGCGGAGCGAGTCGAGAAGCCTGCCGATCCCAAGCAGGCCGAAAGCCCCGCGCCGCCGTCACCGCGCCCGCAGCCGGCGCTGAAGGAAGCAAAGGCTTCTCAGGCGAAGTCTCAGGCGGGGCGAGAAATCAAAGTCGAGACCGACGATTACATCGCGCTGTTCACCGCTCAGGGCGCCCGGCTCAAAAGCTTCAAGTTGAAACGCTACCGCCAATCGGCGGACGAGAAGAGTCCGCCGTTTGAGATGATTCCGTCCGCGCCCGGAATTCCCTACCCGCTCGGCGTCCGGCTCAACGGCGAGGCGCCCTTCAATGACGAGACGCTCTCGTATTCGGTCCAGGGAGGGAATCTCGCGCTCTCGGGCAAAAACGAAGGCCGCCTTGTGTTTCAAGGACGAAGCCCTGCGGGAGCGATCATCACCAAGGAGTTCGGCTTCACCGGCGCCGGTTATGCGATTCGCATGCAAGTCTCGGTCGAGGGCGCGGGCGCGCCACCCGAAGTCCTGCTGTTTGCCGACGCGCACGCGAACGGACCGAAATCGGACGCGCCGTTCGAGGGCTTATTGGCCGACGTCGACGGTAAGCTCATTCGCGATCACGGCGACGCGCTCGCCAAAGGATTGGAGCGGAGCGGCAAGGTCGCGTGGGCCGGGTTCGGTCACACGTACTTTTTGTTCGCCCTGCTGCCGGACGACAATGCGGAACAGAAACTAGTTGTCCAGGGCAAAGCGCCGGCGGTCGTGATGGCTCTTGGCCCGGCTTCGGGCGCAACCAAGGCGGCGCACACTCTTTTTATCGGCCCGAAGGAACTCGACATCTTGAAAGACATGAACCGAGGTCTCGAGCACGCGATCGACTTCGGCTGGTTCGGCCTCGTCTCGATGCCGCTGCTCTACGTGATGCACTTCTTTCATCGGCTGACGTCGAGCTACGGCATCGACATCATCCTGCTCACCGTTTTAATCAAGCTCTTGATGGCGCCGCTTACGCATAAGAGCTTCGTATCGATGAAGCAGATGCAAAAATTGCAGCCGCAGATGGAGCGGCTAAAAGAAAAATATAAAGACGACAAGGAAGGTTTGAACAAAGAAATCATGGAGCTTTACCGGCGCAACAAGGTGAACCCGTTCGGCGGTTGCCTGCCGATGCTGCTGCAGTTCCCGGTTTTCATCGGGCTGTACAATGCGCTGAGAACGCCTATCGAGTTGCGCCACGCGACGTTTTTCTGGATCAAAGATCTGTCGCGGCCGGATTGGGAATCGCTCCCGCTGACGGTCGCGGACTGGCATGTGGGAATTCCGATTTTGACTCTGATGATGGGCGCGAGCATGTTCTTGCAGCAGTGGATGACGCCCAGCGCCGGCGATCCGAACCAGCGCCGCATGATGCTCATGATGCCGCTCGTCTTTACATTCATGTTCATCAACTTTCCTTCCGGCTTGACCATCTACTGGCTGGTCAACAACCTTCTCAGCATCGCGCAACAGTATCTGATCAACCGCATGCACAAATAGCCGGCGCGCGGGAGGCATCGGATTCATGGACCACGTGGAAGCCGAAGGCGATACGATCGATGAAGCCATAGCGAACGCGCTGAAAATTCTAGGCGTCGAGCGCGATCTGGCGACGATCGATATCCTCTCCGAAGGCAGAAAGGGCGTCCTCGGCATCGGCGCGAGGAAGGCGCGCGTGCGCGCCTTGCTACGCTCGGGCGCGGGCGACGACGAGGAAACGGCGCGCGAGCGCGCCGCGGCGCCTAGCGCGACGCCGGAAGAAGTCGCTGAGGCGGCGGAGCGCGGCCGGCAGGTTCTCGCGGAGATTCTGCGACTGATGGGACTGGAGGCCGCCGTCGCGATCAAGCGCGGCGATTTCCCCGAAGAAGTGATCTTGGCGATCGAGGGAGACTACGGCGGTCTCCTGATCGACCGCGGCGGTCAAGCCCTCGAGGCGCTGCAATATCTGGTGACGCGGATCGTAAGCGGGGCCAGGGGACGAACGGGGGTCCAGATTGAAATCGACGCCGAGGGTTATCGCGAGCGCCGGAGAAAAGGCCTGGAGGACATGGCGCTGCGCTTGGGCGAAAAGGCCAAGCGGCAAAGAAAAACCGTCACCGTTGACCCCTTGAGCGTGGCCGATCGACGCGTGGTCGAGGCGGCGCTCGAGGACGATCCGTGGCTCACTACGAAAAGCATCGGCAGCGGCGCCTACCGCCGGTTGCTGATTATCCCTGAGGGCGACAGAAAGAAAAAAGACGGACCGAAGCCTCCGGCCGGCAGACAACCCCCGAAAGAGGAAAAATAAATCAGTCCGTGCCCACCCACCCCGAGCCCGACACGTCGATAATCTGATCGTCCGGTCCCAGACACTTGATCTCGTAATACGATTGCGGATTGGCGGCGTCCGTCGGCGTGACATTGATGCGCTCGCCGAGAGGCTTGCCGCCGAGCCGTTCAAGCTCGGCAAGCGTGCCATCGACATCCTCGACTTGAAAGCCCAGGTGCTCGATGCCGAGCTTGTTGCCGCCCTTGAGAATGGCAAGGTTGATGTGGCCGTCGGTGAGATAGACGCCGTTCCGCCCCAGGCCGGCTTTTTTGAGTCCGAAGATCTCTTGGTAAAAGGCGGCCGTCTTTTCGGGGTCGGCGGTTCTAATAGCGATGTGTTTGATCTTGGCCATGGCGAGTCTCCCTGCGCAAGCTTTCCGAAGCCGCGAAACCGAATCGGAGAATCTAAACCGACGCCAGCAGCGCGCGCTGGATGAGCGCTTTGGCCAGGCCGATCTTATAGACGTTGTCTTTGAGCGGCCGGGCGCCCTCGAGCGCGATCTCGCCGGCCTTTGCAGCCGCCGTCTCGTCGATCTTTTTCCCGCGGAGAAATTCTTCCGCTTTGGGCGCGCGCCACGGCACCGGCGCGACGCCGCCCAGCACGACGCGCGCGTCGCGCGCGACGCCGTTGCCATTTTGAACCACGGCGGCGACGCTCACGATCGCGTGATCCCACGCCTGGCGCTCGCGCATTTTGTGATAGAAGCCTTTACTTCCCGTCTTCGGCAATGGAATCTGGATCTCAGTCACGATTTCGGCCGGGCCGAGAATGTTCTCCCTCCGGTAGTTCACCTGCGGCAGGACGAAAAATTTCTCCAGCGGAATTGTCTTCTCGCCCGCAGGGCCGGCGATTTTGATGCGCGCGTCGAGCGCGACCAGCGCCGGCGCGAGATCGGAAGGATGGACGATGTAGCTCGGACCGGCGCCGAGGATTGCGTGATAGCGACTGTCGCCGGCAACCGTGTAGCACACCTCGCCGCCTTTTCGTAAACACGTATGACTCACGGAGCGGAAATACCAGCAGAACGGGCGCTGGCAGAGATTGCCGGCGATCGTCCCGGCGTTGCGAATCTGCGGCGACGCCGCCTCGCCCGCCGCTTGCGAGAGAAACAGGAGTTTTTCCTGCACGGCTTTGTTTTCTTCGATTTCCGTGAGCGTCGTCAGCGCGCCGATGCGAAAGCCGCTCCCCTCTTCCTTTATATAGCTGAGGCCGGGAATCGTCTTGAGATTGAGCAGAAAGTCCGGCGTCGCGACGCGCACTTTCATGAGCTGGAGATACTCGCTGCCGCCGCCGACGACCGCCGCGCTCTTCTTCTCGTTTTGAAATTTTTGCAGCAGCCCGACCGCTTCTTTCACGCTCTTCACGTCGATGTTTTCAAAATTCTTCATGGTCCATCTTCTCCTACTAGACCTGCACGGCCTTCAATATCTTCTCCGGCGTGATCGGCAGCTCCTTGAATCTCTTTCCCGTGGCGTTAAAGATCGCGTTGGCGATTGTCGCCACCGACGGCGTGATCGGCGGCTCGCCCACCACCTTGCCGCCGAACGGACCGTAAGGATCGTACGACTCGACGAAAATCACTTCGATCTCCGGCACCTCCAGATGAGTTGGAACTTTCGCGTCGCGATAATTCGGGTTGATCGGCGTCGCCGTCGGCCGGTCGATCAAAAGCTCTTCGGTAAGCGCCATGCCGATGCCCTGCACGACGCCGCCTTTCACCTGGCTCGCGGCCGTCAGCGGGTTGATGATCGTGCCGCTGTCGTGCGCCGCGACGTATCGGGTAATTCTGACGCGGCCGGTAAAAGCATCGACCTCGACTTCGCAGAAGTGCGCGGCAAAGGCTTTGCCGTCGATACCGTCGGGCCATTTCGGATTGGTCGTCGCGCGACCGATGATTTCGGTTTCCACGCGCCGCATCGCCTGTTTCAGCGGCAGCTTCTTTGCCGGGTCCGACTTTACAAAAACAATTCCGTCTCTCAGGTCGAGATCTTCCGGTTTCGCTTTCAGCTCCGGCGCCGCAGCGTCGAAGAGCTGCTTTCTCACGTCCTCTGCGGCGGCGATCACGGCACCTCCGGTGAACGACGTCGTCCGGCTTGACGACTCGCCGATGGAATACGGCGTCACGTCGGTGTCGCCGCTGGTGAGCTGGATCTGATCCAGCGGAATTCCCAGCGCCTCGGAGGCGATGATCGCCATTGTGCTCTTCGCGCCGGTGCCGATGTCGACGACGCCGACGATGACGTGGGCCGTGCCGTCCGGATTCACGCGGATGGTCGCCGCGCCGAGGCCGAGCCTGAACGGATATCCGCCGAGCGCCATCCCGATCCCGTGCTTGTTCGGTCCCGTCGTCGCCGCGCCCGCCTTGTGCCACTTTTCATGCCAGCCGATTTTCTTCGCGCCCTCGACGATGCACGCTTCGATCGCGTTGGAGCTGAAGGCGTTCTTGCCTTTGGACAACTGCGCGCGGTTTCTGAAGAACATGTCGTACGGGCTGATGCCGAGCTCGAAGGCGATCTGATCCAGCATCGAGCCGAAACCGAAAACCGACTGCGGATAGGCGGGCGCGCGGTAGTTCGCCGCCACGACGGTATTCGTGTGCGTCGGACTGACGACTTTTTTGAAGTTGGGGATGTTGTAAAAATCGCAGCCGCTCAAGTCGCCGCTCTGCTTGCGATACGCGCCCATATTGGTGATCGCGTTCAACTCGACCGCGGTGATCGTGCCGTCTTTTTTCACGCCGACTTTGTAGCGCTGCTCCGACGACCAGCGGCCGTGCATGCCGATGAAATCGTCCTCGCGAGTGAACTCGAGCTTCACCGGCTGGCTTGTCGCTTTGGCCAGCATCGCGGTCATGAGATCGTAGTCCTGCGCCTGGTTTTTGTTGCCGAAGCCGCCACCCATGTATTTGCAGACGACGCGCACTTTGCTGAGCGGCAGCGACAGATCGCGCGCGATGTCGGCGCGCGCGTTGGATATGCCTTGCGTCGAGGCCCAGACCGTTAGCTTGCCCGCGTCCCATTTGGCAACGCTCACGCGTCGCTCCATCTGGGCGTTGTTGACGTGTTTGCTGACGTAGGTGTCCTCGAAGATTTTGTCGGCGTCTTTGAAACCTTTTTCCAGATCGCCCCACTCCTCTTTGATCGGCGCCGTGACCCGCCCGTCGCCGACCGAGAGATTGCCTTTGGGGTATATCTTCGGCGCGTCGGGCTTGAGCGCCTCGGCCGCGTCGAGCACGTGCGGCAGCTTTTCGTATTTGACTTCAATCAGCGTCAGCGCGTCTTCGGCGATGTAGCGGTCGGTCGCGGCGACGGCGGCCACCGCGTCGCCGACGTATCGGACGGGATTGTTGAAGATCATTCTTTTTTGCGTGAGCCCGCCGCTGCCCCAGGGAATCTGCGTGTTGAAGCAATGAATGACGGCTTTGACGCCCGGCAGCTTCTCCGCATTGGACGTGTCGACGCTCAGGATTTTCGCGTGCGGGTGCGGGCTTCTCAGCACGCGCGCGTAGAGCATGTTCGGGAGCTGCACGTCTCCGGTGTACTCGGCCTTCCCGGTGACGCGCTCGTAACCGTCGATGCGCGGGGTCGCTTTGCCGACGACGGAAAATTGTTTTGCATCCATGACGACCTCCTAACGCGCCTTTGCCGCGGCGAGCACCGCTTCGACTTCGCGGTTATAATTGCCGCAGCGGCAGAGATTGCCCGATAGCGCGCGCCTGACTTGAGCCTCGGTCGGATTGGAGTTGCGCATCAAGAGCGCCTTCCCCGACATGATCTGCCCCGACGTGCAAAAGCCGCACTGCGGCCCGTCGTGTTCGATGAACGCTTGCTGAATCGGATCGAGCTTGTCGCCTTTGGCGAGCCCCTCGACGGTGAGAATCTCTTTGCCGTTCATCCACACCGCAAGCTGGCTGCATGAATACAGGTTACGGCCGCCGACAACGACCGTGCAGGCGCCGCATTCGCCGCGGTCGCAGCCGATTCTCGTGCCGGTCATTCCCAGCTCGTCGCGCAGCACTTCCGCGAGCGTCTGGCGGTGCTCGACCTCGACGCGATACGTTTTGCCGTTGACCTTGAGCGCGATCGGCGTTTTACCCCGCGCCCCTGCGACGCTTTCGGTCGGATACGCCTCGGCGCCCGGAGCGTTCAAGAGGCCTGTAGAGATCACCGCCGCGCCGACCGATCCGGCGCCGACGCTTTTCAAAAAATCTCTGCGCGAAACGCCTTTGCCCTTCTTCTCTTCCATGGCGACTCGCCTCCTTGTCCAATGCTTCGACGATATTATGGCTGTGGACGACTAGACGGTTAGTACAAAACCCGGTTGCTCGTCAATAGGGATTTTGCCTGTGCGCGAGCGGCTATGGGAATTGAACGAGAAGGGCCATGCGGAGTAGAGTTCCGCATGACCCGCTGACAGCGAAGTTACTGCTTCAGAGGATACGCGAGGGGCTGTCCTTTTTCCGTGATCAAAGTGACGACGAGCTTCATCCCCGCGGTCTTGCTGAGATTCGTTGCTTCGTGCACGTACGTTGGTTTATTCGGATCCGATTGAAAATACAGCAACACACCGGGTTTCATATCCACCGGCGCCTTTCCCACCTCTTCCATGACGCCTTGGCCCTCAAGCACATAGATGAACTCCTGTCCCGGATGATAATGCTTGCCGCTCTTCGCGCCGGGTTTGTACTCGGCGATGAAGACCGTGACTTCTTTCTTCGGGTCCGCTTCCAGATCTTTTTTCATGAGAACCGTGCGCGTCAGTCCTTCCTGCGCGCTCGCGCTTCGCGGCGCGATCGAAAACAGCGCAACTCCCGCCGCCAGAGTCAGTACCGCGAGCCCAATTTTTTTCCCCCACGTCTCTGTCATCCTCTTTGTCCCCCTCTCGGAAATTTGAGCCGAGCGTATCAGGCGAGGGCCGAAACTGTCAACGAAAAGTTGCCTTGCTAGCTCTGGGTAAAATGAGTAATCTCGTTGTCGCAATGGACAAAGAGCGTCTCAAGTCCGAGGGCGAGGAGATCTATCGCTTGCTTGGAAAACTGGAGCGACCGAGTGAGGTCAAAGAGATCGCCGGATGGGATTCCGGCTTCGCTGCTCTGAATCGCGCCTTGAATGGAATCTCTCCGGGACTTTATCTTCTCATCGGCCCGCCCGCGTGCGGCAAAAGCGCCTTTGCCAAGCAGCTTCTCGATCAAGTCGCGCGGCGAAATTCCGTGCCGGCGCTGTTCTTCGCCTGCGCCGAAAAAAAAGCCGACTTGAGAATCCGCACTCTCGCGCGGCTGAGCGGTCTGGAGACTCGCGAGATCCGCCGCGGCGCCGGTTATCTCCTCCATACTTATGGAGTGGCGAAGCACGCTGCAACGGAAGTGGACGAGATGGCGCCGGGTTGGGAGAAGTTGAAGCTCGCCGCCGAGACGGCGAAGAACTGGCTCGATCGCGTTTATATTTTTGAGTGCGACGCTACGACGACGCTCGGCGACATCGAGCAGCGGGTTCGCGAAGTGCTCGACGTGCGAAAGACTCCGTCGGCACTGGTCGTAATCGACGACGCTCAGCGTTTGGAACATTCCCGCGTGTCTCTCGACGATCGCCTGCCGCCGATCGTCGAAAAGCTCCATGATCTGACTCTCAGACTCGATCTCCCGCTATTCGCGACCTGGCCGGATCTGCAATCTAAAGAAGCGCCGCAGCAATGGGCTGAGAAAATTATCGGCGCCGATGTCGTCATGGTGATGCGGGAAGACGCGGAGCGGTCGAAGCGCCTCTCCGAGCCGAATCGCGCGACCGCGCTTCACATTGTAAAAAACCGCGCCGGCGAGAAAGCAACGCTTCCGTTCGACTTCTCCCCGGCGCTGGCGAGATTCAGCGAGGCCGCGGCTTAGACCGCCGGCGCTTCCTTCGTTCCTCTGACGATGAAATGACTCCCCGCCTGAACGATCTCCACGTCGCAAGCGCCTTCGAGATAGATCATCGTCCGCGGCGGATCGAGGACGGTGCTCTTATGGGGGATTTCTTCGACGAAGATTTGCGCCGAGGCGCCGGCGGGCAGCTCGAAGCGCTCGGTGTGCATGAGATCGCCCGAGTAACAGACCTCGATCCACGGCCGGTTCTCGGAGACGCCGAGAATGATCGCGCCGGCGCGCTTGACGCGGCCGATGACTTTGTCGTCCGGTGAGTCGCTCATGAGAAAAGCGTAGCGACGGAGCTTTATTCCCCCATCAGCACCGCGGCATCCCTGATCGGCTTGCCGGTCGCGTTCCGCGGCAAAGCGTCGCGGACGACGATCTGCTGCGGCACTTTGAAGTTGGCGAGATTCGTCCGGAGAAACGCGAGTAACTCTTTCTCGCCCGGTTTTTGCCCGGGGCGCGGAATGACGGCCGCGCCAAGCACCTGGCCGCGCTTCGGATCGGTTAGCGGAAAGACCACCGCCTCCTGCACCGCCGCGTGCTCGCAAAGCATGTTCTCGACTTCCGCCGGATAAACGTTGAGGCCGCCGGTGATGATCATGTCGTCCTTTCGCCCGAGATGATAGTAGTAGCCGTCGGCGTCTTTTTTTCCGACGTCGCCGGTGTAGAGCCAGCCGTCACGCACGCGCTCGGCCGTCGCCGCGGCGCGGCGAAAATATCCTTTCATGACGTGCGGTCCGCGCGTCACGATCTCGCCCGCCTCGCCCACGGCAACTTCGCGGCCGTCGTCGCCGACGATTTTCACTTCGACGTCCGCCACCGCACGGCCGATGCTCGCCATCTTTTCGTCCGCCATGTGCGGCTCGGTCAGCGTGATGAGCGGCGAAGTCTCGGTGAGACCGTAGCCCTGAAAGACTTTGACGTGCGGCTGCGCGGCTTTAAACGCGCGCATGAGCGCCAGCGGCACGGTGGTTCCCATCATGCTCGCGAGTTCGACGCTCTTCGTGTCGTAGTCTTTGAGATTCGGCAGGCCGAGCATGAGCTGAAAGATTATCGGCACGCCGTGATAAACGGTGACGCGGTGCTTTTTAATGCCTTCGAGCAGCGTCACCGGATTGAACTGGTCGAAGATCACCATGCGGCTGCCCTTGTCGGCGACCTCGTTCAAATAGATCGGGCCGGAGATGTGCGACATCGGAAGAATGCAGCCCCAGACCGTCTCCGCGCTCGTGTTGTTCATGCGCTGGATCACGCGCGGGAACTGCGCCAGATTGACCGCGTGCAAGACGACGCCCTTGGGCTCGCCGGTCGTCCCCGAAGTATAAAGAATCAGCGCGTCGTCATCCGGCGCGCGCCGGTGCGGGGCGAAGCCGGCGATCGGCGCGGCGAGACGCCGCTCGAAGCTCTCGTCGCCCTCGCCTTCGACGACCCAGAGCGGAACCGGCTTCGATTCTTTGACCGCGTCGCGCGCGTCCGGCGCGAGCTTCTGCTGCGTGACAAGGAGACTCAAGTCCGCGTCGCGCAGCACACCGGCAAGCTCTTTGCCCTTGAGGCGCGCGTCGAGCACGACCGTGACCGCCCCCATGCGCTGCGTCGCGTAGTAGCCGAGCGCGAAGGCGATCGAGTTCGGCAGCAACAACCCGACGCGGTCGCCGGCTTTGATCCCTTCGGCGTTGAGCCGCCCGGCGAGCGCGGAGACTTTTGCGTCGAGCGCGCCGAAAGTCAACTGCTCGTCCTTGCAGATGAGCGCGGTCTTCTCCGCGAACTTGCGCGCGGTCGCGGCGAGCACGTCGCCGGCAAAGAATGCTATTGAATGGGAATCGTTTGCCATAGCGCGAATGCCCTCTGAAACGGTTTGAACCATTTGGACAGCTTCCACATCTCGCCGCGTTCGAGTTTCAACTTTCCCTGCTGCGTGGCGAGAAACGGATCGAGACGGCCGCGAAAGACCGCTTCCCACCATTCCCGCTTGCCTCTGATCGAAAACTCCCCGTTGTCGGCCGGCTCGAGCAGAAAAATTCTCCCGGCGTCGAAGTGGACCGTCCAAGAACTCGCGGCGTCATCGAGCCGGAGCGTCAGCGTCGTCGTGAGATTTTCCGACTTGCCCTGATGCCGGTAGGTCAAATCCGAATTGGCGCTCTCGATCAAAGCCTCCATGTGAGCGCGCGAGAAGAGCGCGTGGCCGTCGCCCTTCTGGCCTCCCTTGCGCGCCTTCGCCGGCGCGCGCTGCGGCGCCGCTCCCGCTCCCGCGCTCTGATCGCGGAGCATCTGGCAGTGAACCGCCTCTTCGATCAGGTCGGTGAGGAGAAACGCGTCCTGCAAATCTTTTCCGATGGCGACGGTGCCGTGGCCTTGAAGGATCACGACCGGGCGCAGCCTCAGCTCCTCGACGACCTCCGTCGGATCGGTCACGGTCGGCGTCTCCTGGCGCACGACGGCGACCTCGCCGATGGTGTATTTCTCCTCGAAGCTCACCGGCACGAACGTGTCGTGCGCGAGCGAGAAGACGAGCACGGTGGAAGGATGGGCGTGGACGATCGCGCGCGCCTCGGTGCCGCGATAAATCGCCAGATGCATCGGCGTCTCGCTCGAAGGCTGCCGCTTTTTATTCACCGGTTTGCCGTCGAGATCGATTTCGACCAAATTTTCCGGCGCGAGAAAACCGAGCGGCGCGTGCTGCCCGGTGATGAGCACACGGTCTTTGCCGACGCGGCAACTGATGTTGCCGCCCCAGCCGGTGATGAGCTTCCGCTCGAAGAGGAGCTTGCCCCAGTCGATGATCTCGCGCTCGATCGGTTTCATGCGCCCGCCTCGCTCTCCCGGAAAAGCGCCCAGGGAACGATTTCCTTTTCGATCGGATGAACGCCGACGCCGTCGGCCATCACGCGCCGGCCCATGAAGGTGGAGACGTCGCGGTCGAGCGGAGCGGACACACCCGGCTCCGACGCGAGCAGCTCGACGGGAACACCGTGTGCGCGCGCGAGCAGGACGGCGAGCAGCGAGCCGCACGCGCCTGCCGGGCCGTCGGCGCCGACCTCGCAAAAAAGATAGAGGCGTCGTATCGCGCCTTGAGCGAAAAAAGTTCCCATCATGTTGTCGGAGATAATCTCCACCGGAATATTTTGCGCGCCGAGATTTTTTGCGACTTCAGCGAGCCCCGTGAGCTCCGGCCGCATCTCCGGCACGAGGATGTGCTCGGCTTTTTCCAGCTTGAGCGCGCGCGCGAGCGAGACGTAGCTCGAACGCTTGGGCGCGCCGTACAGCAGAAGAGCGCCGGCGGACTTTTTTTCCTTCGGCACGACGGGCGCGGGCCGGTATTTTTGCCGGAACTCCTCCGGCGTGTAGCCGCGGTCGAAGCCGATGAGCCGCGTGATCAGCGCCGCCGGCGTCACGTCGAACGCCGGATAGCGCCCGGCGATTTCCCGGTCCCACACCGGGCGCCCTTCGAGGAGAAACAATTCGCTCGCGGGGCGCTCTTCAATCTCGACTTCCGCGCCGCTCTCCAACCCGCCCGGCTCCTGGACGAGAGCGTAAAACGGCACGCCGTATTCTTTGGCGACGACGGCGATCGGATAGGTGCCGACTTTGTTCACAATGTCGCCGTTCTTCGCCACGCGATCCGCGCCGACGAGCACGGCGTTGATTTCGCCGCGCGCCATAACTTGCGCGACGGCCGAGTCGGGAATCACCTCGACGGCGACGCCGGCCTCGGCCATCTCCCACGCGCTCAGGCGCGAGCCTTGGAAGTACGGCCGCGTCTCAGTGGCGATAGCGCGAATTTCTTTTCCCATCTCGCGGCGGCAGTGGGCGATCGCCGCGAATTCGCCGCTGACGTTGCAGTGCGTAAGCAGGCGACACGGATCGGGCAGCAACTCCGCCGCGATCTTCGCCCGCTGCACGCGCAACTGTACGATACCGGCGATCAGTTCGTGGATTTTGCCTTCGAAAAAGCTCCCCGCTTCTTTGCCGTCCGGCAGAGCGGCGAACCACGGCTCGAAGTACGCGGCGAGGCCTGTGAAGTCGAAGGTCGGCCGCACTTCGATAAACTCATCCGCCAGGCGGCCGAGGCGCTGTTTCAGCGCCGCGCCGCTGCGCCCGCTCTCGCCGCGCGCGAGGAGCGCCGCCGCATAGAAAAAAGTCAGGACCTGGCCAAAGGCGCGCGTCTTCATTTCTTTCACCGCGCCGAGCGCGTCCGAAAGATTGCGCGCCGGGATGTAGTCGATCCGCCACGGCAGCAGCGTCTCATCGAGAATTTTGAACCCATCTCCTTCCCAGAAGACGGGAACGAAGAGCGGGCTTTGCTCGGTTTTCATACAAGACGGTGCAGGGGCACGGCATGCCGTGCCCCTACATGGATATATCCGATCATTTCATGAACTGCAGCGCCTTGAGCGCGATCTCGACCATCTTCTCTTCCGCGCGGGCAAAGACGGGATCACGGAAGCCCAATTTGCCGTGCAGGCATTCGTCGGAGACGGCGAGGATCGCGCCGGCTTTTTTGCCGCGCACCTGGGCGATAGTGAGAAACGCCGAGGTGACCATGTCGATGGCGGCGATGCCCTGCCGTTCGAGATCGCCGATCAGACCCGGTGTCTCCTGGAATAGCGCGTCGGTGGTAAAGACCGAGCCGAGATGATAGCGGACGCCCGCGCTCTTGGCCGCTTGCTCCAGCGCGCCGACGATGCCGGGATCGGACACCGTGGAAAAATTCTTCGGCACGTAGTACTCCGTCGTGCCTTCGCCGCGACGCGCGCCGGTGACGATGACGAGATCCCCGATCTTGACCTTGTCTTGCAGCGAGCCGCAACTGCCGATGCGCACCAGCATCTCCACGCCGCCGGCGCAGAGAATCTCCGTCGTGATCGCCGTGTCCGGCGCGTAGCGTCCGCCGTTGCCGACTGTCACCGTTTTTCCGTCGTAGGCGCCGGTGTGCATCTCGTAATCGAGAAAGGAAAAATTTTTCTTCGGCTCTTTGAGCAGGCCGCGGATCATGTCGCTCCGCTCTTTGGGTCCGGGGATGAGCGCGAAGCGGCCGAGCGAATCGGATTTGAGGCCGAGCATCGACAGCATGCGCGCCGGCGTGAAATGAGGTTTTTTGATCATTGTCTAGAGACCTTGCGAGATGAATTCGAGCAGCTCTTGGGTCGGGAGAATTTTTTCCGCGGCGGCGAAGCTGCGGTGGCAAACGGCGCTTGTCGTGAGCAGCAGCTCGGCGCCGCTTGCTTTGGCCTCGCTGAGGCGGTCTTCGGCATTCCATTTGGCGAGGTCCGGCTGCGCCTCCGGCACGCCGCCCCCGCCGCCGCAACACCAGCTCCATCGGCGGTTGCGCGGCATCTCGACCAGCTCGACGCCGGGCATGGCGCGGAGAATATTTCGCGGCGCCTCGTAAACGCCCGCGCCCCTGCCGAGATGGCAGGGATCGTGGTACGTGACTTTTTTCTTGACGGTTTTGGTGAAGCGAAGACGGCCTTCGCGCACGAGCCGGTCGAGATATTCGACGGCGTGAAGCACGCTGACGCCTTTCATCTCCGGTTCGGGATAGCCGCCCCAGATACGCCGGCAACTGCCGCAGGCGGTGACGACCGCGCGGATTCCGGCCTCCTTGACCGCGGCGATGTTTTCTTTTTGCAGGCGCGAATACTCGGCGCGAAAACCGAGATCGTGGGCGTACAGGCCGCAGCATTTTTCCGCATCGCCGAGAATGGCGAAGTCCTCGCCGGCTTTTTGCATCAGCTTGGCGAGCGCGACGGCCGCCGCGCGACCGCTCGGCCGGTCGGCGGAGCAGCCGGCGAAGAGCAGCATCGCGGTTTTGCCGCCGTCCAATTTTTTCAGTCCCAGGCCGTCGGCCCACCGGCCGCGCGCAGTTTTCGGCTGCGCCCAGGGATTGTCGTGCCGCTTCAGCCCGTCGAGCAGCGGCCGGTGCGCCTCGATCGGCCCTTCTTTCTCGGCGATCTCTTCGCGCATCGCCACGGTAATGTCCCACGGCCCGGCGCCGTCGTCGCGCACGCCGCAAATTTCCTGGCACATGAGACACGTCGTGCAGGCGTAAACGACCTCTTTCAACTCGGATGTGATCGGGTCGAGACCGTGAAAGACGCGCTGCGACATGAGCCAGCGCGACTTCGGCGTGTGGCGCTGGAAGCGATAATATTCGTAAGGCGGGCATTTGGTCTTGAAGCCCGGCTCGTCTTCCATCGGATTGATCGGCCCGTGGCCGTAGCACGAGCCGCAGAGAACGCAGCCGGAGCTGCGCTCTTCGGTGTCCTTGGCATAGAGCCACCGTTTGACTCGCGCGAGCCCCGACGGCGCTTTATTATTCTCGTCCATAGAAAAAATCGTTAACACGTAAACTATATCTGGAAAACGCAAGAGTCAACGCTTGGCGCGGACGCGGTTTCGAGTTTCGCGTTCCGCGTTCCGCGTTCCGAGTTTCGACCCATTCGACCTAGCTCAGGGTCGATCCTGAGTTTATCGAAGGATCGAGTTCAACCCGAAACCCGAGACCCGAAACCCGGAACCGCCGTCAGGCGGCGGAGATGCGGATGAGCTTGCGCAGGAGCGAGGCCAGCTCTTTCTGTTGGCTCTTGCTGAGCGGAGAGAAAAATTCCGAGATGCTTTTCTCGAACACCGGGATGGTGTTGCGATAGACCTTCTGGCCCTTGTCGGTGAGCGTGACGCGCACCACACGGCGATCGCGCGCGTCGCGCTCGCGCACGACGAGCTTTTTTTCCTCCAGGCGATCGACGATGCCGGTTAAGTTGCTGACCGTGACCATCATTTTCTCCCCGATGTCGCCGAACGGCAACCCGCCGGCGTAGCCGATGGTGGCCAGGACATAAAATTGAGGCGAAGTCAGATCGAGCCGCTCCAGGTCGTCCTGCAGTTTTTTGTTCGAGACGAGGTTGAAGCGGAGAAAGCGAATCCAAACGCTCGTGGTGTAGCGGGAAAAAAAAGGTCGCTTGTTGGCCAGCACGGCGCAAAGTGTAGTCGCAGCGTTGGTAAAAAGCAAACCGCTGGGCTAAGAGATGAAACGGAAGCGAGCACAAGCCGGACAGCGCCATGAAACTCCACATCCTCGGCTGCGGCGACGCCTTCGGGAGCGGCGGCAGGAACCACAGCGGCTATCTCGTCGAGACGGACGAGCGGCTGTTTCTCCTCGACTGTGGTCCGACGACCTTGCTCGCGATGAAGCGCGCCGGCTTCGATCCCGCGCGCCTCGACGCGGTTTTTATAAGCCACCTGCACGGCGATCACTTCGCCGGGCTGCCGTTTTTCTTTACCGATTATTTGCACGAGCATCCGCGCGCGCGTCCGCTTCGCGTCGCCGGCCCGCCGGGAACGGAAGAGCGCGTGCGCGGGCTGTTTCGCTGGATGTTCGGCGAGCGCATGGAGCCGAGAGCCTTGCCGCCGACTGAGTTTCATCTGCTGGAGCCGGAGCGGGAAACAATCATCGACGGCATCCGCGTGTTGCCGTTTCGCGTGCCGCATCAGACGCGCGACGTCTCGCTCGGTCTCAAAGTCGCCGCAGGTGGAAACACGCTGCTCTTTTCCGGCGACTCCGCCTGGACGGAAGCGTTCGTCGCGCATGCGCGCGGCGCCGACCTTTTCCTCTGCGAGTGCTCTTTCTTCGAGCGCGACACGCCGAATCATATGAGCTATCGAAAGCTCGAAAAAAATCTCGCGCGGCTTGAATGCAAGAATATCCTTCTTACGCATCTCGGCGAGGAGATGCTGGCGCGGCGCAACGAAGTGAAGCTCAGAACGGCGGAAGATGGAATGATGGTCGAAATTTGATCGGAATGAAAAAAATCAGCTCGGATTCTGCGCGGCTTGATTGCCCGCGGCAGGGAGAATAATGGCGCGGAATCCGCTCTTGGCTTCGATCTCGCGCGCGATATTCTGCGCCTCGGCCAACTTGTCGTAAGGTCCGACGCGCACGCGATAGGTCGTCTCGCCGCCCGCGACCGGCGCCGGCTCGACCAGAGTTTGAATTCCGTTCGCCGCGATGGTCTTCTGCAGCCACTCGGCCCGGTCGCGCTCGCGGAAAGAAGCGACTTGAAGCACATACCCCGCGGAGGCTTGCGTCCGGCGCTGCTCGTCGAGAGAAAAGAACACGGTCGTCGGCCGCTCTACTTGCGCGGCGGACGGACCGGCGCCGTTCGACGGCGCGACCTGCGCCGCCGCAAGCCTCAGTGCCTCGTAGTTGTCCAGCCCGTAGCCCAAGAGTTTTGTGCTGTCGCCCCACAGATTGCTCGACCCCAGCATGGCAATGATGACGGTCGCCCCGTTGCGCGCCGCCGCGCCGACGAAGCACTTCTGCGCCGCCAGCGTGTAACCGGTCTTGCCGCCGAGCGCGCCGTCGAATTTCCACAGCATGAGGTTGTGACTCCGCACCATGATCTGGCGCGGCTTGGGATTCCGGCCCGGCGGCACCGAATGGACCGTGCTCGTCTTAGTCTGGATGATCTCGCGGAAGAGGGGATTTTTCAGCGCGTACTGGAAGATCAGCGCCAGGTCGCGCGCGGTGGAGTAGTGCTCCGGCGCGGTGAGGCCGTGAGGATTGACGAAGTTGGTGTTCAGCGCGCCGATGTCGCGCGCCTTCTTCGTCATCATCTCGGAAAAGTGCTCGACCGAGCCGCCGATGCCTTCGGCCAACACCATGCCGGCGTCGTTGGCCGACGTAAGCAGCAGCGCGAAGAGCAGATCGCGGATGTTCATCTTTTGTCCGGGCTTGAGATAGAGTTTCGAGGACGGCACCTGACTCGCGGTTTTACTTACGGTGAGATTTTCGCCGAGCGATCTGCCGCTTTCGAGAACGACGAGCGCGGTGACGACTTTCGTCGTGCTCGCGGGCGAGAGCTCGATGTCGGGCTCGCGCTGAAAAAGAATCTCGCCGCTGGCGGCGTCCATGAGCAGCGCCGCGCGGGCGGTCAGACCCTCGTCCGGAAACGCAGGCCATGCTCCGGGAGAATCGAATAGCAGGAAAACGAAAAACAGGAGGACGGGCCAGGTTGGATGTCGTCTAGCTTTCAGAATCGCCGATCCTCCTTGTGCGAGACTTTGGAAACGTTTTCGCTGAACCGTACCCGACGATTTATACCATAGTTTCGCTTGCGAAGACAGGTCGTTCGTCGTCGGCCTTTCATCATCGGCCGTGGTTTACTGAAGCTGTTGCTCGACCGCTTCGATGGCCTGGCGCGCCGCCGTGTAGTCGGGCGCGATCGCGAGCGCCTGCTCGAATTCTTCCAACGCTTTTTTCAACATCCCTTTGGCGAGATAGATCCGCCCAAGATTGAAGTGCGGATAGTGATACGCCTCGTAGCGGCGCGCCGCGACCGCTCGTTCGAGCCAGGGAATCGCCTCATCCAGCCGGTTCAATCCGATAAGATACGCGCCGATGTCGTTGTAAGGGTTGCCGAAATCGGGATCGACGGCGATGGCCTTGTGGCACTCGGCGATCGCGTCTTCGTAGCGGCCCTGAAAGCTGTAAGTCCAGCCGAGAAACGTGTGCGCCTCGGCGGTCGGATGGGAAAGAATCGACTGGCGGTAGAGCCGCGCCGCCTCGTCGAGCTTTCCTTCCATCTGGAGGCGATACGCCTCGTGAAAGAGCCGCACCGCTTTATCGAGGTTCTCATTGCGATCCATGGCTCAACTCTTTTTCCGCGGCGGCGCCGGAGTGACACCGTGCTTCTTAAGCTCCGTGTCGGCCGCGCCGCGCTCGCCCGCCCGCTGGCCGAGCGCTTCCCGGCGGATACGGTCCTGGCACGGGTCGCAGATGCCGCCCCTGAGCGGCAGCACCGCCCTGCCGCAGATCATGCACTTTTTCTTTTCCTCAACCATCGCCGCCTATTTTACCTGAACGGAATAAATTTCCAACCCTTTTTTTTTGAAGGATGAAGGATGAGGGATGAAGGATGAAAGAAGAATTCGACGACCTTCTGGTCCGCGCTTTTATTCATCCTTCCGCCTTCATCCCTCATCCTTTAATTGAGCACTTTAACCTGCGCCGGACTTTCCAGAATCATCTCGAGACCGTACTGCGGATGGTCTTTGATCTCGCCGGTCAGCTCCAGCTCTTTGCCCTCGAATTGTTTCGGCGCGAGCTTTTTTTTCTCGAAGAGATCCACCGCGGAAGCGAAGATCACCGCCGTAAACGACTCGCGCGACGGCCCGAAGTTGATAAAATAAGTGTTGCTCTTCTCCGACAGGCCGACGCGAAACACGCGGCCGCGAATTCTTGCCCGCTTGCCCGCGAGCGATTTGATTTTCTCCACCTCTCTCGCCTGCGCGACCGGCAGCTCTTTGGGTGCGGGCTCGAGCGCCGGCGGCGGCGTGAAGACGACGGGGTAACTGGTTTCGCCGGAGGACGGCGCGCTCCAGCGCTGATAGAGGACGTGGACGACGAGTCCCAGGGCGAACGCCGCCGCAACCAACAGCAGAGTGCCGCGTGGGAGCTTTCCTTCGGCTCGGCTCAGGACAGGTCTCACCGTTTTTTCTCCCACAAGCGGAAAAACTCTTTGCGGTATTCCTCGGCGAGCGGCCCGGCGTCACGGAAGACGAGCAGGTTTTCGTCGTTGGCATTTTCCGCCGACACGGTCCAGTTGTACGAGCCGGTGAGCACGACGCGGCGGTCGATGACGGCGAATTTCTGGTGCATGAGTCCCGCCCCGTTGCCCTTATTGAGTCCGGTGACGCGGCGCACGGCGACCCGCTGCTGCTCCAAAAAAGATTTTTTGGAGACGCTGTTCGCCGCGTCGAATTCCTGATCGACCACCACCTGGACCTTGACGCCGCGCTGGCCCGCCTTGACCAGCGCCCAGGCGATCTCGTCGTTGGTGAAGGCATAGACGGCGACGAGAATTTCTTTCTCCGCCCGGCCGATCTCGCGGAGAATTTGGCTCGCGCATTTCCCGTAAGGACTGAAACAGGCCTGGACGGCCATTGCCGCGGAGGCGTGAGACGCAAGCAGGAGACAGCTTGCCGCGAATAAAATTCCTGCCGCCTGCCGCCGAGAGCCCGTCCTGAGCAACGTCGAAGGGCCGTTCGGCTTCATCTCTGACACAACTCGAAGATCAATCGTTCCATAACGATCCGCGGCGAGTGGCCGCTCGATTTGAGGCGGATATCGGTCTGATAGAGCAGCTCGAGATCGCGCGCCAGCTCCCCCGCGGTGAAGTTTCCCGCATTTTTGAAGTTCATGTACGCCGCTCGTGGGTTCGCTGAGAAGGGAAAATCCGGCTTGCCCTGCGCGCTCTTGATCAACTCATCGACCGTCATGCGGCTTTTCCCGCTACCGCGCATCTCCGCGTCCATACATGCACGCGCGATCAGCAACCGTCTAAACGAGTTGGCGATCGGCGCCAATAGCGCCAAGGGATGGTTGCCTTGCGCCATCAACCGGGCGACTTGCGCCAGGGCCGAGAGCGGGTTGCGGGCGATGAGTGCGTCGGTCAAATCAAAGACCCAACCCTCGCCCTGGTCGAGCACGACCTCCTCCACGTCGCGCGCGCGGATCGCCGGTGCGTCGCCGACGTAAAGCAGGAGCTTTTCGATCTCCTGGTGCACCGACCAGAGCTCGGTCCCGGCGCGCGCTAGAATCATCTCGCGCGCGCGCGGCTCGATGCGCTTGCCGGCCTCGCTGAGCCGCCGGTCGAGAAATTGCCCTAGTGCGGCCTTGTCGATCTGGCCGCCCTTTCCCCTGACGAGCGCCAAATCGAGCACGGCGTTTTTTTCTCCGAAGTTTTTGTACAGACGGGTTCTGCGATCGACGTGCGACGCGGCAAGCAAGAGCAGGCCCCAGGGCGGCAGCCCCCGGTCGAGAAATTGCGCCAGCCGCTCCGCCTCGCCGCCGCCCGCGCGCAGTTGCAGATTCTGCGCGCGGCAGTGCGCGACCAGCGACTCGACTTCTTTACCGCCTTCGCCGAGGAGCGCGGCAACTTCGGCGGCCGACGAGCGCGCATCGAGCCGCTCCCAGCGCTCTTGCGTCCATTCCTCGATGTGCAGCAGGTCGAAAAGCAGGCGCGCCGACTCGTCCTTCTTGCCTTCGCTCCAAAGCCGGAGAATTTTCTCCGCCATCTCGGCCTTGTTCTCCGCCGAGGTGAAATAAGGCGCGTCCTCGACCCATACGAGCTTGATCCCCGGAAAAAACGGCGCGGTCATCAACGACGCCTCGATCTGATCCCACGGCGCGGACCGGCCGTCGAAGCGCTCCAGGTTGAACGCGCGGTTCTCCGCCGGGACGACGGCATCGACGAGCGCCTCGGCCGCGGCGCGCACCTGAAAGTCGTCGCCGTGAACCAGCAAGAATGACGGGCCTCGGCCTTTGCGGATGTCAGCGAGGATCGATTCGAGGTTGGCTTTCATACGGCACGCAGTTTCGGGTTTCGAGATTCTCGTTTCGAGGTAAACGCGGAACCCGCAACTCGGAACTCGAAACTATCGGTTTTTCGCCACCCACATTCGGCTCTTCTCGCTCCAGACGTAGTCGGATTTCCAGACTTTGATGCCGATGGTAAAGGCGCCGCCCGATTTCGAGGCGAAGACTTTTTCGTTCGAATGCGGAATTTCGACCCGCGCGATCGTATAGACTCTCTTGGCGATCCCCTTGTCAACCAGGATGCGGTCGCCGATCTGCATCGCGTTGCGCGATTCGCGCCGGCCTTGCGGCGCCGAGTTGCGTGATTCCCGCCGTCCTCTCATGGCCGGAAAGTAACATCGCCGACGGGCGGGCGCAAATCATTTGACCCGTCGGGATCGAATCCGCCAGGCATTCTCACTGGAGTCCCAGCTCTTTCTGCACTTCGCGCAGGAGAGAGAAATCCCGCAACTGCGAAAGCGGAACGCGCTTGTCGGATTTTAGCTCCTTCATGCGCTGGTCGACGGCAAATTGATAGGTCGCGTCGCTCACCGCGCCGTCGGCGCTGAAGGAGGGAACGATCAGATCGTACGACTCGCTCGCGACCTCCTTGGTCTGTTGCAGCCACTGCATCATGACCGGCACGACGTCATCCTTCCGCTCGCGTACGAAGCGCAACCCGCGCACGACGGCTCGCACGACTTTTTTCGCCTGCTCGCGATTTTCTTTCAAGCGCGACTCGGTGGTCGATACGGCGACGATCGGACTGCCGATCTTCAAATCCTTCGGTCCGCCGAGGATGTTGTAACCTTCTCTTTGAAGGCGAATGGGCCCGGGCGGCGAGACGCAGATGGCGTCCACGAGCCCCTTCTTCAACATTTCCACGCGCACCGGCTCGTCCGCGCCCAGCGTGATAAACTGGACGTCTCTCAGATCCAGCCCCTTGGCCTGCAGGATCGCCTCGGCCGCGAGATGATCCGAGCCGCCGAGTCTTTGCGTCCCGACGCGTTTGCCGCGGAGGTCGGCGACCGTCTTGATCTCGGGACGCGCGACGACGTGGTGCAGCGGCTTTTCCGTCAGCACCGCGAGCTGCTTGAAGGGCATCCCTAGAATTGCCGCCGCAAGAATGTTGCCGAACGTGAGCGTGTATTGAATATCTCCGTTCATGAGAGCCGGCACGGCGACCTGGCTGCGCATCTGGATCAGCACCGGCTCCAAACCTTCTTCCTTAAAGAATCCTTTCACCACCGCGACCTGAGCCGGCAAATACGCGTAGGCGCGGCTGGAATAGGAAATCGTCGTCTTCTCGGCGGCGCCCGCCGGGGCGACGGCGCCTGCTGCTGAAAGCAACAACGCAGCAAGAAGAACCCCTTTGCGCTTCAACTTCGTTTCCCTCTCCTTCTTGATCGCTCGAGTTGTCCCAAGGCTAGCACGAAGCGCGGCGGCGGCCAATGCGTCATTACGTTCCGCGACGAGCAAGTCTGCTTGACAACAAAGACCCGCTCTCCTATAGGTGAGAGGTCTTGACGTGTGAAAATTTTCCGGGAGGTTGACGATGCGCTTCTTAACTTTCGTGAAAAACAGCCGGAGCCGGTTGGGCCTCATGGGGCCGGCCGATCACGTGATCGACCTGGCGGAGATCAACCGCCGCTTTTTGAAAGCGGGCGCGGCGCCGTATTTGAGCGGCATGCAGGAATTTATCGAGGCCGGCGGCAAGGCGCTCGGTCTCGCCAGGAAAGCCGCCGCGTACGTTGCGAAAAAAGACGAAGACGGGCTTAAAAAGCTCCGGCAGGCCGGCGCGCTTTACAAGCTCAATCAGGTGAAGATCGTCGCGCCGATCCCCGCGCCGCGGAAGAACGTGATTCTGTTGGGCGTCAATTACAAAGAACACATTGAAGAAGGCGCGCGCGCGCGCTCGATCGAGCTTAAATATCCCGAAGCGCCGGTTTTTTTCACCAAGCCCGCGACCGCCGTGATCGGCCAGGGCGGCAAAGTCGTGCATCACAAAGCGACCGAGAAGCTCGATTACGAAGTCGAGCTCGCCGTCGTCATGGGGAAAAAGGGCCGCGACATTCCCAAGGACAAAGTTTACGACTATATTTTCGGCTACACGATCTGTCTCGACATGACCGCGCGCGATCTCCAGCGCAAGCACGGCCAGTGGTTCAAAGGCAAGTCGCTCGACACGTATTGCCCGCTGGGGCCGTGGATCGTGCACAAGAGCGCGATTCCCGATCCGCAGAAGCTGCGCCTCGTCTGCCGCGTGAACGGCAACGTCATGCAGGACGACAACACCGACAACATGATCTTCGACATCGCGACGACGATCGAGTCGCTCTCGCAGGGCATGACGCTCGAGCCAGGCGAGATCGTCAGCACGGGAACGCCGTCGGGCGTGGGCTTCGCCCGCGTGCCGCCGTTTTTCTTGAAGCCCGGCGACAGGGTCGAGGCGGACATCGAACAAATCGGCGTGCTGCAAGTGGAAATCGCCGCCCCGTAAGCCTTTGCAAAATGTAAATTGCAAAATGCAGAATGCGAAATTTTCACTTTTCATTTTGCACTTTGCATTTTGAATTGAGGCCGGGTTTATGGAACGTGTTCGGCCCGCGGCCGTAGCGGGCTCCTTCTATCCCGCCGAGGCCGAAGAGTTGAAGGAACTCCTGGACGACTGCTTCGTCGCCAGTCCGCTCGGACCGCGCGGCGCGCGTGAAGTTTCGCCCTCTCTTGTCGGGGCCATGGTGCCGCACGCAGGTTATGCTTACTCCGGTCCCTGCGCCGCGCATTTATACGCCTCTCTCGATAAAAACATTCGGCAAGTGATTCTCCTCGGCGTGAATCATCGAGGGCGAGGGTCCAGCGCCGCGCTGAGCGCCGCGGAATTTTGGCGGACGCCTCTGGGCGAAGTGCCGGTCGATCGCGCGGCCGGCGAGCGGCTCAAATCTCGAATCGATTTTCTCGCCGAAGACGATCGGCCGCACCGCGACGAGCACAGCATCGAAGTCCAACTCCCGTTTCTTCAGAGCGTTCTCCGAGAGTTCGCGTTCGTGCCGCTCTCGCTTTCTTATCTGACGCTGGAAGAATGCCGCCGTCTCGGCGAGGCGGTCGCGCGCGCCTACGAAGCCGGCACGGGCGCGGGCACGAAGACTCTCCTGCTCGCCAGCAGCGATCTCAATCATTATCTCTCGCCGAAAGAGACCGAGCGGCTCGACGCCCTGGCGCTGGAAAAGATTCTGGCGCTCGATCCCGTGGGGCTGCTCGAATCGGTGGAAGAAAACAACATCAGCATGTGCGGCGTGATTCCCACCGCGGTTTTGCTTTTCGCCGCCAACGCGCTCGGAGCGAAACAGGCGCGGCTTTTGAAGCATTGTCATTCCGGCGACGTGGCGCGGATGAGAGAAGTCGTGGGATACGCGAGCGTCGCCTTGGAATTTTAATACTCGGAAATGATCCGCCGACAAATAAGATTTCTGTTGCTATTCCTATCGATCGCCCTCGTTGGAGCCGAAGCTGCTCAGCGCAGCGGTGGCGGCGGCGGAGCCGGCAGCGGTCCGAGAGCCGCGGCGCGAGAACAAGTCGGCGGGACCGATGTGAAGCAGACTCCCGCTGCTCTGGAAGCCAAGGCCCGCGAGGCGGAAAAAAACGGGAAATGGGAGGAAGCGTCCATCGCTTACCGCATGCTCGCGCGCGGGGCGAGAGCCAAAGGCCAGCCGCAGAAAGCGATCGATTACGCCGGCAAGGCTTTGGAGTCGGCGGACCGGGCGAAAGATCCGATTCTTAAAGCCCGGACGATTCTCGAGCTGATCAACGTTTACCGATTTTTGGGCCAGTCGGCGAAATCGCGGGAGCTATCGGAGAAAGGAATAGAAATCGTCAAACAGATTCCTGCGGGAGATAATCGAAAGAGCGTGATCGAGGCGGATATGTATCGCGAGGTGGGGTTCGAGTTTCTCCGCGGCGGCGACGCCGACAAGGCGATCCAATATATCTCCTACTCGCTTCAGGTCCAGGATTCGCTCTTGTCGTTGTTGAAGCGGCGCGGCGCGGGACAGCGCCCGCAAGCGGCGCAAAAAATCCAGCGCGACATGGTAGCGACGCTGGCGCGCTTGGGCCAAGCCCATCTGCAAGCGGGCAATCCGCCGGAAGCGATCAAGGCGTTCGAGCGCGGCCTCGCTACCGTCCAGAGCGGCGGCTCCAAACAGCAGGGTGGCGCGGGCTTTTTTCTGGGACTCGGCCAGGCCTACCTCGCCCAGAAAGATTTTCCCCGCGCGCTGGAGAATCTCACCCGTGCGCTGAAAACCGCCGGCAGGGGGCGAATCGCTATTGCGCAAGGCGCCAACGCCGCCATGGGGGACTTATTTCTCGAGACCCGGCGCGCACCGAAAGCGATTCCGTTTTACGCCCGCGCGATCGAAGCCGTCGAATCGGTCCGCTCGCGCCTTGAATCCGAGGAGCTGCGCAGCTCCTTTTTCGAGAGCAAAGGCCAGATCTACAGCGGGATGGTGCTCGCCCATCTGGCGGCGGGAAGTCCGGAGGAGGCGTTTAATTATAATGAACGGGCGCGCTCGCGGGCGTTTCTGGATATCTTAGGGAGCAAGGTGCAGCTCACGCGCCAAGCCGATCTCCTCGAGGAAGAGCGGACGTTGCAGGCGAAGCTCGCCGGCCTCAAAGGGCAACTTTCCGGCGGCGCGGAAGACGACGAAGAGGAAGATGGCGAGCCGGCGGACCTCGGCGACGAGCTCGAGGCCGCGGAAAAAGCCTACAACGATTTTCTCGCCAAGGTGCGGAAAGCAAACAAGGAGCAGGCCTCGCTCATGAACGTCGAGCCGCTCGCGCTGAAGGACGTGCAATCGCTCCTCGATCCCGGCGTGACGCTGGTCGAATATTTCGTCACCCAGCGGCAAACGCTCGTCTGGGTCGTCGAAAAAGACCGGGTCGAGGCCGTATCCATTGCGCTTGGTCGAAAAGATCTGCTCGCCAAAGTCTCCGCGCTGAGAGATAACGTCTTGCAGGTGGGAGAAAAAGAAAAATTTGCCGCCTTGTCGCGCGATCTCTACCAGCTGCTGGTCGCGCCGGCGCTGGCGGGCATCCGCGGCAAAGAGCTCTTGATCGTGCCGCACGATGTCCTGCACTATCTGCCGTTTCAGGCGCTGCTCTCGCCTGATGGACGCTATCTCGTCCAGGATTTTCCGATCCATTATCTGTCGAGCGCGAGTCTGATGCAGTTCACGCACGCCAAGCGGCGCGCCGCGGCGGAAAAAGCGCTCGTGATGGGCAATCCGAGTTTGGGCGACGAGGCGTACAATCTTCGCTTTGCCGAGCGCGAGGCCAAAGAGGTGGCGACCGTCTATCCTCAGAGCGCGGTTTATTTGCGCGCCGAGGCAAGCAAGCCGCGCGCGATCTCGCTCAGCCCGAACTACGACATGCTGCACTTCGCCGTGCACGCGGAATTCAACGAGGAAGATCCCATGAGCTCGGCGCTGCTTTTGGCCGTGGAAGGAAAGGACGACGGCCGGCTCAAGGTCGAGGAGATTTTTTCTCTGGATTTGAAGACGAGCATGGTGGTGTTGTCGGCCTGCGAGACGGGACTCGGTAAGCTCAGCAGCGGCGACGAGATCGTCGGCCTCACGCGCGCGTTTATTTACGCCGGCACGCCGTCGATCGTGACGACGCTATGGAAGGTGAACGACCGCGCGAGTTACGAGCTGATGCGCGAATTTTACCGCAATCTCAAGACGGCAAAAAAATCCGAGGCGCTCCGGCAGGCGCAGCTCAAAACGATGCAAGAATTTCCCGAGCCCTTTTACTGGGCGGCGTATCAGTTGACCGGAGAACCGTAGCCTGCCGTAAAGTTTGACTTGCTTCGAGCCGTTTGTTAGGGAGTAAGTTGTTGCGATGCTAGGGGTGTCTGCCAAAGGCAGACTGAGAGTCCGAAAAAAAACCGGACAACCCTCTGAACCTGATCCGGATAGTGCCGGCGTAGGGAAGCGTGAGAGTCACGGTCCCGATATATTCGGGACGAGCTTGAGACCGTATTCCCTGGCCACTGGACGTGGTCAAGCCGAGTGCGGTTTTTTTATTTGCCCGATGAACGTTCAGGTCAACGGCGAGAAAAAAGAAATCAAGGAAGGGCTCAGCGTGGCGGATCTTCTCGCAGAGCTTGAAATCCGTCCCGGCCGAGTGGTCGTGGAACTCAACCGCGACATCGTTGCGCGCGACGCGCACGGCGCGACGCTGCTCAAAGAGGGTGACACGGTCGAGATCGTCCACTTCGTCGGCGGAGGATAATAAGAGGTGAAAGAAATGAACGACGCATTTAAACTGGCGGACAAAACTTACCGGTCGCGTCTCATCGTCGGCACGGGAAAGTACAAGGACTTCCACGAGACGCGAAAAGCGATCGAGGCTTCCGGCGCGGAGATCGTGACCGTGGCGGTGCGCCGGGTCAACATCACCGACCCGAACAAAGAAAATTTGCTCGATTTTCTCGATCCGAAAAAATATACGATCCTGCCCAACACCGCCGGCTGCTACACGGCGGACGACGCCGTGCGCACTTGCCGGCTCGCGCGCGAGGCGGGCGTGGGGAACCTGGTCAAGCTCGAAGTCATTGGCGACGATCGCACGCTCTTTCCGGACATCCCGGCGACGCTGGAAGCCGCGCGCATTTTGATCAAGGAAGGCTTTGTCGTGCTACCTTATATACACGACGACCCGGTGACGGCAAAGAAACTTCAGGAGATGGGCTGCGCCGCGGTAATGCCGCTCGCGGCGCCGATCGGCTCCGGCCTCGGCATTCGCAATCCCTATAACATCAGAATTATTTTGGAGCACGCCACGGTTCCGGTGATCGTCGACGCCGGCGTGGGAACGGCGTCGGACGCCGCGGTGGCGATGGAGATGGGCTGCCACGGCGTGTTGATGAATACGGCGATCGCCGGCGCCAAAGATCCGATCCTGATGGCCGAGGCGATGAGGCTCGCCGTCGAAGCGGGAAGAAAAGCGTTTCTCGCCGGCCGCATTCCAAAAAAACTTTACGCCACCGCCTCCAGCCCGCTCGACGGCATTCTGGGCTAGATGAAGAATCTTCTAGTCACCGCAGAGACGCAGAGTTCACAGAGAAAACCATTGGTCCTGCCTCTGCGTTCTCTGTGCCTCTGTGGTGAGCATTTCTTTGAAGCGCGCCGTTGACTTTGAGCTTTATCTCGTCACGGATCGCAGGCAGACGCGCGGTCGCGATTTGCTCGCGGTCGTCGAGCGGGCGCTCGAGGGCGGCGTGCGCGCCGTGCAGTTGCGCGAGAAGGATCTCGGCGGCAGAGAACTCTTCGCCCTGGCGGAAAAAATAAAGGGCTTGTGCGAGCGCTATCGCGCCTTTCTTTTGATCAACGATCGCGTGGACGCGGCGTTGGCCATCGACGCGGATGGAGTTCAACTGGGAACCGCGTCGATTCCCGTCGGCGCAGCGCGGAAGCTTCTCGGAGAAAATAAGTTCATCGGCGCTTCGACCCATTCGCTCGGCGAGGCGCGGGCGGCGGAGCGCGCGGGCGCCGACTTCGTTCTCTTCGGCCCGGTTTATTTCACTCCGTCCAAGGCTATTTATGGGAACCCGCAAGGCCTTGAACGACTAAAAGAAGTAGTGGAAAAAATTCCCCTTCCCGTTTATGCTATCGGGGGTGTCAAGCCGGAGAACATCGCCGAGGTCAAAAAAACCGGCGCGCGCGGCGTCGCGGTGATTTCCGCGATAATGGCCGCCGACGATCCCGCCGCCGCGGCGAGAGAGATGCTCGGCCGGCTGAAAGGAACGCTCCGATGAAAGAAATCGCGATCGAAGCGTCGCAATACTTGCAGGAGAACCTGCTCCTGTCGCTGGTCATTGCGTTCGTTGTCGGGTTTCTCGCCAGCAAGACGGTGACGCACTGGGGAAAGTCGAACATCTTCGTCTATTTTTTGATCGGCGCGGTGGGATCGTTCTTCGGCCAATGCGTCTCGCGCTACATCGGCCTTAAAGACATTCTCGACCTGGCCGCGGGCATGACTATTTTCTTCGACGTGGTGATCGCCTATTTCGGCTCGTTCGCCGTCGCCGCGGTCGTGCACCTTTTCAAACCCATGTAGGCCACCCTAGCTCAGTTGGTAGAGCAGCTGATTCGTAATCAGCAGGTCGCCGGTTCGACTCCGGCGGGTGGCTCCAGTTTTCTTAACGAATAGTTTTCTTCCGAACCGCCCCGTAGCACCTGTTCAAGATCGTCTGTGCCGCACCAAAACGTTCCGCTTTTGTTCCAATATTTCAGACTGTTGGCTATGGCATCGGATTGAATTCTCATTAGGCAACTTTTCGATAACAACCTGGCGGACAATTCGCAGACAACCGCCAAAAACCACATGTAAATCTCTGGGTTTCAACAGACCTTCTGCTCGGCTATCACCCGATTAAAATTCACTAACGATTTGACTGAAGCGTCGTTCAATTCAATCCTGGATTGAAATCGTTCCCGATATCGGACAATTCTCGGACAAAGTGGAGGAAGAGGCAGCCTCTGTACCACCGCGAGCTTCTGCTCGGCAGGCCACCGACGCTTTCGACCGCGACCGTCATGGACAGGCTTCACTGCTGTTTCCATAATCCCTCCTGACCAATTATACCTGTCCAAATCGTAGGTGGGACACGACGAGTACCGGGAGAAGCTTTTAAAGGCCAAAAGTTCTACTTTAGAACTGTCCTCTTGACGGGGAAGCTTACGCTTGGGTATGACACGGTTGATAGGGATGAAAATCCGTTAAGTAAGTAGGAGGTGCAACTTGGTCAAGCTTACTGAGGATCAGGTTAGAAAAACCGCCGAGGAGCTTTTTGACGCGGAGCGACAGCGCCGCACGCTGCGACCTCTGACAGAGCGCTTTCCGCAGATCACGCCCGAAGAGGCGTATCGCATCCAGCTGGCATTGATCGAGATGAAGAAATCCCAAGGCGCCAAAGTCGTCGGGAAAAAGATCGGGCTGACCAGTAAAGCGATGCAGAAAATGCTCAATGTCGATCAACCGGATTACGGCCACATTCTCGATGGGATGATGGTTCAGGACGGGGCGAGCTTTTTCGTCCGCGAGTTGATTCAGCCCAAAATCGAGCCCGAGATCGCCTTCATCTTGGAACAGGAACTTCAGGGGCCGGGAATTACTCCCGCGCAAGTGCTCGCTGCCACCCGCTTCGTCCTACCGGCGTTGGAAATCATCGACAGCCGAATCGAGGGATGGAAAATCAAATTGTGCGACACGATCGCCGACAACGCCTCCTCGGCGCGCGTGGTGTTGGGAAGCTCGCCAAAGCGAGTCGACCAGGTAGATCTTAGACTGGTGGGCATGGTTCTGGAGAAAAACGGGGAAGTGATCCAGACGGGCGCAGGCGCGGCTGTCTTGGGCCATCCGGCCGCGGCTGTAGCTTGGCTAGCCAACGCAGTCGGTCCGTTTGGCGTTGCGCTGAAGGCCGGTGAGGTCATCATGCCCGGCGCGATTTCTGCGGCATCCGACGTTGCGGCCGGCGATCTTTTTCTTGCGTCGTTCGGCGGTCTAGGCACAGTCTCCGTATCTTTCGAATGACAGAGGTGCGCATGGAAAAGATTCGCGCGGCAATCCTTGGCTCTGGAAACATAGGGACGGACTTAATGTATAAGCTCAAAAGAAGTCCTTTCTTGATTCCAGCCGTCATGGCAGGGATTATTCCGGATTCGGAAGGATTGGCGCGGGCCAAAGCCGACGGGCTGGCCACCACGGCGGAGGGCATCGACGGTTTGCTGACTTTGTCCGACCGGTTTGACATTGTTTTCGAGGCGACCACGGCCAAGGCTCATAAGGAACACGCGCCAAAGCTTAAAGACGCAAAAAAAATCGCCATTGATCTCACTCCAGCGGCCGTCGGTCCGTATGTCATCCCGCTCGTGAATCTCGAGGAACATGTCGGCGAACCTAATGTCAACCTCGTGAGTTGCGGCGGCCAAGCGACGGTGCCTTTGGTGAGCGCTTTGAGGGAGGTTTCACCCGTCGAGTATTCTGAGATTGTGGCGACCGTGTCCAGTAAAAGCGCCGGCCCCGGCACACGCCAGAACATCGACGAGTTCACCGAAACGACCGCGCGCAGTCTGGAAAGGATAGGAGGAGCAAAGCGCGGCAAGGCGATCATCGTGTTGAATCCAGCGGAGCCGCCGATTCTCATGCGTAATACCATCTACAGTATTGTGGAAGACGTCGATCCGGAAAAGATTCGTAAGTCGATCGAAGAGATGGTCAAAAGAATCAAGCAATATGTTCCCGGCTATGAACTTAGGGCGAAACCCTTGATTGAAGAACTCCTCGATGGCAACCGGAAACTAAAGAAAGTCACTTTGTTCGTCGAGGTGGCAGGCGCGGGTGATTACTTGCCAAAATACGCGGGGAACCTCGACGTCATGACCTCGGCAGCAGTGAGAGTCGGTGAAGAAATTGGCCGACGCCTGGTCGCCGGTACGTGGAACAAGACGAGGCCCATGGAGGCACCATAATGAGCGAAAAGATCTTTATCCATATCTTGGACAGCACGTTAAGGGACGGAAGCCACGCCTTGAGTCACCAGTTGACGTCTGAACAAGTAAGTGATGTGGCGCAAGGCCTGGATGAAGCCGGCGTGGAGATGATCGAGGTCTCACACGGCGACGGGCTCGGCGGGGCATCCATCACCTACGGATTTTCTCGGGAAGCAGAGCGCGAGCTGCTCAAAGCCGCGTCTGCGGTGATTAAAAAAGGGAAACTGGCGGTGCTCCTTCTTCCGGGCATTGGTACTAAAGACGATCTTAAGATGGCCGCCGATCTCGGCGCAAAGGTCGCGCAGATTGCGACTCACGTGACTGAAGCGGATATCGCCGAACAGCATATCGCCTTGGCCAAAAGGATGGGCATGGAAGTCATCGGGATGCTGATGTTGGCGCACATGGGTTCGCCGGAGAAGATCGCGGAGCAAGGAAAGGTAATGGAGAGTTGCGGAGCGGATGTGGTTCAAGTCACCGATTCGGCGGGGGCGTTGATGCCGGCGACCGTAGTCGACAGAGTTCGAGCCCTGCGGGACGTGATAAAAGTGGGAGTGGGCTTTCACGGCCACAATAATCTTTCTTTGGCCGTGGCCAACAGTGTCGCCGCAATTGAGCAGGGCGCGAGATGGATTGACAGTTGCACGTGCGGACTCGGAGCTGGTTCCGGAAATACGCAGACTGAAGTGCTGGTCGCCGTTTTGGATAAAATGGGCTATGCCACTGGAATCGACCTCTGGAAGATCATGGATGTGGCTGAAGGAATCGTGAGGCCGATCATGCCGAAGCCGGTGCGAATCGGAAAGGCGAGCCTGACGATGGGATACGCGGGAGTCTATTCCAGCTTTCTCCTTCATGCCGATAAGGCCGCCCAACAGTTCGGCGTGGACGCCCGTGATATTTTGGTTGAGATCGGAAAGAGGAAAGCGGTGGGCGGCCAAGAGGACATGATCGTAGAAGTCGCTATGGATTTGGCGGAGCAGAGGAAACGACAGGTCTCTGCGTGATCCGGTTTCGTCGAGCGAATGGGGGATCTGATGTCGATGGCCAAAGAACCTGACGGGAAGTACATACAAGCGGGCAACCTAAAAATCCATTATCACGAGTCCGGCAGCGGCTATCCTTTGATTTGCATTCACGGCGCGGGTCCGGGAGCGACGGGTTGGAGCAATTTCAAGGGGAACGTCGGGGACCTCTCAAAACATTTTCGCACTCTTCTGATCGACATGCCGCAATACGGCAAGTCGGACAAGCCCATCATCAAGGCGAGCCGCCAGTCCTATTTGGCGAATTCCATTCGCGACTTCATGGATAGTTTGGGAATCAAGAAGGCCCATTTTATCGGCAACTCTATGGGTGGGCAGGCCGGACTTAAGCTCGCCATCGATTATCCGGAGAAGGTCGATCGCCTGGTCGTCATCGGCAGCGGCGCCATCAAGGCAGGCAGCATCTTTCAACCGATGCCGCTGGAAGCGATTCGCAACATCGCCAACTATTATAAAGGGGAAGGGCCGACTCCCGCCAAGATGCGCGAAGTGCTGGAGAGCCTGGTGTATAACCGTTCCATGATCACGGAGGAGTTGGTCCAGGAGCGCTTCGAGGCGAGCAATCATCCGGAGCTGGTCGAGCTGTTCGGCAAACAACCCGCCGGCCCGCAGGACGACCTCTATGGCGACCTGCCGAATTTGAAAGCTAAGACGTTGATCGTGTGGGGCCAGGATGACCGGGCGGGCGCCCTGGACGTGGGACTCCTCATGCTTCGGCGATTGCCCGACGCACGCATGCACATTTTTTCCAAATGCGGGCACTGGGCCCACGTCGAGTATCGCGCGGAGTTCGACCGGCTCGTGCTGCAATTTTTTATGGCGGACGGCGGGTAGGAGAGCGAAAGATGGGTCGAACCCCGACGAACGGCGCGCGGCCGCTGCCGTTTTCCAAAGAGCAAGAGCAGTGGTTGAAGCGCGCCTGGTCCGAGATCGACGAGGGCCGGCTCGGAGAGTTGAACCGCAAGATGGCGAGCATTCCGAGCCCGACGGGCGAAGAGGGCGAGCTGGCCCAGGCCATGGTCGCCGACATGCAGGAGTCGAATATAGAGGCCGCTTTTCAACCGATCGATGAACGACAAGGAAACGCCGTCGGGCGCATCCGTGGGAGCGGAGATGGCGCCGATCTGTTGCTTTATGCGCCGATCGACACGGCCTTCGCCGGAAAGCCGGAGGAAGATTGCCCATGGGTCGGAGAGAGTGTTCCCGCCGAGATGACTACCGCCGCATATATTAAGGACGGCAACGTGGTGGGCAACGGAGCGGAGAACCCGAAAGGTTATGCCGCCTGCGTCGTCATGGCCGCCAAGGCGGTGCGGCGGGCCGGCGTTCCGTTGCGCGGCGATTTATCGGTCGGTCTCGGTTCGGGCGGAATGCCGACGAACAAACGACCCGCGCTAGGCCGATTCAACGCCGGTCAAGGAACAGGCTGCGCCTTCATGTTGGAACAAGGGATTCGAGGCGATTTTGCGATCATCGCCAAACCGGGCTATGCGGTTTCATGGGAAGAGGTGGGATTGTGCTGGTTCAAGATTCAGGTCAAAGGCGCACTCGGCTATACGGGAGTCAGGCACGTGGTGTCGGGCCGCAATCCGATCGTCGATGCCGCGAAGGTCGCTACGAAATTGGAGGGATGGTTTCCTGAGTATACCAAACACAATACCTCCGGATTGGTTGCTCCCCAAGGATCGATCAACGCAATCGAGTCCGGCTGGACAAACAAGCCTGCCTTTATCCCCGCGCGTTGCGATCTGTACGTCGATCTTCGCATCAGCCCGCGCACGGATCCGATGGAGGCGAGGCGACAAATCGAGAAGGCGCTCGCGGATATCCGAAGGACGGAGCCCGAGCTCGATCTGAATTGCGAAATGGTCTTGGCCATCCCCGGAACTTCGACAGACCCGAATAGCTGGATTGTGCAATCGTGCATCCGCGCCTGGGAGCATGTGGAAAAAAAGAAGCATACTCCGCGAACCGGGACGAGCGGCGCGACCGACGCGAATATTTTGCGTGCCTGGGGAATTCCGACGGCGCGTCTCGGGATGCCGCGTGCGAAAGATTCGGGATCGACGAAGCGCTCCGGTTTCTCCATGGACGTGAGCAACATCTCGGCTATGAAGCAGCTCACCAAGTGCCTCGTGTATGCCATTGTCGATACCTGCGCGCGCGCGCGAAAAGATGTCGTCGCGCGGGGTGGAGCGTAGTCGGAGGTCATTTGAGCCAGCCGGAACAGACTATGAAGCCTCGCGTCGCGGAAGTAGGGCCGGGAAAGGACGCGGGAAGGGCGAGAAAAAATCCCTGGCCGCGCTACGACGAAGCGGTGCTGGGCTTTCGTGACTACTGGTACCCGGCGATGATGTCTAGGAAGTTGCGGCAAAAGCCGGTGCCGGTGGTGATTCTGGGGGAGCGGCTGCTTTTGCTACGACACGGCGCAAGGTGTTACGCCCTGGAAGATCGTTGCGCGCATCGTGGTGTGCCGTTGTCGGTGGGCGCTTGCGAGTTTCCCGGAACGGCGACGATCAGTTGCCGCTATCATGGCTGGACGTACGACATCACCAACGGCGAATGTGTGGGAGCGGTGACCGATGGGCCGGACTCGCCGATTGTGGGAAAGGTGAAGATCCCGAGCTATCCGGTGGAGGAACGCAAAGGCCTGATCTGGATTTTTGTAGGGGATGGCACGCCGCCACGATTAGAAGAAGACGTTCCCGAGGAAATGCTACGGGAGGAGGCGGTCATCGGAGCGCGGGTGACACTAAGGAAAGGGAATTGGAGGCTTGCGGCGGAGAATGGAATGGATCCGGCTCATGCTACGTATCTTCACCGAGACGCTTGGCTTGCCTTCTTTCGACGGTTTCCCGCGTGCAAAACCAACATCGTTCCCGAGATCGCGGGCAAGTGGATTGGTTATACCCAAGGCCCGCCGCTGCTGGAATGTGACTATCCCGGCCTGGGGCGCTATCCGGGCGGCGCCGGCCGGCAACGGCGGCGCTGGTGGAGAAAGCCGAGAAGCCGCCCGCCGACAAAAACGCAGCTGAGGCTGCCGTGCTTCCTGCGGGTGAATCCGTTCCCCGCGCCGGGCATCGTCCACTTCGAGTGGTACGTCCCCGTCGATGAGCGGCACCATCGCTATTTCCAGTTTTCAGTGAAATGGACGACGGGATTCAAAGCCTGGCGTTTTCGCCTGGCTTACTGGCTGTGGTGGAGATGGCTGGCGCACGTCAATTTCAACGGGCAGGACGCGTGGATGGTCCGGCTGATGGATCCGTTTTACGCGGAAGAAGACGGTTGGAATCGGGAACGGCTGTTCCGCCCGGACGTGGGCCTGACCGCGTGGCGCAATTATTGTCACGACAACGCGCGCGGCGTGCAACAACTGCCGTACGCACGGCGGGCCAACGGGAGCGCCTTGGTTTCCAATCCGTCGAGCTCCGCAGAAGAGGGACCGGAAACTCCTCGCTAAGGGTGGATCGCAATGCTGCAATTGGGCTTGGCCGTTTCTCATGCTCCTTCGATGTTCCGAGGCATCGAGCACTGGGCGTCGATTCACCGCGTGCTTACCGACGGCATTCCTCAACCACCGCAAATCGCGGAAGAGACCTCTGAAGTTCTCCAAGGTTATATTGATCGAATCGATAACGGCTTCAACGTTCTGAGAAAGCAGCTCGAAGCTTACCGGCCCGACGTTCTCCTGGTCGTCGGCGACGACCAGGGTGAAGTTTTCACTGAAGCGAATATGCCCGCTTTCTGCCTCTTCACTTGCGCTCAAGTGCACGGCACGATCAACATCTCTTTGATCGACGAGCCGGAGGATGAAAACCATATTACGCTCCGCTGTCATTCCGAATTGGCCCTCTATCTTCTGAAAGAACTGAATCGAAACGGATTCGAAGTTTCCGAAAGCAAGGAGCTGAAGCCTCTTGGAAGGCCCAAGAGAGGCATCGGCCATGCTTTTACCCGGCCCGTCGTGAAGGTGACTCCGGAGCTGAATATCCCCATCATTCCGTTTCATGTGAACGCTTATTTTCCGCCGATGCCGAGCGCGCGAAGATGCTACGAGCTGGGCTGCTCTATCGCTCAAACGCTGAAGGGCCGCCCGGAAAAAGTCGCGATCATGGCGTCGGGGGGACTTTCCCATGACCCTAGAGGGCCGCGCGCAGGGTGGATCGATAAACCTCTAGATAACTGGGTCTTACAACAACTGGTATCGGGAAACGGCGAAGCATTGTGCCACCTCTTCGAGTTCGATTCGGACACGTTACGAAGTGGAACCGGAGAAATCAGAAGCTGGATCGTTGTCGCCGGCGCCTGTAGCGAAGGGCGGGCCACCATCGTCGATTACATCCCGGCCCATCATGCGGTTACGGGATTGGGGTTTGCGTTTTTTAGCCTTCCTGCCTGAAGGCGCGCGAAGGACAGGGAGTAAGGCAAAATTATGAGTAAAGCCCGGGATCTGAAAAATTCGCAGTCGGCACCTGTAAATACGGGAAAGTCCGGCGTGCGCTATCGGCAGGAAGCCGTAGAAGCTTTTTACGAAGGCTTCAAAGCCGCCGGAATCGATTTCGCGGTATTCTTGCCCGACAGCATGCTCGACGGCGTGGAGCAGCTTATCTTAGAGCGCGGCGGCATCGATGCTTATCAGTGCTCGCGCGAGGACGAGGGTATCGCCATGGCGATGGGCGCCTTCCTGGTCGGCAAGCGCCCCGTAGCGTTGATGGAAGGCTCCGGACTCGGTCTATCGGCGCTGATTCTCGCTCGCGGAATCGTTCAAAAGACCCCGACCATGCTGATCGCCGGTCATAACAGCACGCTGGGCGAGCGCTACGATTATCACGGCGCGACCCGGCTCGTGGCGGAGCCCGTTCTCCGCGCGCTGAACATTCCCTACCATGTTCTTTTCGATCCGCGGGAGATTCGGACCGTCATCGTCGAGGCGCAAGCGACGATCGAAGGCCAGCGCATTCCGGTCGGAATTCTCGTCCCGAGTCACGTCATCAGGGAGATCGGAGAGAAGCGATGAACCGGAACGATGTCCTTCGCTACATCGCCACTCTGCGCAACGGGGATCCCATGATCGTCAGTCCCGGCTTGGCGAATTATACGATCGCCGAAGCGAAGGACGAGCCACTGACGATCTATAATATGGATATGCCCTACGCGACGCCTATGGCTCTCGGGATGGCGCTCGGTTGGCCCGAGCGCAGAATTATCTCCGTGGAAGGCGACGGGTCGCTGCTCGCGGGACCGGGCGTATTGACCACTGTGGCGCGCTATCAGCCACGGAACCTCGTCGTTGTCGTATTCGACAATGGCGCCTATCTCACGACGGGCTCCGGAAAAGCTCCCACCGCAACGGCTTTCGGCGCCGACATCGAACACTTGGCTCGAGCGGCTGGTATGAAGAATACGCGGACCGTAGATGATTTAGAATCCGCCAAGGTTACGCTTCGAGCCGCGTTCGCGGAGCCGGGGCCCTGGTTGGTCGTGGCGAAAGTGGACAAGCAAGATCGCCCGGCGGAGCGGACGCGACATGCCTTGCCGATGCACGTCTACGAGGCGGGTATTACTTTTCATCGCGTCGCGTCACGACAAAGGTCGAAGAAAAAGTGACGAGAAAAATCCAGATTAAAAGGGGATAAGTCTATGCGTGAGTCCAACTTCCGTCGGATGTTAACATTGGGTCTTGTCCTGTCGTTCGCGCTCGCCGCGCGAGTGGAGGCTCAGGAGTGGAAAACGAAATGGGATAAAATTTTAGCGGATGCGAAGAAGGAGGGAAAAGTCGCCGTGGCGGGGCCTCCGGGCACGGTCTATCGCGACGTCATGAGAGGATTCGAGAAAAAGTATCCGGAGATCAGTCTCGAATTCCAGGGATTCACGCCGGCGAACTTTACCGCGCGCTTTTCGAAAGAACGACAAGCCGGGCAGAACCTTTGGGATCTTTATATTACGGGACCGACCACATTCGACGTTACCGGAAAGAAAGCGGGAGACCTGGACCCTCTTAGACCGCTTTTGGTGCTGCCCGAGGTGCGCGACGAAAGCGCCTGGTTAGGCGGGTTTGGAAAGGCTTTCTTGGATTCCGAAAAACAATACATCTTTGCGTTTCAAGCGGAGGTCACACCCCAGGTCCAGGTCAACCGGGAATTCGTTCCCGAGAGCGAATTGAACAGCGTCAAGGGGCTTTTGAATCCAAAATGGAAGGGCAAGATTGTCATCGATGACCCGAGAGTGGATGGACCGGGGAGCGGGCGAATTGCGCTATGGACCGGCCAGCTCGGCGAGGAGTTTGTCCGCGCGCTGCTCAAGCAAGACTTGGGACTGACGCGCGACGGTCGACAGCTCGCCGATTGGCTGGCGCGCGGGAAGTATCCGATCGCCATCGGAGCCAACGACACCGAAATCGGCGAACTGCAAAAGCTTGGCGTCGGTTTAAAAATCGAGCCTCTGGCGGGCAAGTTGGCCGAGGCATGGCGCATGAGCACGGGCTGGGGCGCCGTGCGTTTGGTCAGCAAGGCGCCGCATGTAAACGCCGCCACGGTTTTTATCAACTGGCTTCTGTCTAAAGAAGGACAGACGGCGTGGACGACAACGGCCGGCAGGCCCAGTCGCCGGGTGGATGTTCCCCGCGTGACCGGCATGTCTCCCGAGCCCGGGGTCGATTACTTCGATATCGACCGCGAGGAGCGATTGCAGCTTCGGGACAAGGCGAGGGAAATCGCCAAGGAAGTCCTGCGGTAAGGACTGGACGAATATTATACCGGTCCTTTTCAGTGCTTTACCCGCGTCACTTTAGCCTGCAAAGCCTCATCCATTGGCTGCTGCTGGGCGTTATCGCGCTCGCGGTCTTTTATCCGGCCGCCCTCATCATCATCAGCAGCTTCGAGGTCCAGGGAGACAACAGTGTTTCAGCGCTTAGTTTGCACGCCTGGCGCATCGCTTTTTCCGACCCGGTGATGATTTCCGCCATATGGAACACGATGACGATCACCCTGGCGCGACAAGCCATTGCGTTGCCGATCGCGATCCTGCTCGCGTGGACCATCGCCCGGACCGATATTCCCGCCGCAGCGTCGCTCGAGTTTTTATTTTGGCTGGGTTATTTTCTCCCGCCTCTCCCCGTCACCATGGGTTGGATTTTACTATTGGATCCCGAGTACGGTCTGATCAACCAATGGCTCTCTCTGTTGCCGTTTATCAAAACAGCGCCTTTCAATATTTATTCGTTCTGGGGCATCGTCTGGGCGCATCTCACGACCTCGACCATCGCCGTGGAAGTCATGCTCTTCACCCCCGCGTTTCGCAATATGGACGCGACCCTCGAGGAGGCCTCCCTGGTGTCCGGAGCGGGAGTCCTCTGCACGCTGAGGCGAATCGTCATACCGATCATGACGCCCATCGTAGGCGTCGTATTGCTGCTTGTGGTCGTCCATTCCCTTCAAGCATTCGAGTTGGAGTTGGTCTTGGGATTTCCATTTCGGTTCTACGTGTTCAGCACGCAGATCCACTGGCTGTTGAACCAACAGCCGCCGCAGTTTTCCTCGGCTACCGCGCTGAGCAGCATGATCTTGTTCGTTATGGTGCCGCTTATTATTTTACAGCGCAGAACGTTCACCCGGCGGAATTATGCGACCGTGGGCGGGCGCTACAAGGGCCACCGGCAAAGTCTGGGTAAATGGAGATTGCCCGTCTTCTTTTGCCTGCTCGCCTTTGCGCTCCTGATTACTTTGGTCCCGCTGTTATTCTTGACGCTCGCGTCTTTCATGGCCCGCTTCGGTTACTTCAGCGTGCCCAGGCCATGGACTTTGGTGCACTGGGGCCGCGTCATTTACGATTCCGTGTTTCTTGAGTCATTAAAAAATACTCTGGTGCTCGCGGGCGCGACGGCGATCCTGTCGATCGTGCTTTTCACGCTCGTCGCCTATGTCGTCATCCGGACCCGCTTTGTAGGCCGCGCGGCTTTGGATTTCGCTTCCTGGCTGCCGTCCACTTTGCCCGGGATCATTCTGGGTCTCGGGCTGCTGTCTTTGTTTCTCGGCACCCCGCTGCTGCGGCCGTTTTACGGCTCCATGGCGCTCTTGGTCCTCGCGACGGTGATCTCCAGCATGACTCTGGGCGTTCAGATCATCAAAAGCGCTTTGACCCAATTGGGGCTCGAACTCGAGGAGGCGGCGATCGTTGCCGGGGGATCGGGTTGGACCAGCTTCAGGGATATCGTCGTGCCGATCATCACTCCGACTTTGCTCCTCGTCGGGACGCTGAGTTTTATCGCGGCCGCGCGCAATGTCAGCACCGTCGCGCTGATTGCCACGAGTCACACCAGACCTTTGTCGCTGCTCCAACTGGATTTTCTGGTCGACTCTCGCTACGAAAGCGCGGCGGTCATTGGAATCATCGTGGTTGTCCTGACTACCGGAGTCGCCCTGATCGCGCGTCTGGTGGGACTGAGAGCGGGCATTCAGAGATAAAGAGGGGTTGATGAAACGAAAAAAAATCATCGGCAGCGCGATTCCGCGAGCAGACAGCGTGGAAAAGGTCACGGGGAAGACGGTGTATGCCGTTGATGTGACTTTGCCTGAGATGTTGTGGGGCAAAGTGCTGCGCAGCTCGATCGCCTACGGTCGAATCAAACGGATCGATATCCACAAGGCATCGGCCATTCCGGGAGTCAAAGCGGTCCTTACCGGTCAGGATGTCGCGGGGATCAGAATTGGAAGGCAGATCTACGACATGCCCGTGCTGGCGGACGGTGTGGTGCGTTTCATGGGCGAGAAGGTGGCCGCGGTAGCCGCTGATACCGAAGAGATTGCGGAACGGGCATTGGATGAAATCGACGTCGAATACGAGGAGTTTCCACCCGTGCTCGACCCCGTCGATGCCCTGGCTCCTTCGGCACCTCTGTTGCACCCGGAAGTTTTGAACTACAAGGGGTTGCCCGGCAAGCTCGCCGCGCCCAGCAACGCCTTCGTCCAGTTGTCCTGGAAAAAAGGAAACCTCGAAGAAGGCTTTCGCCGATCCGATTTCGTTATTGAGAATACGTTTCAAACGCAAGTCGTGCACCAGGCGTATATCGAGCCGCACTCGTGTGTGGTAAAAGCCGATGAAACCGGCGGAGCCGAGATCTGGGCTTGCAGCAAGGTGCCCTTCGCGTTGCGCGGTCAGTTGGCTGCCGCCTTCCGGGTCAGCGCGGAAAAATTCCTGGTTCACCCTTGCCATATCGGCGGAGATTTCGGCGGGAAAGGCGACTTCATGGACGTTCCCGTCGCGTACGTTCTTTCTCGTACAAGCGGCAGACCCGTGAAAATGGTGATGGATTATGGAGACGAATTGATCGCTGGAAATCCCCGTCATGCCGCGCTGGTCAAGGTGAAGTCCGGCGTGTCTAAAGACGGGCGCATCCTGGCGCATCGAATGGAGTTTGTCTTCGACGGCGGCGCGTACGGCGCGTTTAAACCGATCGGTTATCTCTTCGGCGCCCACGAAGCGGCGGGTCCTTATAGGATGGAAAACGTCCTGATCGAGGAAAAGATCGTTTACACCAACAAAGTACCCTGCGGTCACATGAGAGCGCCGGGAGATCCGCAGGGAGTTTTTGCCAACGAATCGCAGATGGATTTGTTGGCCAGAAAACTGGGTATGGATCCCGCTGATTTCCGAAAAATGAATCTGATGCAGGATGGCGACGAGTCGCCGGTGGGGAGACCGATCTCGCATATCAAAGCGCGCGAGACGTTGGACCGATTGCTGAAGGAGGCAAAATTTTACAGCCCCAAAAAACCCCATGTCGGCCGCGGGCTGGCGATCATCCAATGGCTCGCGCTCGGAGGGGAGTGCTCGGTTTTTATCCGCATCGACGACCAGGGAGGCATTACCGTTTCCACTGCCATGCTGGATCAGGGAGCCGGCGCCGGCACCGTGCTCAGGCAGATTGTCGCCGATGAGCTTGAGGTTCCCTGG
>JBGPTS010000003.1:0-50618 GCA_041490745.1 Binatia bacterium | reverse complement strand
GTACCTCTATTGATCGTTCCGTGGTTCGAGCGACCGGCGGCGTAGCCAATCCCGCCTCCAGCGGCGCCACAGATCAGTCCACCCGCCAGCGCCATGTTCTGCTTGTGCGTCGCACAGCCGCTGAGGAAAAAAACCACGGTTACGCCTATTGCCCAGGTAGCTTTTTTCATGCCCACTCCTCCGGCCGAAAATTTTCGTCACTTATGTCAGGAAACAGGCAATTTGTCAAGGAAAAAACGGCGATCCTAACGACGGTGGTTAAAGCGCCCACGCCCACCGGCGACCAAACTAAATTAGCGCTTTCGCGCCTGGCTCACTTGACCGGAACGAGCTCCGAGTATCCCGCCACCGACACGCTTGTCTCATAACCACCGTCGGGTCGCGACGGCGGCCCCTGAGACGGCCGGTAAGTGAACGGCTTCGTTCCACCGGCTGGTATATCTCCCTCGACCGTGTAGTAGATCGCCTCGCTGACGTTGTCTTCGCCCGGGCTCATTTCGTTCTTCCAGAGCCAAGTGTGGCGAATGAGCAATTGCACGTCGCGCAGCGTCCGCGGCGAAGTATTGACCAGCTCGCCGGAGACCGTTCCTTCCTTGATCGAGAGATTTCGAATCGTCGCCACTCGAGCGCTGTCGTCTGCGCCAAGCACCGTGGCGGCCGCGACGAGAGCCGGGTGAGCGATGATCAGAATACCGGCCAAACCGGCCGATCCGAACGGAATCAACCAGGACTTCTTCATAGTCACCTCCCCATCGCTTGTTTGTCACCTTAGTAATACCGGCAACGAGTCCCTGTCAAGTCGATCCACGAGAAAATTCCATTGCTCGGCTCAGGCAAACAGGATAGAAATAGTTTCCGGCCATGGCGATCCACTCGACATCCTACCGCGTGATCTACGGCGACACCGACCAGATGGGCGTCGTTTACTACGCCAACTATCTCCGGTGGTTCGAAATGGGACGGACCGAGCTGCTGCGCCACATCGGTCTGCCCTATTCCGCCGTCGAAGCGAGCGGGGTTTTTTTCCCGGTGACCGAGGTTTCGTGCCGCTATCACAAGCCGGCGCGCTTCGACGACGAAATCGTCGTGGAGACGACGCTCGCGGCGCTGGGCCGCGCCACGCTGGAATTCAGCTACCGAATCACGCGAAAAAACGACGCCCGGCTTCTGGCCGAGGGCGCGACACGGCACGCCTGCGTCGATCGGAGCGGGAAAGTCGCCAAGATGACCGCGGAATTGGAAACTGTCTTGAAACAGGCGTGCGCGAAGAAAAAAGATTGACGCGCTGTTAGGCGATTGCCCGGCGATTGCCGCTTTCCCCGCTCGCGGCTTCGATCTCTTTTTTCACCTCGGCGTCTGTTTCAACGGTCAAGCGCTTTGCCAGCGCGCGGAACGTCTCCGGCGTGCCGATCTCTCCCAACGCCCACGCGGCGTGGCCGCGCACGAGCGGCTCTGTATCTTGCAGCGCCCGGATCAACGCCGGAACGGCTTCGCGGCTTTTGAGATTTCCCAAGGCGACGGCGACGTTGCGCAAAAATCCCCGACGCTTCGCCCGCAGCAGCGGGCTGCCTTTGAAGCGGCGGCGAAATTCTTCTTCGCTGAGAGAAAGAAGCGGAATCAAATCCGGCGCGTGCAGGCCGTCTCTGGGTTGAAACGCCTCCTCGCCTGTCGGCGCCGCTTTGACGTTGTACGGACAAACCTCCTGGCAAATATCGCAGCCGAAGACGTGATTGCCGACGAGCGGGCGCAAATGGCGGGGCATCGCGCCTTTAAGCTCGATCGTGAGATAAGAGATGCAGCGCCGGGCGTCGAGAACGTATGGGCCGGCGAAAGCGCCGGTCGGGCACGCCTTGAGGCAGAGATCGCATTTGCCGCAGCGGTCTTTGATCGCGCGGTCGTAAGCCATCTCGATGCTGACAAACAGTTCGCCCAAAAAAAACCACGAGCCTTTTTTGGGCGAGATGAGATGCGTGTTTTTCCCGATCCAGCCGATTCCGCCTAAGGCGGAGATTCCCCTCTCCAGCACCGGGCCGGAATCGACGAACGCCCGGCCCTCGATCGGATCGGGATGCATCGTTTTAATTTTTCCCAGCAGCAAGTCCAGCCGCCGTTTGACGAGATCGTGATAATCGTCGCCCCACGCATAGCGCGAGATCCAACCACGAGAGTCTTCCGACACCTCGGGCCGTGGCGGCGGCGTAAAGTAATTCATGCCGACGGAAATGACCGAAACCGCCCAGGGAACGAGCTTTTTCGGATCGCGACGCAGCTCCTCGGTGCGCTTGAGGTAGCCCATTTCGCCGCCGAGCCCCTTCCTCAGCCACTCGGCAAACGATTTTTCGCGCGGAGGAGCGGCGACGGGAGAGATGCCTACCAGCGCAAAGCCCAGCCGCTGCGCTTCTTCCTTGATCTTCTGGGAGAAGGCGGCTGATTCTTTGACCCGAGCAGCTTTCATGGAATCATCGGTCGATGCGAGCCTGGCGAGAGTGAGGCTGGCGTAAGGAACGGAAGCGAGAACTCTCAGTGATAGGAAATGTTTCCGTCTCCCCCCTCTTCTTCGCTATCCAGCAGCGCCTTGCGGCCGGCGAAGCCGTCTTCGACGCGATGCCAATGGCCGACGCTCACTTCGCCGAAGCGCCAGCAGAGAAGAACGATCTCGCCGCCGAGCAGGCAGGGGAAGTCCACCAACCCCTCCTCGATGCCCTTGCAGATGCAGCCGTAGCCGTTGATCTCATCGACCAGGCATTTCACCTCCTGGATCAAGCTCGCAATCGCCACGTTCTGCTGCAAGGATTTCATCAGCTCCGGGCTGGAGGGCGACAGCCGCTCGTCGCGGATCACCGTCTCGCTTTTCTCCCTCAAAGTTTCGAGATGATTCAGGATGCGCTCGACCAGCGGCCGCAGCTCCGGCAGCAGGGCGTTGGCCTCATCGACGGTAAATAGCCGCGGGACCGGCTGCGACGTAGCCATGTTTACAGCGCCATGCCTTTGCGGACTTCCCGCAACAGCGCGATGTTGTCCGCGTGCCCGGTCATGCGCGCCGTCACTTTGCCGCGGATCGGACGGCCGAGCAGATAAAAATCGCCGATGATGTCGAGAATTTTGTGGCGCGCAAATTCGTCGGGGAAGCGCAGCTCCGTGTTGATGACCTTTTCGTTGTCGATCAAGATGCAGTTGCTGAGCCGCCCGCCGTTCACTAGCCCGGCCTTTTCGAGCTGCTCGTAGTCTTTGATAAAGCCGAACGTCCGCGCCGGCGCGATCTCTGCTTTGAACGATTCCGGACCCGACGACACGAAGGTATGCTCCTGAACGCCCACCGGCTCGGGATAATTGAGGACGTATTTGACGCTGAAGGCGTCGGCCGGCTCGACGCTGATCGCCTCGCCGTTTTTCTCTCCCACGCGGTAGGTCCGGTCGATTTTGATTTCCGACCACGCTGCGTTCTGCTCCTCGATCCCCGCCTCTTCGATCAGCCGGCAGAATTCGAGCGCCGAGCCGTCCATGATCGGGATCTCGCCCTGAATTTTGACCAGCAGGTTGCCGATGCCGTAGCTATGCAGGACGGCGAGAAAGTGCTCGACCGTGCCGACCACGATTCCCTTGCCGCGGAGCGAAGTCGCGTAACCGGTCGAGCCGACATAGTCGAGATGAGCCGGCACCGTGGCGTCGGCGGAGATGCCGCTGAAGCGCACGCCGCTGTTGGGCGGCAGCGGATGGAGCACGACGCCGGTCTTGATGCCCGAATGGAGCCCGTGGCCCGAGAAGACGACGCTTTTTTTGAGCGTCCGTTGCTTGAGGCCGCGAGCATGGCGCGCTCCGGTCGCCGCCTGGCGCGCGCTGCGTTTCAATTTCGTTTCAGCCGGCGTTTTCACCTTGTCTTCGACGCCGCCCGATTCGTCGAGCGCGCGACGCACGGTAAGCAGAAGCCCTTCCAGCGAGAGCGGCTTTTCCATGAAATCGAAGGCGCCGAGCTTGGTCGCCGTCACCGCCGTGTGAATGTTGCCGTGGCCGGAGATCATGATGACGTTCACCTGCGGCGCCGCTTTTTTGATTTCTTTGAGCAGCTCGATGCCGTCCACTTCCGGCATCCAGATGTCGAGCAGCACGAGATCGGGCCGCTCGTTGCGGATGAGATCGAGCACTTGGGTTCCGTCCGCCGCTTCGATCACGCGGTAGCCTTCGTCACGTAAAATCTCACGGATCGATTCCCGCACGCGGTCCTCGTCATCGACGACGAGGATTTTTTTCTCTGCGTTCTTTCCTTTCACCAATCCTCCCGACGCTGCTGCGGCCGGCTTCAAGACGACGCCGCTCTTTTCTGCGCGATCCTCGGCGTCGCCGGGTCGCGCGCCGGCAACTCGATAATAAAGCGCGTTCCTTTGGGCTCGTTCGAGCGCACGCGGATATTGCCCCGATGGTCCGCCACGATGGCGTTGACGATGTGCAATCCCAACCCCGTGCCCTCCTTCTTGGTGGAAAAATACGGCTCGAAGATGCGCTCGCGAATCTCCGGCGCCAGGCCGCAGCCGTTGTCCGCTACTTCGAGCAACGCGACTCCCGACGCGGGCGCATAGGAAGTCGCGATTTGGATTTCGCCTTTTTCCTCCACCGCCGCCACCGCGTTGTCCAAAAGATTAATCAGGACGCGCTTGATCTGGTCGCGGTCGAGGTCGAGCGACGGAATTTCGCCTTTATGAAACTGAAAGTTGATGCCCTTGTGGCCTTCTTTGAACAGGAACAGCGCCTCCTTGACGATCTCGTTGAGATCGTTGGCCGTCAGCTCCGCCGCCGGCAGCCGCGCGAACTGCGAGAACTCGTTGACGAGATTTTTAAGATCCTCCACCTGCTGGATGATCGTCGAGGTGCACTTGTCGAAAATCGCGCCGTCGCCGTCCAAGAGCTTGGCGTAGCGTTTCCTCAGCCGCTCGGCCGAGAGCTGGATCGGCGTCAAGGGATTTTTGATCTCGTGGGCGATCCGCCGCGCCACCTCGCGCCAGGCCTCCATCCGTTGCACTTTCTGAATTTGCGTGATGTCTTCCAAAAAGACCATGACGCCGAGGTCGTTGCCGTCGTCGCCGCGCAACGTGGCCGCGGTCGCCACGGCCGTGAGGATCTGGTCGGGAAGCGGTATTTTGATTTCGCGCTCGATCGTCCCGCCGTCTCTCACCTGCTCCAAGATTTCTTGCATCGCGCGGAGGTGCTCCAGGTGAAAAACCGCCGCGGTGCTTTTTCCGAGCGCCTGGTCCGCCTTGACACCGAGCATCTCCTCGGCGGCGGCGTTCATGGTGGTGATCTTGCCCGCCGGATCGACCGAGATGACGCCCGCGGTGATGTTGCCGAGGAGCGTCTCCATGTAGCGCCCGCGGCGGGCGAGCTCCAGGTTGATCTGCTTTAAGTCGCGCGTCATCTGGTTGAACGAATCGACCAGCGTGCCGATCTCGTCGTCGCCCGCCGCCTCGATCTGATAATCCCAGTTTCCGTGCGCCACCTCGTGCGTTCCCTCCGCCAGCCGCTGGATCGGAACCGTGATGCCCTTGGCAAGGTAAAGACCGAACCACGTCGCCGAGAAAATGATGACGAGAGTGACGAGAAGCAGCGTCAGAAGATAGCTGTTCTTCACCGGCCGCTTGAGCGCGGTCAGATGCTTGTACTGCTCGTAAGAGCGCGAGATTTGCAGCGCCCGGTTGGTGATGCTCTTGGGCACGTAGTAATCGACCACGACCGCGCCCAAAATTTTTCGGTCGGCGCTATAGACCGGCACGCCGCCGCGGATGATGTCGCCCTCGCCGAACGCCTGCGTGCGGGTGACTTCCACTCCGCGCAGCGCGCGATTGAGAAAATCGGATTCCGGCTTGATCGTCACGCCGGTCGGCACCTGATCGTTGAACGCGACGACCAGGAGCCGGCGGTCGGGGGCGAAGACTTCCACCGTACCGAGGTTGTACTCGCGCTGTTTGGCCTGAATGAATGCCTTTAAGTCCGCCGTGCGCTTGGATTCGAACAGCGCTTCCTGCGTCACTCGCTGGCTCAACTGCCGCGCGTAAAACAACGCGTTGTTGGCGGAGTTCTGATAATACGCCTGGCCGATTTCGAGCGAGCCTTGCAGCGCGTTCTCGATCTGCACGTCGAACCAGCGGTCGAAAGAGCGCGTTACAAAACCGCCGGCGACGAAGAACAGCAAGAGCGTCGGCACCAGCGACAGCGCGACGAACGCCAGCACCAGCCGGAGGCGGAGCCGCGAGCCAAGGATGCGCTTCTTCCGCTCGAAAATGAGCTTGACCAGGTTCCTGACCACCAGGAAGATCAGCAGGATGAGCAGAACGATGATGATATTGACGAGGAGAAAGAAACCGATGTTACTGGCGAGCGCGTTATCGGGAGAAAATTCGGGGAGCTGGACCTCGAAAATGGCGAAGAGCACCACCATCAGGAAGGTGACGAGGATCACCAGCCCTTCGCGCTTGCGCCGCTTGGCTTCTTCCAGCCTGAGGCCGTTCTCTATTTCGCGCGTGTCCATCGACATGTCTGTGAGGAGTCGCCCGTAAATATCCCTACCTGTAAAAAACTCGGCAGACCGGTCAAAAAGGTCCAGCTACGAGGCGCGCGAGAAACCGATCCTTCGACTTCGCTCAGGACAGGCTGAGCGCAGGCGTACTCGTTTCAGTACGTCGAGCGAGGAGTTCGAACGGAACGAAGTAGATGGCCTTTTTCAACGGTCTGGTGGATTTTACCGTCGAAAGAGGTAAAGGACAAGGGTAATGATGAGGCTCAGCAGCAGGCAGGTGACGAGCGGAAAGTAGAAGGTAAAATTGCCTTTTTGAATATAGATGTCGCCCGGAAGCCGGCCGAGCCAGGGAATCTTCGGCGCGAAGGAAAGGACAACACCCACGGCCACGAGCACAAGCCCGAAAACGATCAGGGTCTTGCCAAGAGGTCCCATCTACCCCCTCTCCTCCGCCGCATTGCAAAATGCAAAATGAAAATTGCAAATTGTAAAAGTTAAGAGCCCGTCCTTATTTGGTTTTGCACTTTGCATTTTGAAATTTGCATTTTGCATTGTATGTTTTTCCCCAAAACCCTTGACCCCTTGAACCTTACTTTAGAACAGCGTCGGCTGCTTCTTGGCGCCGGGCACCTCCGCCGCGCCCGGTTTCCTGCCGAAATGCTCATAAGCCAGCGCCGTAGCCACGCGGCCGCGCGGCGTACGGTTTAAAAATCCCGCCTGAATCAAAAACGGCTCGTAAACGTCCTCGATCGTGTCTTTCTCCTCACCGATCGCCGCCGCCAGCGTTTCCACGCCTACCGGCCCGCCCGCAAACTTATCGATCAACGTGAGCAGCAGCATCGTGTCCATCTTATCGAAGCCCTTCGGGTCGACTTCGAGCATCTTGAGCGCCTCTTCCGTGACTTGCTTGGTGATGCGCCCGCCGGCCCTGACCTCGGCATAATCTCTCACGCGGCGCAGCAGCCGGTTGGCGATGCGCGGCGTGCCGCGCGAGCGTCGCGCGATTTCGGCCATACCGTCCCGGTCGCCGGCGACGCCGAGAATCGAAGCGGACCGGGTGAGAATCTGCGCCAGCCCTTCGGGAGAATAGAAATCGAGCCGGAAGATCGCGCCGAAGCGGTTACGCAGCGGCGAAGTCAGCAGGCCGGAGCGCGTGGTCGCGCCGACGAGAGTGAAGCGCTTGAGATCGAGCTTGATCGACCGCGCCGAAGGTCCTTGGCCGATCATGAGATCGATTTGATAATCCTCCATCGCCGGGTAGAGAACTTCTTCGACGACGTGGTTGAGCCGATGAATCTCGTCGATGAAAAGTATATCGCCCTCTTCCAAATTCGTCAGCAGCGCCGCCAGATCGCCCGGACGCTCGACCACCGGGCCGGAAGTGGCTTTGATATTCACGCCCATCTCGCGCGCGATGATGTAGGCGAGCGAGGTCTTGCCCAATCCCGGCGGGCCGTGGAAAAGAATGTGGTCGAGCGTGTCCTTACGCCCGCGCGCGGCGGCGATCGCGACTTTGAGATTTTCCTTGACCTGCTCCTGGCCCACGTACTCGTCGAAGCCGCGCGGCCGGAGATTGACCTCGAACTTGACGTCTTCGTCGGTTCTGGCGGGTGTGATCGGACGGGCTTCCATAATCAAAACGAATGTTGAATTATGAATTTTGCATTGGGGAAGGAAATTCAAAACTAAACATTCAACATTTTTATTGACTCAATCTGCGGAGCGCTTCCTTCAACACGTCGGCCAGCGTGCTTTCCGGTTTTTGCGCGATCTCGCGCACGATTTTCTCCGCGTCGGGCCGGCGATAGCCGAGATTGACGAGCGCGGAGACCGCGTCGCGCGCGGTCTCGGAGCCGTTCGCCGCGCCAGCCGTCGGCACCGGCATCGCCACCGCCTTGTCGCGCAGCTCGACGACCATTCGTTCGGCGAGCTTCTTGCCGACCCCGGGGATCGAGATGAGCCGGGCCTGGTCGCCTTCTTTGAGCGCGCGCGCCAGATCATCGGCCGGAATGCCGGAAAGAATCGTGACGGCGAGCTTGGGGCCGATGCCCGCGACGCTGTTCAGCAGGAGAAAAACCTGCTTTTCCTCCGGCTCCAGAAAACCGAAAAGTTGCAGCGCGTCCTCTCTCAGATGCGTGTGGATGTAGAGGCAGACTTTTTCTCCCGGCTCCGGCAGGCGATAAAAGACGCTGAGCGGAATAAAAATCTGATAGCCGACGCCGCCGACATCGACCGTGATTTCGCCGGGGGCCTTGTGCGCGAGATTGCCGCTGATCCTGCCGATCATCCGTTCGCGTCTTACTTGGCCGCGGCTTGCGCGGCCGCTCCCTTGAGCCGAACGTTAAACGTGCGCTGGTGGAGATAGCAAATTGCCGCGGCGAGCGCGTCGGCCGCGTCTGCGGGAATCGGCTCGGGCAGATGGAGCAACTGAGAGACCATTTTCTGTATCTGCTCCTTGCTCGCCCGTCCGTAACCGACGACGGCGAGCTTGATCTCGGTCGAAGCGTACTCTTGCAGCGCGACGCCGGCCTCGGCGGCGGCGAGCAGCGCCACGCCGCGCGCCTGGCCGAGCTTGAGCGCGCTCGTGGCGTTCTCGGCGAAAAAAACCTTCTCAAGGCTCACGCCCTCCGGCTGGTAGCGCGCGAGGATTTCCCCGAGGCCGTGATAAATCCGCTTGAGCCGAGCTCCCTGTCCCAGGTTCGCCGGCGATCCGATGGTGCCGTGATCGACGTGCACGAGCGCGCCGCCGGCCATCTCGACCACGCCCCAGCCGGTGGCGACCGTGCCCGGATCGATGCCCAGGATTCGCTCGCGCGCCGCGGCGGGACGTTGATCCGGCCGGATCGTCATCAACTGGCCTTCTCTAAAATCTCGGTTGGTATGTTGAAGTTGGCCGCGACGGTCTGCACGTCGTCGTGGTCTTCGAGCTCTTCGGTGAGCTTCAAGATATGCTCGGCGTGTTTTTCATCGACCGTGACCGTGCTCTTCGGCAGCATCGTCACCTGCGCGGTGGCGGGCGTCACCTTCTCGCGCTCGAGCGCCGCGCGCACTTTCTCGAAGACTTCCGGCGGCGTGATGATTTCATACGCGCCGTCTTCCTCGCGCACGTCCTCCGCGCCCGCTTCGAGCGCGACGCTGAACAAACGGTCTTCGTCGATCTGCGACTTATCGACGGTGATGAGACCTTTTTTGTCGAACATCCAGGCGACGCAGCCGTTCTCGCCCAGGTTGCCGCCGTAGCGCGTGAAGAGATGCCGGATCTCCTGCACCGTGCGATTTTTGTTGTCGGTGAGCACTTGAACCAGGATCGCCGTGCCGCCGGGGCCATAGCCCTCGTACTGAACTTCTTCGTAGGTGGTGCCTTCGAGTTCGCCGGTGCCTTTTTTGATCGCGCGGTCGATGTTGTCGTTAGGCATGCTGCCGGCTTTCGCCGTCAGCACCGCCGTGCGCAGCCGCGGGTTGGCGTTGATGTCGCCGCCGCCCATTCTTGCCGCGACGGAGATTTCTTTGATGAGCTTGGTGAAGAGCTTGCCGCGCTTGGCGTCCTTCGCGGCTTTTTTATGCTTGATCGAGCTCCACTTCGAATGGCCTGACATATTTTACCGGTCCTCTTCCGTGATGGAGCTAAGCTAGCACAATCCTCCGGCGCGGTAAACGGTCCGCGGGCCGAACGGCTTCCGTCCCCGAAGCGATTCCGTTATAATCCATCCGCGATGATTGCGCGAGACGTTTTGTCCCGCGGCTGCCTGCTGCTTTTGCTGCTCGCCGCGTGCTCTTTGCCGGTCACAAAGTCGAGCGCGCCCGAGCGAACGCCGCAAGGCCGGCTCGCGCAAACCGGCGTGGCGTCATGGTATGGGCCGGGGTTTGACGGCAAACTAACTGCGAGCGGCAAAATATATGATCAGCGCGATCTCACCGCCGCGCATCAAACCTTGCCGCTGGGCACGCGCGTCATGGTCACGAACTTGAACAGCGGCAAATCGGCCGAGGTGATCGTCAACGATCGCGGCCCGTTCGCCAAGGGAAGGATTCTCGATCTATCCTATGCCGCCGCCGAAACGCTGGGCATGATCGGCCCGGGAACCATCCCGGTCCGCCTCGAAGTGATCGACGGTCCGTCCAAGATCGACAAGATCCGCGACCGGCTGGATTACACTCTGCAGGTCGGCTCCTTTATCGAAATGGACAAGGCGGTAAAACTGAAAGATCTGCTGGCGAAAAACTTTTCGCTGCCTTCCGAGGTCGCCATCGTCCCGTTCCGCAGCGACGAGACTACTTACTACCGGGTGCAGGCCGGGCTTTTCTCGAGCCGGGGCGACGCCGAGGCCGAGGCCCGCCGACTCATGGGCAAGGGATTCTCCGTCGTGATTATGGAAAAGTAACGGCCCGGGCCATCACGGTCGCTCCGCAAGAATATATCGCCCGCCTTCGCGCCTCACGCGCCGCTCTTTGATGAGCTTCAGCAGATGCGCCTCCACCGAAAGCTCGGCCACGGAATGGAGCGCGGCGGGAGTATCGGTATAGACGCGGGCAACGATGGCGGCGATGGTCCGTTCACCTGCACCGAGGCACTTGAGAATTTCTTTCTCGCGCATCAGCCGGTGATCGATGTATTCTCTGATTTTGCCGTACGGATCTTCGACCACGGGGCCGTGACCGGGGAGCAGCCGGCGAATCTGCAAGCTGAGCAATTTTTCCAGCGAATGGATGTAGTCGGCCATGTCGCCGTCCGGCGGCGGGATCACGGTGGTCCCGCGGCCGAGGATATGATCGCCCGTGAGCAGGTCTTTGAGTACCGGCTCGTAGAAGCAGCAGTGGCCGGACTCGTGGCCCGGCGTGTGGACGACTCGGAGCGTGCCGCCGTCGTAGGGAATCTCGTCGCCGTCGGCGTAAGTAAAGTCCTCCCGGCCGACGTAGCCCGAGCGCAGGCGCGAAATGCCGAGCTTCGCACCCGAGCGTTTTTTGAGCGCCAGCGCGCCGCCTGAGTGGTCGCTGTGAACGTGCGTGAGCAGAATCTTTTCGATTTTTTTCCCGCCCATCGTCTCGGCCTGCTCGATGATGCCGTCGATGTTATCGCGTCCCGACAGCGCGACGTCGATCACGGTGATCTCCTCTTTGCCGAGAAGATATTGGTTCGTGCCCTCCAAGGTCATGGTGCCCGGATTGGCAGCGGTAAAATAGCGGATGTTCGCTGAAGTTTGCACGTGAGAGCGAACCGCCTGCCCGCTTAGTATCCCTTCTCCTGCAGCTGATAGTAAAACAGCTTGTAGAACAGTTTCAGCCGCTCCGGCCGTTTGTAATTCGCGAACTCCTGCGGGATTATGAATTCCCTTTCGATCTCGGCCAGCGTTTTCCCCGCCGCCACCATCTTCGCGACCTCGTCGCGCATGACGACGAAGTAGCGCTTTTGCTCTTCCAGGTCGGGCATTCCCCTGCCGAGATGAACCGGACCGTGGCCGGGAACGTAGGTCTCCACGGGCAGGTTGCGATTCATGACGTTATCGAGAATTCCGATCCACCCGTTGACGTTGGAAAACCACACGCCGGCCGACTCGCCCTGGCCGGGATGAATCTCGGTGTCGAGTAGATCGCCCATGAGCATCAGACGCTTCTGCGGAATAAAAACGGTCAGATCCCCGGTGCTGTGCCCTCTGCCCTCGGCGGTGATGATGAACGTCAGGCCGCCGAAGTGCAGCGACATCGTTCCATCGAAGCCGATATCGGGCCGGACCAGTTGTCTTCCCTTGTAGCCGACGATTTTAGGATCGTTGGCGCGCTCTTCGAATTCCTTCGCCTCTTGCATGAAGAGGTCCTGCACGGCGTTTTTCGTCGCGATGTAAACCGGTTTGTCGTCGCGGAAATGCCACGCCCCGGTCGCGTGATCGCCCGCGGAGTGCGACGCGATGATGTATTTGACTTTCTTGGCGGTGAGCTTGCGGATCGCGGCCAGCGTCTGGTCGGCGGTGCGGATATCGACGTCGAAGACCAGCACGCCGTCGTCGGTAATGACAAATGTAGAATTGCTCGAACCGGCGGAGTTCTGCATGAAATAGACGCCGTCGGCGATTGGGGTCATCGTCATCGTGACCTGGGCCGAAGAGGCGCGCGCCGCTAGAACCAGCGCCGCCATAAAACATACAATGATGAAACGCTTCATGATCCGACCTCCCTTGCTGAAATTTATATACCCAGAATCTTGGCCAATTCCAAAGTCCGCCGCGCGCGCTCGACGATCGGCCGGTCGATCAACTGGCCGCCGAATGAAATCGACCCGTCGCCGCGGGCGTTGGCTTCTTCGAAAGCTTGCACGACTTGCGTCGCGTAATCGATTTCCTCCAGCGTGGGACTGAAGATCGTGTTGATCGGATCGATCTGCGACGGATGAATCAGCGACATGCCGGAAAAGCCCAGCCGGCGCGACTGGCAGGCGAAACGATTAAGCCCGTCGGTATCTTTCAAATCCACCCAGACACCGTCGATCGCCTGGACGTGAGCGGAGGCGGCCGCGACCGCCAGCGCCGAGCGCGCGTAGAGCATGTCCTGCGCCTCGCCTTCGCGCCTGGTCGGGAGTCCCATCTCGCGACCGTAGTCTTCGGCGCCGAACATGAGGCCGACGACGCGCCGAGAGGCCGACGCGACCGCCGGCGCGTTCAAAAGCCCGCGCGGGCTTTCGATCGCGATCAGCAACTTGACGCCGCCGCGTTCTATCTTGAGCGCCGGCTCGCGCGCGTCGAGGATCGATTCGACTTTGCGCACTTCTTCCGGCGTATCGACTTTCGGCAAAACCAGGCCGTCGAGGCCGGGGCGAATGACGGCTTCGAGATCGGCGTCCATGCGCGCGTGGCCGATGGCGTTGACGCGGACAAAACGCGCGGGCGACTTCGGCGCGCGCGCGCGGCCGAGCGCTTCGGCGATGAGGCTTCGCGCCGCGTCTTTCTCGTTCGGCGCCACGCCGTCTTCGATGTCGAGCATGATCGCGTCGGCATTGAGACCGAGCGCTTTGTCGATCATCTTCTGCCTGTGGCCCGGCACGAACATCCAGGAGCGTTTCAGTTCCATTCGAATCCTCCGGTTCCGTCTTTCTTACTTCAACGTGAAGAAATTTTCCATCGCGCTGGAAGTCGGCGTCGGCTTGGGGTAAAAACTTCTGGCGATGGAACGAGCGCGGCGGTTTGGCGGTAGGCGGCGGATCGGCGGATGAAGGCGAGCACGCTGAAGCTTTGTCTTCCGATCATGGCGATGACCGCGCAGCAAACCGCGGCGTCGCTCGTGATCCCGCCGTTTCTCGACGACCTGCATTATCACGTTTCCGCCATCGGCTCGCTTATTTCGGTCGCGCCCGTGCTCGCGCTCGCCGCGCGCCTGCCGTCGGGATTGATTTACCGCCGTGAGCGCTCACGCCTGTTGTTGATCGCCGCGCTTTCGGTCATGACCGCCTGCACTTTTCTTTACAGCTTCGCCGTCGAGCCCGTATATTTCGCGCTCGTGCAGGCGTTTTATGGCTTCGCCTACGGCGCGGCGACGACGATCTATCTGGCGTTCTTCGTCGATGGCCTGCCGCCGGACGAGGACCGTCATCACGCGATGGGCTATTACACCGGCTGCCTCGCGATCGGATATTCCATCGGTGGGTTCGCCGCCGGCTACGTCGCGGATAAGCTCGGCTACGCGGCCACGTTTCAGTTCGCCTCGCTGCTGGGCCTCTTGTGCATCGCGCTACTGCTCTTCTTAAAGACGCCGCGGGCGCATAAAGCCGGCGAAGAGTCTGCCAAGAAAGCGGCGGCCGAACCCGTCTTCACGTCGCTCAAGAGAATTTGGGAGCCGAAAGTGGCGGCGATCGTCATCGTCGCAATGTTTCTTAATTTGCTGCACCAGATGGGCCATTCGTTCTTGCCGCTCTACGGTCTCGCCGTCGGCCTGTCGCTCACGCAAGTCGGCGCCGTGCGCGCGTTCTATTCGCTGTGCAACGCCGTCACGCGCCCTTTCAGCGGCTCGGTGGCGAAAAACATCGGGCAGCGCAAGCTCTCGCGCTTCGGCCTGCCGCTGCAATCGGCGTTCATGATGCTGGTGCCGTTTACGCATAATTTTGGACCGCTGATGACGGTTTTTCTCCTCGCGGGCTTTGTCCGCGCGATCGTCATCGTGGCGAACTCGATCAGCATGGTGGAGGACGTGGACACGACGCGCGTGAGCCGCGGCGTGATCTCCGGCATCTACAACGCGGCGGGCGATGTGGGAAATATTTTGGGACCGAGTCTCGGCGGGTTGATCGCGACCTTCACCGGCGTGGGCCGCCTCTTCCTCGTCGGCCCGCTGATGATCACGGCGGCGTTTTTTGTGTCGCTGTGGGCGTGCCGGTTTATCGCGCCGCGCCGGGGAACGGGATAATTTGCTATGACTTGGGAATTTCTTTGCCGGGATCGATGAAAGGTCTTTTCACAACCGTCGCGCGTCGTTCTTCCGAATCCGTCACCTGAACCGCGAACATAGTTCCCAACACCGTGTGTTCGACGGGCAGCATCGCGTAGCCGATATTTTTCTTGAGGCGCGGTGAGAAAACGGCCGAGGTGACATGGCCGACTGCCTTGCCGTCGCGCCGCACCGCCCAGCGTATGAGATTTAAATCCAGCGGCGCGCCGTCGATCTCGATACCGACTAACTTCCGCTTCACGCCTTGCGCTTTGATGCGCTTCAACGTTTCTTTGCCGATGAAATCGGCTTGCTTGTCTGAATCCACCAGCCGCTCTAATCCGACTTCATACGGATTGTTCTCAAGCGTCATGTCGATGCCGTAGTTGAGTATGCCCGCCTCGATGCGCCGGATATCCGACGGCCCCGTCGGCGTGATGCCGTCCGGCTTTCCCGCGTCCATCACCTTCTCCCACAGCTCCACGCCGCGGCTGCCGTCCCGGAGATAAATTTCGTAGCCGGCTTCTCCCGTCCAACCGGTGCGCGTGACGATGATGGGAATGCCGTCGAGCTTGGTCTCGACGAAATGATAGTACGGCATCTCCAAAATCTCTTTGCCGAAAAGCCGCGCCATTACCGATTTCGACTTTGGCCCTTGAATCTGAATCGGCGAGACATCCGGTTCTTTGATCTCGACCTTCATGCCAGAATGACGCGCAACGCCTTTCGTCCACAGCAGCACGTCGCTGTCGGCGACGGCCAACCAGAAGTGATTTTCTCCGAGACGCATGAGAACGGGATCGTTGATGATGCCGCCGTTCTCGTCCGTGATGAGCACGTACTTCCCCTGCCCCACTTTGCACTTGCTCAAATCCCGCGGCGTCAGCATGTTCGTGAACGCGAACGCATCCGGCCCGGTGATCTCCACCTGCCGCTCCACGCCCACGTCCCACAACGTCACGCCCTCGATCAGCTTCCAGTATTCTTTCACGGGATCGTCGAAGCAACTCGGCAACAACATGTGGTTGTAAACCGTGTAACTCTTGCAGCCGTATTTCTGCGTCGCCTCGAAGAACGGCGAGCGACGAATCCGCGCCCCGCGGGTGATGAGGGAGAGGTCGAAAGATTCTGCCATGTGCTTTTTCTATCCTAAGCGAACAACGCTTGCCAGACTACGGATGACTTCGTGATTGTTGCACTTGGAGCAAAACCTAATTCCGTCCCGTATGGCGATGAACAGTCTTGACAATTCCTTATGAAGCCCGGACAATCTCTAAAGTCTTGCTAGCAGTTATGGATATGACCAACTGAATTTAATAAAATGATACGTCTTTCACCATCCTCAAAGAGGCGGCGAGTAAAATGAGCGTCTATGCCACGCTCTGGTCGCTAAAGTTTCCTCGTTATGGCGACCACTATGTTGGCTGCGAGTGGATCGAGGTCACCGCTCAAGGAGTTCCCGCGCACATTGGCACACCAACACCGGGTTTTGGTTACGAGAACGGTGACCCGTATGCAGAGTTTCTGCCGCCTCCCGTAGAGGTCGATGCCCATGGGGATAGCAAGTTTGTGCGTGCGGTCGTAATAATTACGGAAGAAACCAAAAAGGGAACTGATCGTTCCGCCCAGGAGTACATCAAGCCCTTGTTGGTTCTCTCCGGTCGAGAGTATGCTTCAGTCGCGTTTGCTGAGCTACACGAGCGGATCTGTGATGGCCTGCGGGGTAAAGGTCCGCGAGTGGTAGCACAGTCTTGGACGGCCGACGGGAGTGTTCAACTCGTCCTGTCTGACGGCCGGATTGTCGATAGTAGGAAGCGATGAAGAATAAATTTCCGCCGGGTTGGGATGAGGAGCGAGTACGGAAGGTTATCGCCCATTACGAACAGCAGACTGAAGAAAAAGTGGTCGCGGAAGACACTCTACAGACCAAAGTAGCGTCACCGTTAGAATTGATTGAGGAGGTAACGAAATGAGTATTCAAGCGAAACCGCTGAGTGAAATTACGCAAGAGGCTGTCGATCTCCTTTTCAAGCAGATCGGCATTGTGAGCACGGTGCGCTTTCTTAACCAGTTCACGATCGGGTACGGCAACTACACCGAAGAACGCGAGACCCTGTTTAAAGACCTCACGCTCGATCAAATTTTGGCGGCAACGAGCAAGACGCGCGGTAAAAAGAACTCTTAACCGGCGATGAGCCAAAGGGAGTAGGACCACGCGTCACGAAAAGAAAAAACAATTGGAAGCCGAAGGTTGGAAGATAACGCACGCCGCCCAGCGGGGCGTAGCTGGTCAACAACTGCTGCATTTCGCAGGCTCAATCTCGCCGGAGGATGCGAAACTGATGCGCGAAGCGATCGAGCAGGGCTGCGAGCAGGTTGACGTCTACTCGCCGTGTTAGACCGATCGCTGCAAAATCTATAAATAATCCCTGATCAAAATCTCCGCGATCTGCACCGCGTTCAGCGCCGCGCCTTTGCGCAGGTTGTCGGCGACGATCCACAGGTTGATCCCGTTCGGGATGGAATCGTCCTCGCGGATTCTTCCCACCATCGTCGCGTCGGTGCCGACGCAGTCGAGCGCCATCGGATAAACGTTCTCCTCCGGCGCGTCGCAAAGCAAAATCCCCGGCGCTTCGCGCAAGATCGCCCTCACGTCTCCGACGGTAAGCTTCTTCTCCGTCTCGACGTTGACCGACTCGGAATGGCCGCAAAAGACCGGCACGCGCACGCAGGTCGCGGTGACGCCGATCGAGGCGTCGCCCATGATTTTTTTGGTCTCGTCGATCATCTTCTTCTCTTCCTTGGTGTAGCCGCCCGGCAGGAAGACGTCGATGTGCGGGATGCAGTTGAAGGCGATCTGGTAAGGGAACTTCTCCTTCGTGATCTCCTTGCCATTGAACAGATCTACGGTCTGGTGGCTCAGCTCCTCCATCGCTTTTCTGCCCGCGCCTGAAGTCGATTGATAAGTCGAGACGACGACCCGCTTGATCCGCGCGGCGTCGTGAATCGGCTTCAGCGCCACGACCATCTGAATGGTCGAGCAATTCGGATTGGCGATGATACCGCGCTTTTTGTACGCAGAAATTTCTTTCGCGTTCACCTCCGGCACGACCAGCGGCACGTCCGGCTCCATGCGAAAGCGCGCGGTGTTATCGACCACGACGCTCCCCGCCTGGACCGCGAGCGGCGCAAACTTGTCGCTCACCGATCCGCCGGCGGAAAAAAGCGCGATGTCGATGTCCTTAAAAGAATCTGCCTTCAGCACCTCGACGCGGAGGTACTCTTCTTGAAACTGAAGCGTCTGGCCGGCAGACCGCTCCGACGCGAGCAAGCGCAGCTCGCCCACCGGAAAGAGCCGCTCCTGCAGCACCTCGCGCATCTGCTCGCCGACCGCGCCCGTCGCGCCGACCACCGCAACGTTATATTTTTCTTTCTTCACGGTCTTTAATCCTTTTCTCCGATTCTCCGCGTCAACTTATTTTTTCCCTGACCCGCTTGCCCATCTCCTTGCAGCCGATGAGTTTGCAGCCTTCCGATTTGATATCGGCGGTGCGGTAGCCTTCGTTGAGCACTTCTTCCACGGCTTTTTCGATCCGGTCCGCCGCCTTGCCCTGATCGAGCGAATGGCGCAGCATCAGCGCGACAGTGAGGATCGTCGCGAGCGGGTTCGCCATGTCCTTTCCGGCGATGTCCGGCGCCGTGCCGTGCACCGGCTCGTACATGCCGACTTTGCCGCCGAGACTCGCCGACGGCAGCATGCCGATCGAGCCGGTCAGCATCGCCGCTTCGTCGCTCAAGATATCGCCGAACATGTTGGTCGTGACGATCACGTCGAACTGTTTCGGATCGCGGATGAGCTGCATGGCACAGTTGTCCACCAGCATGTGATCGAGCGCAATGTCGCCGTAGCCGTTTTCTTTGTGCACGCGCGTGACGACCTTGCGCCACAGTTCGGTCGCTTCCAGCACGTTCGCTTTATCGACCGAAGTCACTTTTTTCCGCCGCTTGCGCCCGGCGTCGAATCCGACGCGCGCGATGCGCTCGATCTCCGGTGTCGTATAGACCTCCGTGTTGACGCCGCGCTCGGTTCCGTCCGGAAGCTTGGTGATCCCCTTCGGCTGGCCGAAATAAATCCCGCCGGTCAGCTCGCGCACGACGAGCAGATCGGTCCCTTCGACCACTTCGCGTTTGAGCGTTGACGCGGCGGCGAGCGCGGAGAAAAGTTTCACCGGCCGGAGATTGGCGAAAAGACCCAGTTCCTGGCGCAGCGCCAGCAGCGCTCGCTCCGGACGGATGGAATAATCCAAAGCGTCCCACTTCGGCCCGCCCATCGCGCCGAGCAAAACCGCGTCGCTCTGCTTCGCAAGCTGCAGCACCGAATCGACGAGCGGCTTGCCGTGCGCGTCGATCGAAGCGCCGCCGACCACTCCCTCTTCGTACTCCACGCGGAAGTCGTAGAGCGACGCGACGCGGCTCAAGAGCTGCGTCCCTTCGCGCACGACTTCCGGCCCGATCCCGTCTCCCGGCAACACCGCAATTTTGTAGTTCAACTCCGCCCCCTCCTTTTTCAATCCATCAAAAGTTGAGATTCTTCGTTCCGCTCAGAATGACACGAAAAGCAGTTTGTCATCCTAAACCCTTCGCCTTCACTCAGGGTAAACTCCGTGAAGGATCTCTCCGACTCCCCGAAACTCGAAACCCGGAACCCGGAACTCAAAACTATTCTACGGCCCTTCCCGATCCACCACTTGCCGATAATGCTTCCGCCCTTCGAGTTTGTTGAGCGCGTTGATGTACGCGAGCGCGCTCGCCATGATGATGTCCGTGTGCGCTCCCTGGCCGGAAACGCGCATGCCGTCGTCCTCGATCACGCACGAGACGCCTCCCTGGGCGTCGGCGCCGCCGGTAATCGCGTTCACAGAGTAGCGCACGAGCTGCGACTCGGAGCCCGTAATCTTGGCGATCGCTTTGTAACACGCGTCAACCGCCCCGTCGCCCGTGGCGTGTTCCATTTTTTCCTCGCCGTTGACGCGCAGTTTTATCGTCGCCGCGGGGACGCCGTCGGAGCTCGAGTTGACGCTCAAGTAGAGAAGCTCGTAACGGTCGGGTTGGCCCGGCACCCTGAGAATCTCTTCGGCGACGATCGCCTCGATATCCTCGTCGTAAACGTTCTTTTTCTTGTCCGCCAATTCTTTGAAGCGCACGAACGCCCGGTTCATGTCTTCCTTGCTCAAGGTGAAGCCCAGGTGTTTCAACCGCTCGTCGAAAGCGTGGCGCCCGGAATGTTTTCCCATCACCAGCCGATTGCCGGGAATGCCGATCGATTCCGGCGTCATGATTTCGTACGTTTGCTTGTGCTTCAGCACGCCGTCCTGGTGGATGCCCGCCTCGTGCGCGAACGCGTTGTCGCCGACGATCGGCTTGTTGATCGGAATCGGAATGCCGGTCACCTGGGACACCAATCGGGACGTCGGATAAATTTGCTCCGTAACGACGCCGGTATCCAGATCGAGATAATTTTTTCTCGTCCGGAGCGCCATCACGACTTCTTCCAGCGAGGTGTTGCCCGCGCGCTCGCCGATGCCGTTGATGGTGCATTCGATCTGCCGCGCGCCGTTATGCACCGCGGCGAGCGAGTTCGCCACCGCAAGACCGAGGTCGTTGTGACAGTGAGCGCTCCACGTCACCCGGTCGGCGCCCGCCGTGCGCTCGATCAAGTTGCTCATCAAGGCGCCGAACTCCGACGGGATCGCGTACCCGGTCGTGTCCGGCACGTTAATCGTTTTGGCGCCCGCCCGAATGACCTCCTTAAATACTTGGATCAGGAAGTCGGGATCGCTCCGCGATGCGTCTTCGGCCGAGAATTCGATATAGTCGATGTGTTTCTTGGCGTAGCTCACGGCTTTGACGGCGGCCTCGAGAACTTCCTGCCGAGACATTCTGAGCTTGTGCTTCAGATGAATATCGGAGGTGGCGATAAAAATGTGAATCCCGGGATTCTTCGCCTGTTCCACGGCCTTCAGTGCTCGATTGATATCGCCTTCCTGAGAGCGGGCCAGGCTGACGATTAGCGGCCGGCTTACCTCCTCGGAAATCCGGGCGACCGACTCGAAATCGCCGTCCGACGATGCGGCAAATCCGGCTTCGATCACGTCGACGCCGAGCTTTTCCAACTGCCGCGCGATGACGAGCTTCTGTTCGACCGTCATGCTCGCGCCCGGCGACTGCTCGCCGTCTCTCAGCGTGGTATCGAATATTCTTACTTTCCCCGACATGGCATCCTCCTACAAATAAAAAAGCTGCGCGCTAAAATAAAAAAACTCCCGCGGCACTGCTGCGCCGACGGGAGCGTCTCAACGACATCTTGAGAAGGGAACTAGTGCAGCGCCTCTGCGAGTTCCCCTCTCTTCTCCCGTCGCCGTTTATAAAACGTCAGGGTCCACAAGAGGGGGCCGGAGAGAGTATACAAGAGAAAACAGGAAAAAAACATAATCTGCGGCTCGGCGATGCACAGCTTGATGAAGAGGATCGCCGAGACCAGCAGCCAAAAAGGATGCTTCTTCTTGAACGCGATCTGCTTAAAACTGAAATAGCGCAAACTGCTCACCATCAAACCCGCCAACAGATAGATGACGAGAAGAAGGATCACTTCTTTATTCGCCGCGCCTTCGCCGCCGAGAAAATAATAAAGGACGACGGTGGCGACGATCATCTCCGCCGCCGCGGGAATCGGCAGGCCGACGAAGTGGCTCTTCTCCACGTTTTTGATCTGCACGTTGAAGCGCGCAAGCCGGAGCGCGCCGCAAACCACATAGAGACAGGCGGCCAGCCAGCCCCAACTGGCCCACGGAACCAGCGCCCAATAATAGACGAGAACCGCGGGGGCGACGCCGAACGAAACCAGGTCGGCCAGCGAATCCAGCTCGACGCCGAACTGGCTCGTGGTTTTGGTGAGACGCGCGACCAGCCCGTCCAGCCCGTCCAGCACGTTGGCCAGGATGATAAATAGCGCCGCCTGAAAAAATTCTCCATTGAAGGTCGAGATGAGAGAGAAAAAGCCGCAAATCAAATTCCCCGCGGTAAAGAGGCTGGGAATGAGATAGACGCCTCTCCTGAGCTGCTCCTGCCGCTGACGCACGCGCTGCTTCAACGGCACCCGCGGCGTCGTCCTTCGCGGCAGCAGGCGCACCTTGGCCCGCGCCAGTTGATCGTTTTGCGGGTCGTTGATTTCGTTCATACGTTTCTCGCGAGAATCGTCTCTCCGCCCCGAACGTGCTGCCCTTCGGCGACTTCGATGCGCGCGCCCGGGGGAAACTCAACGTCGACTCTGGAACCGAACATGATTATACCGAATCTTTCGCCAGCTTCCAAGGATGCTCCGCGGTTAACGCGGCAGACGATTCGGCGGGCGAGCACGCCGGCGATCTGCGCGAGCTCGAGTTTACGGCCTTTCGAATCGACCATGACGAGCGTATTGCGCTCGTTGTTCTCCGACGCGTCGTCCTTATACGCGGCGATGAACCGTCCTTTTCGATACCGGATCTCTTCCACCCGCCCGCCAACCGGCGCGCGATTCACGTGCACGTCGAGCGGCGACATGAAAATGCTGAGCCACGTTTTCGCCGCGCCGCCCTTCGCATCGTTCACCTCGCGTATCTCGACGATGCGGCCGTCCGCCGGAGACAGGATCAAATCTTCTCCGGGCGGCGCGACGCGGTCGGGATCGCGAAAAAAAGCGGCGAAGGCCGCGGTGGTGAGCGCGAAAAGCGCCGCCGGCCAATTCCAGCCGAGAACAACAGCAACCAACGTCAACAGCGCCGGAACGAAGATGACGCGATAACCTTCTTTGGCGATTTTCATTGGAAAAGGCGATACACGCCGGGCATTAGAATGTAGGGGCGACCGGCCGGTCGCCCCTACCGTCGCCTCGCGCCTGTAGCCTTTTTAATTCCTGCTCTTATCCACCAGCTTGTTCTGCCCGAGCCACGGCATCATCGAGCGCAACTCGGCGCCGACTTTTTCCAGCGGATGTTCGGCCGCCTCTTTTCGGAGTGCTTTGAAATTCGGCATGCCGGCGCGGCACTCGGCGATCCACTCCTCGGCGAATTTTCCGGCTTGGATGTCGGCGAGAATTTTTTTCATCGCCTGGCGTACTTCCGGCCCGATCACGCGCTTGCCGCGCGTCAGATCGCCGTACTCGGCGGTGTTGCTGATGGAATAACGCATGTTGGCGAGACCGCCCTCGTAGATAAGATCAACGATCAGCTTCACCTCGTGGACACATTCAAAGTAGGCCATCTCCGGCGGATAGCCTGCCTCGATCAGAGTTTCGTAACCCGCCTGAATCAGCGCGCAGAGGCAGCCGCAGAGAACCGACTGCTCGCCGAAGAGATCGGTTTCCGTTTCGTCCTTGAAAGTCGTCTCGATGACCGCCGCGCGCGCGCCGCCGAGCGCGCTGGCGTAGGCCAGGCCGACCTGCTTGGTATCGCCGGTCGGATCTTGCTGAACGGCGAGCAGGCAGGGCACGCCGCGGCCTTTTTCAAATTCGCTGCGGACGAGATGGCCCGGCCCTTTCGGCGCCACCTTGAAAACGTTCACGCCTTTCGGCGGCAAGACTTTTTTGAAGTGGATGTTGAAGCCGTGGCCGAAGGCGAGATATTTCCCGTCTTTGAGTCCCGGACGAATTTCTTTCTCGTACGCCTCGCCCTGCAGCTCGTCGGGGAGCAAAATCATGATGATGTCGCCCCACTTGGCGGCCTCCGCCGTCTCCATGACTTTCAAGCCGGCTCTTTCCGCCTTGGGCCATGAGGCGCTGCCTTTTTTCAATCCGACGGCGACTTCGACGCCGGAATCTTTCAGGTTGAGCGCGTGCGCGTGCCCTTGACTGCCGTAGCCCAACACCGCCACTTTTTTGCCTCTTAAATATTTCAGATCCGCATCGCGGTCATAGTAGACTTTCATAATCGTCCTCCAGATTCACTAGAATATCTTCGCGTCGCTACCTAAGTCAACCGAGGACCGCCGATAAAAATTAACGGCGGCTTCGGTTGAGAAGCGATTCGCCTTCATGAGCGAAAATCGGCTCGGAGGCGGTGAAAACTGCCGGCGAAGCTATGGATTAGCTGCTGAAGATACGAGAACCTTACGGCTACACTGTTTCGGAATGCCCGACGGCCGGAGCGCGCGGCGCCAGAGGCGAATCAAAGAGCCCGTCGGCCAGTTCCTTTGCCGACGCCACGCCGTGCGCCTTGAGCACATAGGTCAGGAGCAGGAAATAGGTTACGGTCTCCACAATCACTCCCCACATGGGCGAGCGCGGCACGAGCGCGTCGTAGATACCGTGCAGGCTCGCCGCAATCGCAAGCCCGGCAACAAAAAGCGGCCAGCGTCGCTGGCGGTCCGCGGCGGCGAGCGCGATGAAGTAACCGAAGATACCCGCGAGGCATCCATGGAAAAACGGCGTCGTGGCCATGCGTACGACGTTTTGATAGATCGGCCCGACGAGATAGATCATCTGACCGGTGTTCCGCACATTGCTCATCGCGGAGTTGAGGTTGGTATAGGCGTACAATACGTTCTCCGCGACGGCGAAGCCGATGCCCGACATCATCCCGAGCACGATGCCCTCGATGGGGTTTTTCATCCGCACGGTGAGGCGGACCATCAGAAATAGCGGGATGGCCTTGGTCAGCTCCTCGCGCACGCCGGTTCCCAGGATGTTGGCTGCGAGCGTCAGCGGGAAGAAGCCGACCGACTCGAGAAAATTGAAGACGGTTCCAGGCAGTTGGAGGTACAGCAACAGGAGCGGAATACCGATGAAGAACGTGAAGAAGACGGTGCCGAAAGCCCAGCCGACGCTGACCTGCCGGCCGGCGAAGAGTCGGTAGATCAAGAGCGCCCAGAGCGTGCCCGACCAGATCGCGAGTCCGTTGAGAATCGTATCGTTGCCCTGGAGGCCCTCGATGGCGAGCGGCACTACGGAGACGAGCAAGAGCAAGAGAAAGATGGGGCTCTTGAGGATATCGCCGGCGCGTTTTTGATCGACCCCGGCGATCTCGCGCATCGAAACGGACGCGACCTCCTCGAAAAATCCGGTAACGGCGGTCAATTGCAGCGACGGCGGGACCGCGCGCGCGGCCGCCGTCGGCGCCGCGGCTGCGCCCGCGCCGCAGCCGGAGCAGAAGCCGGAGTTTTCGGCAATCTGGTTTCCGCACTTCGCGCAGAACATTGCGGCGATATATAGCCCAGTCCAATGATGCGCGCAGGTATTTTTTTACCGGGTTTTTCGGGCGGTCACCGCGGATAAAGCTGCTTGATGAACCCTTCCTTGGCGAGTTGATCGAGCGGCGCGGTGTCGTAGAATAATTTTTGCTCCGCGCTTTTCGCCTTGGGATTCCTCGGCGTAATCTCCTCGAACGCGGCTTCGATCTCGTCGGCGGCGACGGTCGGCACGTCGCGGATATATCCGAGGACGTAAGTGCGGAAAGCGCTTTCCAGCAGTTTCGTATCGGTCGTCCGCGTGTAGCGGGCCAATATTTTGATCGTGAGATCCGGGTTGGCCTTGGTGAATTTGATGCCCTCAAGCGTGGCCTTGAGAAAACGGTTGAGCGTCTGCGCGCGATTCTTGATAAACGTGTCGGTCGTCACCAGCGCGGTGCCCGGATAGTGATAGTTGAGATTGCCAAGGTTGAGCATCTCCTTGTAGCCCAGCTCTTTGGCCCTCTCCAGCGTCGGCGAAGAGATCAGCGCGCCTTTAATGAGACCCTGCTGCATGAATAGAAGATTTTCCGGCACGCCGCCGGTCTGGATCATCTTGACGTCTTTATTCGGATCGATGCCCCATTCAGCGAGCGCCTTGCGGAGTCCGAGATCGGTCAGGGAGCCGAAGCGGCTCACGCCGAACGTCTTGCCCTTCAAGTCCTGCGGACCGGAGATATCCGGCGTCGTCACGAGGCTCATCGGAATCACGTTGATCACGTTGCCGATGATTTTTATTTCCGCGCCGGCGAGCCGCGAGAGAATCGCGGCCGAGCCGGAGCCTTGCGCGATCTGCGTGTCGCCCGAAATGAGCGTCGTTATCGCCTGCGAGCCGGCGACGTAGATGAGGTTGACGTCGAGGCCGTATTTTTTGTAGATGCCCGCCTCTTTGGGAACCCAGGTCGAGACCGACGCGGCCGCGATCGAAGAGTAGACGACGTTGAGCTTTTCGACCTCGGCCGCGGCGGCGGGAAAAGTTCCGGCGCAAAGAAGCGCGGCGACAAGAACTCCGGCTGATGTCTTCATCTCAGCCCGAATCTAGTGGCTCGGCGCGCGCGTTGTCAAGCGTTTTGGTTGAATCTTCGGCGTAATTCTAGTAGCCTCGCCGCGTTTACCTCTACAATGCGACAGAAAACGATTCGCATAACCCTCCTTGGACTCGCGCCGTGGTTTTTCTTCGGCGGCGCGACGGAGATCTCCTTTGCCGGAGCTCCGCCGACGCCTTCCATTGCCGAATCTAAAAGCGGCGAGCCGCCGTTCGCCGCAAACGCGGAAGAAAAAAAAGCGCCGGCGGAAAATTTGAAGCCGCCCGAAACGCCGCCGACGGCGCTGCAGGAAGCCCCCGGCCCCAGGGCCGACGATCGCCTGGTGGACTTATTGCAAAAAGGCTTCGAAGAGGCGATGCAACAGCCGGCCGGTCGGCGCAAGATCCAGTTTTCCATGACGCTCGTGGAAAACGATCGCGTGCGCTACTTCATCGATTATTTTTGCGGCCGGCTGCGCGAGTTTTTCCAGCGCGCGCTGGCGCGCTCGGGAAAATATATTCCGATGATGGCGACCGTGCTGCAGCAAGCGGGCCTGCCGGAAGATCTTGTTTATCTTTCTCTCATCGAGAGCGGCTTTTCGCCGGCCGCCTATTCGCGCGCCAGGGCCGTCGGCCCGTGGCAATTCATCCGCGCGACCGGGCTGCGTTACGGGCTTAGGATCGACAACTGGGTGGACGAGCGGCGCGACCCGATGAAATCGACGCGCGCGGCGGCGGCCTACTTGAAAGATTTGCACCAGCAATTTGGCGAATGGTTTCTGGCCGCGGCGGCCTACAACGCCGGCGAGCGCCGCGTGGAAACCGCCATCCAGCGCGCGCAGACCGACGACTTCTGGCTCTTGACCCAGCGAACTAATTTGAAGCAGGAGACGCGCAACTACGTGCCCAAGTTCATCGCCGCGGCGACGATCGCGAGCACGCCGGAAAAATACGGCTTCAGCGAGCTCGTTTATGAAGCGCCGATGGACTACGATGAAGTGACCACCCACAAGCCGCTCACTCTCCAGACCGTCGCCAAGCTCGCCCGCACCACCGTCGCCAATCTCAAGGAGCTGAATCCGGCGCTTCTCCGCAACGTGACGCCGCCGAGCGAGCAAGGCTTTACCCTGCGCGTGCCCTCCGGCAGCGGCGACATTTTCAATCAATCCTACACAACCCAGTTCGACTCGATCGGCGTCAAAGTCGCCACGCACTCGGTGCAAAAAGGCGACACGCTGGCCGCGATCGCCAGGCGTTACCACGTGAGCGTGAATCAAATCATGGAGGCGAACGATCTCAAGAACTCGCAACTTCGAATCGGACAGCAATTGACGATCGTTCAAGGCGGCGGCCCCGAGGCAAAGCCGCAAAAAGCGCCGGCCAAATCTCCGCCAAGCCAGGCGAAAAAAACAAAATCGAAGTAGGCGCGCAATAACGCGGCACAACGTACCCGCACTTATCTCCTTCCCTCGGCCGCGAGCGGGAGAGGCCTGTCCTGAGCGAAGTCGAAGGAGCGAGGGTGAGGTCTAGTTCGAATCGTGCTGCCCTCACCTTTATCCTCTCCCTCCTGAAAGAGGGCGAGGAAATTATTTTTGGGGCTTTGAATTGAAAGGCCGAGTTTTAGAGGGGACTACTTCCGACCCGAGATCGGAACGTAGCCGCGCTTCTCGGCGCCCTTATAGACCTGCCGCGGGCGGGCGATTTTCTGCTCGGAGTCGAGCAGCAGCTCTTCCCAGTGAGCGACCCAGCCGATCGTGCGCGCGATCGCAAACAGCACTGAAAACATGTCGATCGGCAGTCCCATCGACTGGTAGATCAGGCCGGAATAGAAATCGACGTTCGGATAGAGCTTGCGCTTGATGAAGTAGTCGTCTTCGAGCGCGATGCGCTCGAGCTCCAGCGCGATGTCGAGCAGCGGGTTGCGCCCTTTCACCTCGAAGACATCGTAGGCGACCTTCTTGATGATCTTCGCCCGCGGATCGTAATTTTTATAGACCCGGTGGCCGAAGCCCATCAGCCGGCCCTCGCCCGCTTTCACCTTTTGAATGAACGCCGGGACTTTGTCCTTGTGGCCGATCTCGCTCAGCATCTTGAGCACCTGCTCATTGGCGCCGCCGTGCAGCGGCCCGTAGAGCGCCGCCGCCGCCGCGGCAACCGAGCAATACGGATCGGAGTGCGCGCTGCCGACGCCGCGCATCACGCTCGTGCTGGCGTTCTGCTCGTGGTCGGCGTGAAGAATGAACAAAACGTCGAGCGCGTGCTCCAGCACCGGATTGGGCTGGTATTTGAGCTCGGTCATTTTGAACAGCATGTTCAAAAAATTTCCCGTGTAGCTCAAGTCGTTGTCGGGATAAGCGTACGGCATGCCGATGCTGTGACGATAGGCGAAGCCCGCGATCGTCGGCATCTTGGCAACCAGCCGGTAAGCCTGCTTCTTCCGCGACTCCGGGTCGAAAATATTTTTCGCCTCGGTGTAAAAGGTGGAAAGGGCGGCGACCGTGCTGACCAGCATGCTCATCGGGTGCGCATCGTGATGAAAGCCGTCGATGAACTTCTTGATGTTCTCGTGCAGGATCGAATGGTGCGTGATGTTGTAGGTCCACTCGTCGAGCTGCGATTGGGTCGGCAACTCGCCGTGGAGCACGAGATACGCCGTCTCCAGATAGGTGCTTTTTTCCGCCAATTCTTCGATCGGATAGCCGCGGTAGCGGAGAATCCCCCGATCGCCGTCGATGTAGGTGATCTTGCTCTGGCACGAGGCCGTGTTCATGTAGGCGGGGTCATAGCTCATCAGGCCGAAATCGTCCTCGGCGACGCGGATCTGGCGCAAGTCGGCCGCGTTGATGGCGTCGTCGCGTATCGTGATCTCGTATTTCCGCCCGGTCCGGTTGTCGATGATCGTGAGAGTGTCCGATGCCATGTGCCTCGCCCTTTTTTCTCGCCGCGCGCTCGATCGCGCATCAACTCCTTATTAGAACATCCGCGCTTGGCGGTCAACTCCCGCTCGGCTCTTTTAGGGAGCCAGCGTCCAGCGGAGCTGCCACGCGGCGGCGCCGCGCGCGAGGCAAATCATCGTCGCGGGCGAAAAATGCGCGACTTCTCTTTCGCTGTCGTTCGTGACGAGCAGCGCGGCCAGGCGACCGAGGTGCGGCAGATGTCCGACGAGCATCAAGGAGGCGTCCGCCGCGTCCAGCTCCGCCTTGACGAACATCGGATCGTCTTCCGGCGCGAGTCCGGCAATCTGCCGGACTCCCCCGGCAGGCGCCAGAAAGCGCGCCAGGATCTCGGCGGTCTGTTTGGCGCGGAGCTTATCCGAGTGGAGAATCTCGCTCACTTCGAGTTTTTTCGCCGCCGCGGCACGGGCGATCTTCTCCACGTCGAGCCGCCCGCGCGCGCTGAGCGGCCGGCGCGTGTCTTCGAGATCGGATTTGGCTTCTCCATGGCGTACGAGAAAAAAATCCATCTCAATCGTTATTCGTGTTCGTCGCTCGTGTTCGGCCCCGCCTTTCCGAGCACGAGCCACGACCACGATCACGGCTTTTTCTTACGTCTGTTGCAATTTGTCACGATGATATAGTATGCGGAAGCGGTCGTTTGCAAATCGCGCTGCGAATCGTTTTTCATTCCCGTGGTCGAATTCCAAAAAGTTGACAAGTGGTTCGCCAAGCTCCACGTCTTGAAGCGGATCGATCTCCGGATCGAGCGCGGCGAAGTCGTGGTGATTTGCGGTCCGAGCGGCAGCGGCAAGAGCACGCTTATCCGCTGCATCAACCGGCTGGAATCGATTCAAGCCGGAGAGATCGTCATCGACGGCAAGCGGCTCTCCGACCCGGCCCTCGATCTGCGCGCGCTCCGCGCCGAGATCGGTTTTGTCTTCCAGCAGTTCAACCTCTACCCGCATCTCACGGTGATGGAAAACATCACGCTCGGGCCGATGAAAGTCAGGAAATTGCCGCGCGAGGCGGCGGAAAAGAGCGCCGTGGAGCTTTTGGAACGCGTCGGGATTCCCGACAAGGCCGGCGCCTTCCCGGCCAATCTCTCCGGCGGCCAGCAGCAGAGGGTCGCGATCGCGCGCGCTCTCGCGATGGAGCCGAAGATCATGCTCTTCGACGAGCCGACTTCCGCGCTGGACCCGGAGATGATCAACGAGGTGCTCGAAGTCATGACCGATCTCGCGCGCGGCGGCATGACCATGGCGGTCGTGACGCACGAGATGGGCTTCGCCCGGCGCGTCGCGCATCGCGTGATCTTCATGGATGAGGGCCAAATCGTCGAACAAGCGGCGCCGGAAAAATTTTTCGCCGCGCCCGAATCGCCGCGCGCGCGGCAATTCTTGAGCAAAATTCTCGAACACTGAGGAGACCATTATGAAGCGAGCCATCATTTCCTTTTTAACGATCGGGATAACGGCGCTGTCCGCCGTTGCGGCTGCGGCCGAGACGACGCTGGAGAAGATCGCGCGGACCGGCACGCTCACGATCGGCACGCGCACCGGCTCGCCGCCGTTCGCCTACATCAATAAGGATAACCAGTGGGTCGGCTTTTCGATCGATCTCGTCGAGCAGTTGGTCGTGCCGGAGCTGGCGCAAAAAATCGGCAAGCCGGTGAAGCTGGAGAAAAAGGAAACCGCGCCGCCGACCCGCATTCCGCTGCTGACCTCGAACGCCGTCGATCTCGTCGCCGAGACCATGACCGATACGCGAGCGCGCCGCGACAGCGTGGATTTCAGCCTCACCTTTTTCGTCACCGGAGCGCAATTTTTGGTGAAGAGCGGCAGTCCGATCCGAGGTCTCAAGGAAATCGCCGGCAAGCGCGTCGCGGCGCAGCAGGGATCGACCAACGCGCGCATCATTAGAGAAAAGGTCCCGACCGCCCAACTGCGCGAGTTCCCGGATCAGCCCGCCGCGTTTCAGGCCCTCTCTCAGGGCCAGGTGGACGCCTACTCGAACGACGGAATTCAGCTCGCCGGCTTGAAGGCCAAAGCGCCGAGCCCCGGCGCCTGGCAGATCGTCGGGGAATTTTTTTCCTACGAGCCCTACGGAATGGCGCTGCGCAAGGGCGACGCCGACTTCCGCAACGCCGTCAACAACGCGCTGATGGAAGGAATCGATTCGGGAAAATATTTTGAAATCTACGACAAATGGTTCGGCCCGAAGGGCGAGCTGCCCTACCCGATGACGTCCGAAATAAAAAAATTCATCGTCTATCAGGCGGTGCCGAAGTAAAAACAGGCAACAGGCACGAGGCACTAGGCAATAGCCAAAACTCTTTTCTAGCGCCTATTGCCTGGTGCCTAATGCCTTCTTATGAATTATCATTTCACCTGGTCCGTTCTCTGGACCGGCCAATCCGGGCAGTGGCTGCTTCAGGGCGTCGTCACGACGCTGGAGATTTCCGCGCTGGCGTGGCTCATCGCGGTCGCGCTCGGGATTCTCGCAGGCGCGCTCCGCACCGCGCCGCTCGCGCCGCTCCGCGCGCTGGCGGCGGGCTACGTCGAATTTTTTCGCAACGTGCCGCTGCTCGTCTGGATGTTCTTCTGGTATTTCGGGCTGCCGCCGCTCTTGCCGCGCCCGGCGCAAGACTGGCTCTTCAATCACGGCGCGGAATTTTGGGCCGGCACAATGGCGCTCGGAGTCTATCACGGAGCGCGCCTTTCGGAGGTGATTCGCGCCGGCATTCAGTCGATTCCCAAAACGCAGTTCGAGGCCGCGATCTCGACGGGACTCAGCGTCGCGCAAGCGTACCGGCTGATCATTCTCCCGATCGCACTCAGGCTGATCGTGCCGCCGGCGACGAACGAGACGCTCAACCTGCTGAAAAATTCTTCCGTCGCGCTGACCATCGGCGTCGCCGAGCTGACGTTCCAGACGCGGCAGATCGAAACCTACACGGCCAAAGCGTTCGAGGCGCTGGCCGCCGGGACGCTGATCTATCTGGTATTGTGTCTGACGATCGCGTTGGCGATGGCGCGCGTCGAGCGGCGCTTCGCGATTCCGGGAATGATCGCCGGCGGCGCCGCGGGGCGTTAATATGGACTTCAGCGTCGTCTACAGAAATCTCGACTTTCTTCTCCTCCAGGGCCTGCTCGGAGTCGGCAACTTCGTCGGCGGCACGCTGAGGCTGGCGATTCCGGCGCTGCTCTTGGGCTTCGCGCTCGGCATTTTCATCGGCCTCGCGCGCCTGGCGCGCGCGCGGTGGCTGCGTATTCCGGCGACGCTTTACGTGGAATTTTTCCGCGGCGTGCCGCTCGTGATGGTGATTTTCTGGTTCTGGTTCATTCTGCCGATCGTACTGCGCCTTCGCCTGCCCGAATACGGCATCGCGCTCGCGGCCTTCGTCTTTTTCGAGGCGGCTTATCTGGCGGAGATCGTGAGAGCGGGAATCCAATCCGTCGCGCGCGGGCAAGTCGAAGCGGCGTCATCCACCGGCTTGAGCCCGGCGCAGACAACGCGCTACGTCGTGCTGCCGCAGGCGCTGCGCAATATGATCCCCGCGCTGGTGACGCAGTTCATCGTGCTTTTTAAAGACACTTCGCTCGCGTCGATCATCGGCTACGTCGATCTTACGAAGGCCGCGCAGATCGTCAACAACCGCGAGATCCGCCCCTTCGAGCTGTATCTTTTTATCGCGGTCGTTTATTGGCTCTGCGCCTACGCGATGTCGCGCTACGCGGGATATTTGGAGCGGCGGCTCGGACCGGCCTAAATTATGAGAATATCCCGGCATGCGCGCAATAATATGCGCTTATACGGAATTTCCCGTGAGGAAGTAAAGGCCGCCGTTCAATCTCCCGACTTCGCAGACACCGAGGGAGGGAAGAGTATCGCATATAAAGCTTTTAGGGATCGTTTTGGAGCTTTCCCGTTGAAAGTGGTATATCTTCAAAAAGATGCGGAGCTTTTTGTGATAACCGTTTACCCTTTGAAAAGAGCGCGTTGGAAGGAGCGACGATGAAAGTCCAATACGATAAAGAAGCGGATGCCGCGCTGATCCGGTTTTCCACAAAACGACCTGCTGGCGCCATCGAGATCAAAGAGGGAGTTATTCTTCACGTAACCGACAAAGATAAAATTGTCGCGCTGGAAATCCTCGATGCCAGCGAGCGTGTCCCGCTACGCAATCTTTTCAAGCTTGAGGTGTCAAAGCCTGCCGGGTAGAAGCAACGATCAGGTAACCTCTTCCCCCAGATACGCTTAAGCCTAGTTGCTTCTCGCAGTAAACTTTTATGTTTGCTGTCTTTCCATGTTGTTGATGACTGAACAACACTGATGAGTAACTGGAAAAACTTTCTGGGATATGAGGTGACCCTCACTGATCTTTTTGGCTATAAAAACGTGCGCAGTGCTTGGCAGGCGTACCTACCGTTGACAAAGAACTGCGTTTCGACAATCAATCGGTCCTTTAATGACAAGTTAGTAATCCCACCCTGTCCATGGGTATCCAAAAACCGACGTTATGGTTACCTCGGTGAAGTCTATGACCATGCAGTCGGATTGCTTTTCGCTGGTAGGTCTCACCTCCTGCCTATTCGAAAGCACGTATATTCATTGAGTTTGTCAGCACAGCTCCAGTCGCTCTTCGATCCACTTGAAGATCTTCTTCGGAGAGAAACGTCAGCCTTCTGTGCAGGAAAGAAAGGGGAACGACAACTCGATCTCGTCCGTGCTCTCGTCCTCCTGATTGACCTACGCGCGAAGGCCAGTGGATTTGATCCGGCAGTACCCTTACCTAAGGTGCGAGTGCAACCGGCAGACGACCTCCGCCTAATGCTCAGGAAACGATACCCAGACGAATTTATCAGTGAGCTGCAAACTCTAGTCGAAGCCACAAAAGAGGATTTACCCCAAAGGAAGCCCCTCTGCTATAAGCCATCCTTCGGCGGTGCCTGGGGAAAAATAGAGGTGGCCGCTACTGGCGATCTTCTGATCAGAAATCTCCTTCTTGATCTTAAAGTTTCGGTTCGTCTATTTAAAGGTGAAGATCTCTGGCAGCTTTTAGGATACACAGCCATAGATGCTGATAACAGGGGAAACTCTACTATTCAGATGGTGGGCGGCTATAACCCCCGGTACAGAGCTCTTTGGACTAAATCGATAGATGACCTAACTCGGCAAATGGGAGCTGATTCTTTTAAATCATTTTGTCGGTGGCTGAGATCTACTCTTCCGAAGCTGATGAATGAAACCGGAGCGGGATTCCCTAAAGTGAAATCAGAGTTCAGGAGTTCGGATGTCATGAAAAGATAGCTAATCGGAGCTATCCCAAGAATCTTGGGATGTCGCCGTCGTTTACTGGCTCTGCGCCTACGCGATGTCGCGCTACGCCGGCTATCTGGAGCGGCGGCTGGGACCGGCGTAAATCTACTTACTTCTTGTCCGAGGGCTGCGGTGCGCTACCGGCAGGCGGCACCGGCAAAGGAACCTGATTCTTAATCGGCGGCAGGCTTCTCAGATACGCCCACATCGCTTTCAAATCTTCGTCCGTGGCCTGCTTGTAATCCTGCCACGGCATCGGCGGCAGAATACCGCGGCCGTTGGGTTGTCCTTGATGTTTTCCCGCGCGGATCGCGCGGATAAAAGTTTCTTCGCTCCACTCGCCGATTCCCGTCGCTTTGTCCGGCGTGAGATTCACGGCAAAGCTCACGCCCCATGGCCCCGCCCACGCGGTCAGCATCGGAGTCGTCAGCGCCATCGCATTGCGCTGCGATAAATCTTCCGGCGCCCAATTCGGATACGGCAGATTTTCCGGATGACCGGAGAGCAGGCGCGTCGTGTCCGGCGCGGGCGCTCCGTCCGGACCCTGAACTTTGGGTGTATGACAATCGTGGCAGCCGGCTATCGCGACGAGATATTCTCCGCGCTTGACGAGATCGGGTTTTTTCCCGCACGCCGCAAGCGCGGTTGAAAAAATCCCGCAAACCAACAGCAGCGCAAACGTTCGCATCATCACATCACTAGCCCATCGCGGCGACTTTTTCCGGGCGGATCTTGTAAATGACGCGAACCTCGCCCGGCTGGCGAAAGGGATATTTGTCCTTGCCGAGATATTTTTTCGCCAGCGAATCGATGTGCGCGTCGGCGCCCTGCTCGGTGATTTCTTCCACCTCGCCGCGCACCGACAAGTGGCGATACGGGTTTTCCGGATCGGCGATCGAGAGCGCGACTTTCCTATTGCGCCGCATGTTCTTGTCTTTTACGCGTCCCTTGGCGGTGTTGACCCGGATGTAGTTGCCGTCGTAATCGACCCACACCGGCGTCACCTGCGGGCTGCCGTCCGGCATCAACGTGCCGAGATGGGCGAACGACTGCTTGGTAAAGAGATCGCGATATTTTTCCGGAATCGGATTTGCCATGAGCGTGTCCTCCTTCGGTAATTTTTTCGCCGTCAACAAATGTAATTCGTCAGCTCGCGAAGATCGTCGATGACCACATCCGGCCGCGCCGCCACCAGTTCTTCTCTCTCGCACAACCCATAAGTCACGCCGCAGGTATAAACGCCGGCCGCTTTTCCCGCCGCGATGTCGGTGTCGCCGTCGCCGATCATCACCGCCTTGCGAGCTTCGACTTTAAGCTCGGCGAGCACGTGGTTCACCGCGCTCGGATCGGGCTTCTTGTTCAAGCCCGAGTCGCCGCCGACGATCGCGTCGAAATATTTTTCGATCCCCAGGCCGCGCAAGACGCCCACCGCTAGGTACTCGCGCTTGTTGGTAACCACGGCCCGCCTCTTGCCGCTGAACCGTTGCAGGATCTCTTCGACATGGGGATAGAGCACGGTCGTGTCGAGGAGATGTTTCTCATAGTGGACGAGAAAGCGCGCGAGCATCTCTTCAAAACGGTTTTCATATTCTTCCGGCAGCGAGCATCGGATGAGGTGTTCGGTGCCGTGCCCTACGCACCGGAAGACGACGGCGTCGTCCAGCGGCTCCAGGCCGAGGAGCGAGCGCGTGTAATTCACCGAGCCGGCGAGGTCGCGGCCGGTCGCGGCCAGCGTCCCGTCGAGATCGAACATGAGCAGATCTACTTCTTTCTTCATTCCCCGGTCGCCGAAAGCCAAGATAGACGCGCGCTCCCTGCCTGTCAATCGGCGATTTTTTTATTTGCGCCGACCGCGCGAAGTGCTAACATCGGACGCTCAAAGGGAGGTTCTATGCGCACACAAAAACGCAGCCGGACAGCCCCGTTCTCATTCCTTCTGTTCGCGGCCGGGTTTTCATTTCTGGCGCTCATGCCCCTCAGCGTCGCGGCGGCGGAAAAGATCTACAGTTCATACATCTCGGTCTCGCCGGGATCCTCGTCGATCATCTGGGTAGCGAAAGACGCGCGCCTGTTCGAGAAGCATGGGCTGGATGCGACCATCATTTTTATTTCCGGCAGCGTGCGCGGCATCCAGTCGATTCTCGCCGGCGAAATTTTGATCGGCGAAGGCGGCGGCCCCGGACTCACCAGCGCGCGCCTGGCGGGCGGCGACGTCGTGGCGATCGCGGGCAACGTCAACGTCTTGCCCTATTATCTGGTCGCGCAGCCAAGCATTAAAAGGCCCGAAGACTTGAAAGGCAAAATCGGCGGCAACCACATCGCCGGCACCACCGCGGAGTTTGCGCTCCGCGTCGGACTCAAGAAGCTGGGCCTCGACCCGCTGAGAGATGTGAATCTCCGCGTCATCGGCGGATCGCTCGATCGCATGATCGCGCTCGAGAAAGGCATCGTCAACTTCACCGTGGTGACCGAGCCGGGAAAGGCGATGGCCGAGAAGCTCGGCTTCCCCACCGTGGTCGATATGGCGGCGTTGCAAATCCCGTTTCCGCAAAACGGCGTCTATACCTCGACGCGATTTATCCGCGAACATCCCGACACCGTGCGCCGCTACATGCGGGCATACGTGGAAGCGATTCACTTCTACAAGACGCGCAAGGAGGAGACGATCAAGATTTCGCAAAAGTATTCGCGCCTTGAGGACCGCAAGGCGCAGGAGGAAACCTGGCAGTGGCACACGCGCTACATTCCCGACGCGCCCTATCCGCCGCTCGACGGTTACCAACTGGTCTTGCAGGATATGGCGGCGACCAACCCGAAGGCGGCCCTGGCCAACGCCAAAGATTACATCGACACGCGGTTCGTGAAGGAGCTGGAGGATTCCGGGTTTATCAAAAATCTTTATACGAAGTAGGCTAGAGCGAAAAACGCTGATACTTTAGAAAGACCTCGGCGTCGCTCGGACTGAAAAAGACCAGACGCACTTCTTGAATCGAAGCCTCGGCGGCAATAAATTCCTCCACCGCGCGGGAAGAAACCTCGGCCGCCTCTTCGAGCGGATAGCCGTAAATACCCGTGGAGATCGCCGGGAAGGCGATCGTCTCGATCACCTCACGTGCAGCGAGAGCTAAAGAGTTGCGATAGCAATCCGCGAGCAGCGCCGCTTTCTCCTCTCCCCCTCTGCCGTAAACCGGACCCACGGTGTGGATGACGTGCTTCGCCGCCATTTTTCCCGCGCCCGTGATCACCGCCTGCCCGGCCGGAAGGCCGTCGGGATATTTCGTCCGGCGAATCTCCGCGCATTGTATTTTGATTTCAGGCCCGCCGGCGCGATGGATCGCCCCATCGACTCCGCCGCCGCCCATGAGCGTCCCGTTCGCCGCGTTGACGATCGCGTCCACGTCCTCTTTCGTAATGTCGCCGACCTTGACGATGATCCGGTCATTTAAAAATCTTTTTAGCTCTTCCGCTTTCATCCCTCATCCTTCATCCCTTCTTGAGTTCCTCCCCTTTCATCCTTCATCCCTCATCCTTTATCCTTTTCCGCCATCCCTTCCCAGACGAGGCTATGTTTCTTCTTGTTGTTGCACTCCTTGCACGCGGTGACGACGTTTCCCTTCGTGCTCTTACCGCCGCGGACGATCGGCATGATGTGATCCATCGTGAGCGCGTCGGGCGAACATTTTTTCTCGCAGTAGTGGCAAATTCCCGTCGCGCGCCGGCGCTTCCACCACTGACTCGCGCGCAGCTCGCGCGCTTTCTGCCGTTCGCGCCGGATTTCCTCGTCGCTCGCGGTGACAAAAAAAGAGGCTTCTTCTCTCATCGAGCTGCGATTCCTATTCTAAATTGAAAACTCTTTTTTCAGACCGGTCAAAACGTCCAAGTTAAGATAGCCGCGAGGCGCGCGAGAAACCGACGAGCGCAGGCGTACTCTTTTCGTACGTCGAGCGAGGAGGTCGAGCGCAACGAAGCATATGGGCGTTTTCAACGGTGTGATCACTTGATACACTTCTTGAGCGAGGCTAGATAAATGCCGAAGCCGACCGAGACCAGGAGATAGAGAAGGCTCTGGAAGGCCGCCCATACGTTCCCGGTGTCGAAATAGACCCGCAGCTCCCGGAGCGCGAACCCGAAGAAAAAAATCACCGCGGCCGAGATCAAAATTTTATGGGCGGTCAGCAGGGTCATGGCGGCATCACGCAGAGATCATCATAGGACGAAGACGGCCGGAAGTTCAAGAAATGAAGTTGTCGAAGCGCACCGACTGGTATATACGATTTTCCAGCAACTAGCATCTGAAGGAGACCCAAATGAACCGCGAAGCGATTCGAACCGACGGCGCGCCGAAAGCGATCGGCCCCTATGAGCAGGCGATAAAGATCGACGGCTTCGTCTTCACCGCCGGACAAATTCCTCTCGACCCTAAGACGGGCAACCTGGTGGCGGGCGGCATTTCCGCTGAAACGCGGCAGGTGCTGGAAAATCTCAAGGCCGTTCTGGCCGCGGCGGGTTCGTCGATCGACCGTGTCGTGAAGGCAACCGTGTTTCTAAAAAATATGGCGGACTTTCAGGCGATGAACGAAGTCTATGCGGAATATTTTGGCAATTCGAAACCGGCGCGCTCGACCGTCGCGGTGGCGGAGCTTCCCAGAGGGGCGCTGGTCGAGATCGACCTCATCGCACTCACCTGACGGCTTTGTCCGCCCGCGCCTGCATCCTGCTTCATCGCTCGTCGAGCAAACTGTTGTCGTAAAACTGCGTCGGGTCGGCCTGCTTGGCCTTCGGCTGTTCGAGGAATTTGAGCGCATTGGCGATGACCTTCGGTTCGGTTCTCAGGGTCTTTGAAAAATAAGGCCCGTAGAAATCGAAGCTGCCCTGCAAGGCCGCGTCATCGTTCACTCGCGTATACTTCCCGAGCGCCCTCTTGCTTACCGCGGCATCCGTGCCGGCCAAAAACTGGCCTTCCCGCAGCGCGCGCAAAAAATCTACCGCCGTTCGTCGGTTCTTTGCGTCCTTCAACCAGGATACCCTCGCGGTGATGACGGCGGTGGGAAAGAGACCATACTCCGTATCCGCCGGTCGGAAGAGCATGTGGAAACCCTCTTTCTTGGCTCTCAGTCCGAAGGGATAGCCGATCATGGAGACATCCACGCGACCTCCCAGAAGAGCCGCCATCGACTCTCCGACGCCGCCGTTTTGGATGAAGGTTACCTCGTTGGGTTTTATCCCCGCCGAGTCCAACATAGAAACGCCGGCAAAATAGCTCGACGTGGCGATGCGCGTGACACCGATCCTCTTGCCCCTGAGTTCGGCGACGGACTTGATCTCGGGCCTCGCCCAGCCGTCGATGGTGAGAGCGGGCAGCGGCGTCCCGATAACGATCAAATCGCTTCCGCCGAGACGGCTCGAGACGACCCCGCCCCCACCCGTAAAGGCGATCGGGAATTCGCCGGCAAGAATCGCGGCGTTGATAAGCGGCGAACCGCCCATGAAAATAGGAGCCACCTCCAAGCCGTATTTTTGAAAGATTTTTTCTTCCACGGCGATGAAGAATGGGATCGCCGCAGCGGAAATCGGCGTGTAGCCGACCGTGAGTCTTTGTAAATCCTTCTGCGCCGCATGCGCGTGAGCGCTCGGAAGAGATACGGTGAACAGGAAGAGAGCAAACAACCAGCGCGCGGCTTTCGCGTTCATGAATTTCTCCTATCCGTCTATTGCCTAGTGCCTTTTGCCTCGTGCCTGGTTTTATTTAATCACCCTGTCCGCTCTCGCCAGCACGTTCGGCGGGATCGTGAGGCCGATCTGCTTCGCCGTTTTCAAATTGATCACCAGCTCGAACTTCGTCGGCTGCTCGACGGGCAGGTCGGCGGGCTTGGCGCCCTTCAGAATTTTGTCGATGTAAGTGGCGGCGCGGCGCCACAAATCAATCAAGTTCGCGCCGTAGGTCAGAAGCCCACCAGCTTCCACCCACTCCGCCGTGTAATATATCGCCGGGAGTCGGTTCTTTATTGCAAGGTCGACGATCTGTGATCGATGAGAGTTGGTGACAGGGCTCGTCAGCACGAGCACTCCGTCGGCACGCCCCTTCCTTGCCTCTCGGAATGCAGTCTCAATCTCCTTGAGATCTCGTACTTCTAGATGTTGAAGATGGACGCCGAACGTCGCTGCGGCGAGTTCTGTCTCTCTTAACGCTTGCGCGTTGCCTGGAATGGCCGAATTTCCAAACACCGCCACGCGGGAGAGCCTAGGTACGATCTCTTTCAGCAGCTCCAGTTGCTTTCCGCTTATCTCCGGGTAATACGTTGACAATCCTGTGATGTTTCCACCCGGACGCGCAAGGCTGGCGATGAACTTGTTCCCAACCGGGTCATTATCAAACGCCATGACAATGGGAATCGCGATAGTTGCTTCCTTGGCAGCACGGGTGGATGTCGGACCGGTCGTGATGATGACGTCTACTTTGAGACGGACCAGTTCGGCGGCAAGCTGAGGGAGCCGGTCAAACTTTCCCTCCGCAAATCGATACTCAATGACAATGTTTTTTCCCTCGACGTATCCCAAGTCGCGCAGAGCTTGCCGGAATCCGTCGAGGCGAGCTGATTCAGCAGAGAGGGATAGGGCTGATAAATAACCTATACGGTAGACATTCGCCTGCTGCGCCTCGACCGAAAAGCAAAGCGCAAAAAGCAGAGCGCCCAGAACAAGGCAAAAGATTTTTCTCGTCATGGTTTTCTTTCTTACTGTTGCCTCTTTCAGCCTGAGGCTGATCCGCCAATCTTTTTGGCGGAGCCTTGCTCCTGTTCTTACTTGATCACCTTGTCCGCCCTTGCCAGCACATTCGGCGGAATCGTCACGCCGATCTGCTTGGCGGTTTTCAAATTGATCACCAGCTCGAACTTCGTCGGTTGCTCCACCGGCAGGTCGGCAGGCTTTGCGCCTTTTAGAATTTTGTCCACGTAGACGGCGACCCGTCTCCACGAGTTAAGAAAGTTCGGGCCATAGGTCATCAGACCGCCGGCGTCGGCAAACTCGCTCCATCCGGAAACACTTGCCAACCGCTGCTTGGCTGCGAATTCCGCGATCTCTTGTCGATGAGCCAACATCACACCGTCCGGAAAAGTAATCAGGGCGTTGCCCCTGTACTTGGCGATGGCGTCAAAGGCCGGACTGAAGTCGTTGGAAACCTGCGCCGTTTGATATTGAACGGACATACCCAAAGCCCGGGCGACAGTTTGGGTCTCTCGCAATTCGATTTGTATCCCCGCATGTCCGGGGTTTGCCAGCACTGCGATACGCGATATCCCCGGCAAGGCTTCCTTGAGCAACTCCACTCGCTTGCCCGCAAGCGTGGAGGCAAAAAAACTCATGCCAGTCACGTTGGCCCCAGGTCGTGCCAGGCTCGCGACCAAGCCGGCATCCACTGCATCGCCGCTAAATCCGAAGACAACGGGAATGTCCTTGACGCTTTTCGCTGCGTAGGGCACGGCTTGAGATACCGCTACGATCAGGTCGACTTTCTGGCGGATCAATTCGGCGGCGTAGTCGGGTAGCCGATCACGTTTCCCTTCGGCATAGCGATACTCAATGAGGATATTTTGACCCTCGATATATCCGAGGTCGCGAAGTCCCTGAAGCAGGGCTTCGACGGGTGGCGAATTGACGTCGGCGAGAATGCCGATCTTGGCAACCTTCGGCGGTTGCTGCGCCTCGGCGGACACGCAAAGCGCAAAAAGCATAGCGCAAAGCGAAAAGCGAAAGAGTTTACGGATTTTACTGTTGCCTATTGCCTGTTTCAGCCTGAGGCTGATCCGCCAATCTTTTTGGCGGAGCCTTGTTCCTGTTTTCATCTGATCACCTTGTCCGCCCGCGCCAGCACGTTCGGCGGAATCGTAAGGCCGATCTGCTTCGCCGCTTTCAAATTGATCACCAGCTCGAACTTCGTCGGCTGCTCCACCGGCAGGTCTGCAGGCTTGGCGCCTTTTAAAATTTTGTCCACATACACAGCAGCGCGCCCCCACAAGTCAGCGATATCGACGCCGTACGACATGAGCCCGCTAGCCTCTACGAACTCCCTATCCCCATACATTGCTGGCAGTCGGCTCTTGGCCGCAAAGTCCGCAATCCGTGTCCGGTGAGTAGTGGTGAAAGGATTCCGTACCACGAGAAGGGCGTGAGCGCGCTCCGCCTTAATAGCGGAAAATGCAGGCTCCAAATCATCGACGCCGCGCAGTTCCACGGTTTGAAGTGTGATCCGCAATGTCCGCGCTGCGCTTTTTGTGTCTCTCAACAAGAGTTCGTTTTGCTGCCACCAGAAGACCGCCACGCGGGAGACTCTTGGAAACGCTTCTTTTAGCAGTTCCAACTGCTTCCCGCCCAACTCTGAAGCGAAGCCGGACAACCCTGTGACGTTCCCGCCAGGATGCGCAAGGCCGACGACTAAACCCTGACCTACGGGGTCGCCATACGTTAAGACGATGGGGATGGTATTGGTAGCCGTCTTGGCAGCCCGGGCACCTGAGCCCGGCGCCACGATGATGTCTACATTGAGACGCACGAATTCCGCCGCGTAGTTCGGCAACCGTTCAGACGCTCCCTCAGCAAAACGGTACTCAGCGGTGATGTTCTTCCCCTCGATATAGCCAAGCTCCTTCATTCGCTGCCAGAATGTCTCTAAGAGGAGCGAGTCGGCGGAACGAGAGCCACCAGCTAGAAAGCCTATCCGCGAAACTTTCTTCGGCTGCTGCGCCTGGGCGAGATGCGCAAAAGTCGAGAGCAGGGTCGCCACGAACAAAACCACTATTCTTCTCTTCATGGTTTTCTCCACTCCAGTTGAAGCGCAAGGGCCGTGCCAGACTCGCGCAGGTGACTCACCGAAGTCAAGACGCAGGAATCGCAGTAGAAATTTTTTTGGCGTGTAGTATTTGAGGATTGCGAGGGCTTTGAAAGGATAGCTCTTCTGCTACTCTCAGTAGCAAAAATGTTTCACCTGAGCCGTGCCGTAGAGGTGACCACAAGATGGAACGAAGACAAGAGACGTTTTCCGAGTTTATTTCTTACGTCCAGGTGCCTCCGCCTGCGCGGCGATGGCGATCTCGGAAGCCCCGGCCTTTTTGATCACCGACAACACCCAGACCGCTTCCCCGAGAGGCACGTTGCGGTCGCCGCGAAGAATGACGATCTTGTCGGGCCCGGCGCTCAGCGTCTCGCGCACCGCGGCCTCGAGCCCGTCTTTCGTGACTTTCTTCTGATTGACGTAAATTTCGTTTTGCGGCGTCAGGGTTACGGAGATGCCTCTCGGCGCGGTCTCCGTCTTCGCGGCCGCGGGGAGATTCACTTTGCCGCCGGATTCGATGATCGCGGAGCTCGTGATCATGAAAATAATCAGCAGGACGAGAAAGATGTCGGTCAGCGGAGTGATGTTGATCTCCGCGACGATGTTGTCGGAGTTTTGATTCTGATCCAGCCCGCCGAGAGCCATGTCAAGAGACCACGCTTTGCAGGAGCTTCATCGCCTGAATGCGGAACGCGCCGCTCAAGTTGCCGACGCGAACCTGGAAATAGTTGTAGAAGACGAGCGCGATGATGGCGACGCCGAGACCGAGCGCAGTGGCGACGAGCGCTTCCGAAATCCCCGCCGCGACTACGGTAAAGCCGCCAGTGCCGACGACGGCCATGTTTTCGAACGACTTGATGATGCCGATGACGGTGCCGAGCAGGCCGATGAACGGCGCGCTGCTCGCGACCGTTCCGAGAATCCACAGGTACTTCTTCATCTTCTGCGCCTCTTCGAACATCGCTTCGTTCACGAAAGCCGCCGATTTTTCCAGGCTGTCCGCGCCGTTCAGCGATAGAACCGCGAGGAATATCCGCGCCGCCGCGGCCTGATGGCTCTGCCGGCAGAGCGCCATCGCAAGATCCTTTCGGCCCTCCTTGACCGAGTCGAGGATGGAGTCGGCGAGCTGCTCGGTTGCAGCGGCGATGTTGCGCAGAGACCAGAGGCGCTCGAGAATCACCGCCACACTGACGATCGAGAAAATGATCAGCGGGTAGGTGGCGATGGCCCCCCGGTGGATGATCTCGAAGAAGTTAAGTCCCTGTTGCATGCCGGCTCCCTTCGGTGAAGCCCAAGACTACAGAGCGAAAGGAAAATCGTCAATAGCGTTTTCAAAAACCGATGACGAGCCGCAGCAAAGTCTGCACGATCAATCGGAACGCGCCTTTGAGCGTGCTCGATTTCCACTCGTCGGACTCCGCCTCGCCCTGCGAATAGGCGAAAATCCCCTGTGTGCCGGTCGTCACCCACGCGCGCGGATCTTCCGCGCGTTGCGTCAGTTTTTTGAGCCGCTCTTCCGCCGGCATCCTCTCGTCCCGCGTCTTCTGCTGAAAATTTTTATAGCGGTTGAACTGCCCGCGGTTGAGCCAGATGCCGTCGCATCTGCGGCAACGCTGGAGCTGAATGTCCCCGGGCAAAAGCGGATCGTGAAAGAGCTGCAGCTCCGCCGTGCATCTGGGACAATAAAGCGGCTTCGCTTCCAGCGCGACGGAACTTTGAAGCAGCGCCTCGTTCACCGGATCGATCCGCTGCGCTTCGCCCGGAGCGACCGGAAACAGCTCCCACTTGTCGCACCAGATGCCGCCGCATTTCCCGCACTGGTCGAGCACGATCAGCGTGCCGGGATTGGCACGGACGGAGACTTCTTTCATCTTGATCTTACAGTGAGGACATTGCACGATAGGTTCGACCAGTCTTCGACTTTTCTTCTCTTCAACTCTCCAGGCCGGTCAGAAAGGATCCAGCTACAAGGCGCGCGCCGATCTGACGAGCGGATGCGTACTTTTTTCAGTACGTCGAGCGAGGCAGATCAAGCGCGACGCCGTAGATGGACCTTTATGGCCGGCCTGCACCGGCCATTTGATGGAGCAGCATGATCCGGCGCGCGATGGGCGGATGCGTGCTCAACAAGTCCGCCAGCGCGCCGTCGCGCTCGTTCACCGGACGGCGCAGCGGATTGACGAAAAAAAGATGCGCCGTGCCGCGGCTCGCGCGGCCAAGCGGCAGCGCGGCGTCGCGAATTTTTTCCAGCGCCTTGGCGAGGCCGAGCGGATTGCGCGTGTATTCGACCGCGCTCGAGTCGGCGAGGTATTCGCGCTGGCGCGACACCGCCATGGCGAGCAGCCGCGACATGAGCGGCGCGAGGACGATCAAAAGCAACGCCGGAATCGCGAGCAGCGCGCTCGGACCGGCAAGACGGTCCCGCGTCCGCGAGCTGTAAAAACTCCGCTGCGCCCAGTCCGAAAGCAGCACGACGCTGCCGAAAAGCACGCTGACGAGCACCATGAAAAGCGTGTCGCGGTTGCGCACGTGCGCCAGCTCGTGCGCGATGACCCCCTGAGTCTCCGCCCGGTCAAGCATCGCGAGCAGGCCGGTGGTGACGCAGATCGCCGCGTGATGCTCGTCCCTGCCGGTGGCAAATGCGTTCGGCGCGGGATCGAAGATGACATAAATTTTCGGCATCGGCGCGCCGGAAGCGAGCGCCATCTCGGTCACGATGTTCCTGAGCTCGCGATGCTCGGGCAAATTCAAGTCCAATCCCTCCGCGCCGAGGGAACCGAGAATCATTTCGCTGCCCTGATAGTACGACAGAAGCGCGATGCCGACGGCAACGACGAGCGCCACGATAGTGGCAATCGGCAGCGGCGCTCCGCCGCGGCTGAACGAATCGAGATACAGGTGATCGACGGAAAGGCCGATAAGCGAGAACAACAAAAAGAAGACGAGAATAATGAAGAAGCTGGCGCGGCGGTTGCTGCGCTGGCGCGCGTAGAAATCTTCCCGCGCGCCGCTGTGAAAATCCGCCATCGCTTACGCCGGCAATGAAAGATCGACGCGCGGCGCGTCCTTTTCCGCCTCCGGCACGGCAAAAAATTCACTCGGCTTGAAGTTGAAGAAACCCGCGACCAGGTTCGATGGAAACACTTCCTGCTGCACGTTGAAGCGCATCACGAGATCGTTGTAGTGCTGCCGGGCAAAAGCAATCTGATTTTCCGTCGTCGTCAGCTCCTCTTGCAGGCGGAGAACGTTTTCGTTGGCCTTCAGCTCCGGGTAGTTCTCCATCAAGGCGAAGATTCTTCCCAAAGATTGGGTAAGAGCGTTTTCCGCCGCCGCGGTCTCTTTCACGCCGCTCGATGCCACGGCGCGGCTCCGGGCCTCCATCACCTTCTCCAGCGTCTGCTGCTCGTATTTCATGTAGCCTTTGACCGTCTCGACGAGATTGGGAATCAGATCGTGGCGCCGTTTGAGCTGGACGTCGATCTGCTTCCACGCGTTCTGGATTTGATTGCGCAGGCTGACGAGGAGATTGTAAGCCCCGATGACCCAGAGGATCGCCAGAATCAAGATCGCGAGAATGAACCACCGCATCGCGCTCCCTCCTTAGGACAAGATTCCGCCCGCCGCTTGCTCATGGATAAGGATCGCCCGTGTTACGTCGCGAATCGACGCGGCGCCGGTCATGTAGAGAACGCGGCGGGTTTCTTCGGAGAGGATATCGATCACGCGCGCGACGCCTTCCGCGCCCGCCGCGCCGACGCCCCAGCCGATCGGCCGGCCGACGAGAACGGCTTTGGCGCCGAGCGCCAGCGCCTTGACGATGTCGCCGCCGGTCCTGATGCCGCTGTCGAGCAGAACGGTAACTTTAGAGCCCACGGCGTCGAGCACTTCGGGCAGCGCCTCGACCGCCGCGCGGTTGAAATCGAGAATCCTGCCGCCGTGGTTGGAGACGATCAACGCGTCGGCGCCGGCTTCGACGGCGGCGCGCGCGTCCGACGCGCCCATGATGCCTTTGATAACCACCGGCAGCGAAACATTCTGCTTGAGCCATTCGATGTCTTTCACCGACGCCGTCTGGCCCTTGCGCGGCTTGCCGTCCTTCGTCGAGAGCGGCACCTCGTCGCCGATCTTCACCGGCTGCACCACGTCCATGGTGATCCCGACCGCGGCAAAGCCGAGTTCTTCCGCCTGCTTCGCTTGCGCCAACACTTCCGCCCTGCCGCGGCTCAAGTAGCCCATGAAGACGAGCGGCGCCGTCGTTGCGTTAGCCCAATCCCGCACGGCGAACTTCGCCGCGTGGCTGACGAACATCATGACGCCCGCGCGGCCCGCGGCCTCGGCGACTTGTCGTTCGGCGTCGCCGCTGATGAGGCTGAAGCTGCCGACGGGCGCGACGAGCGCGGGAATCGGCAGCTTGCGGCCGAAAAGTTCTATCGACGTGTCCGGCCGCGTGATGTCATGGAAAATTTTCTGGCGGAAAAGAAACCGGCCGAAGGCGCGCTGGTTGCGGCGCAGCGTCGCGCCGCTCTCGGCCGCGCCCATGAAGTGATGCCACGCCTCTTCAGGCATTTTTCGCCGCGCGACTTCGCGGATCTCGCGCAGCCCCATCGCGGCAACCGGCTTTTCGTCAGGCGGCATCAATTGGGCGAGGCGATCTCCCACCAGTGGCGATTGGGATCGCTGAGCAAAAATGAAACGCGGGCGCCGTTGCGCGTCAACCCGCGCAACTCGGTGACGCCGATCTCTTTAGCAGATGCGGCGAACGAGCGCTGCGCTTCCTCGACGGCGTTGTCGGATTCGAGAGCGATCGTGAAGCGGAAGTTGGGAGAAAAATTTCTCCACTGTTCGCGCACGGCACAGACGATGTAGGGCTTGGTCTTGGGATGTTTTATATAGACAACGTGCGGATTGGCCTGATGGACCTCCAGACCGAGCGCCTTCTCGTAAAATTCCCAAGATTTCTTCAAGTCGTTCGTAGCCAGCGTCCCATGCGTGAAGCCCTGCGGGACATATCCTCTTCCCGGAAAGCGCTCCGCCGGAAATGCTTTTTCCCAGTGCGGCGCGCGCACGCCGCCGATCCTCGTCTTCCACGCCTCGTTGCGCAGCGCCTCGGCATAGCATTCGATCTCCCAACCGTTCGTGCCGGGCTCGAGGAAGTAAACGGAATAAGAGCCGTGACTGTAATTCGGTTTGCCGATCTGATCGATGCGATATTTTTCTTTGTGCGCGGTGAGATACTCGTACGCCGCGTCCACCTCCGCCGGCGTATTCACGCGCACGCCCCAGTGGTTGTGCATCTGCTTCGCCGGCGCCTCGGGGGCTTCGTGAACGGTGAGCAGCCACGCCGTGTTCGGATGCTTGAACGTCGCTTCACCCGGCCGCTCGCCGACTTTCTCGAACGCGAGCAGATCAGTCAACACCGGCACGCTGTCCTTTAGCGAGCGACATTCCATGTGCGTCTCGGTCAAACCGATCGAGCGAAGCATGTCTCTCTCCTCCCCTTATGCAGCCGCAGCGGTGGTTTAGGTTGTAATTTGCTCGTAGGAAAACTTTGGGATGTCGGTTCGTTCGCCGGCGTGCTCAATGGTGATTCCACAGATATTGCCCTGCCGGTCAAGGTCAAGGACAGTATTCTCATCAAGGTCTTTCGTTTCCGCCACCTCGACGGCGCGGAACTCGATATAAAGGGTATCGGTGTCTTGAAAATATTTGATCTTCATAGCGAGAATGATCGGTCAAAAAAGGCGTTGTGCACTGTTTCTCCATCAGGTAGCAAAACAACTCTCAAAAATTTTCCTTCCATCATTTCTATCTGTGCCCAGCGCCGAATTCGACCGTCCTTTTGGACCACCTCCTTCACCGGGTGTTCAATAACATATTGGATCCAAGCGTCTCGGATAATAGCACGATCAGAACGACTGCGTAATGCTTCGAAATACCGTGTGCACTTCACGCGTCACAGGCTAAATAAACGTCCTGTCTTAAACACCGGTATTCCATGTGCGTCTCTGTCAAACCAATCGAGCGAAACATTTCTGTCTCCTCCTCTTTAAAGCGCGAACCAACGATAGTTGGAATTTACTGCGACAGAATCGGGGAGTCAAATAGAGATTTGTGGCTACCAAGTTGGACTATGTTTATTACTTCGACTTATCTTCTTTGCGCCTCTCTAACACTGCGAGACGCTTGTCCCATCGTTCAGCATTCGCATGTGGAACGTCGATCATTTCTGCAAACTTATCGAGTCCCATTGAGATGACCTGTGCCGCGAGAAAAATGTCTTCGACCGTTTTTTCTTTCGATATAGGCTGGCCATTGAACTTGGCGTCACCGATTGCTCGACCATGGAAGATCTCATTTCGGAGGTCGTTGATTTTCAAGACGTTCTTTGCTTCCTGGGGAAAATGTAAGGCAAAGAAGGGTTTAAGAAGAAAATATTTTTTGGTGAAGTCGAGATTCACGATGCACGCTAACAATTCTGCTTCAGCCTTCGATACTTTTTGAGTCTCCTTCGATCCTGGTGCGTCTTGTTTTAGCCATCCGTAGAGAACTCGATTAATTTTATCCTCAACTAAAAGGTGCGACATGAGGCAAACCACGACAGCTTCCACTTCGTGGTCGGTAAGTCGCGGATAGAGAATTTTGCGGAGCGTCTGGGCTACTTTACCTTTTGGAAATTCTGAGTCCGTTGCGTCCGGCATGAACACCTCGAAAATATCCTGAAAGACACAATGCATATTTTCACGGCTACCTCACTGGCGCACAGAAGTTAACAAGAATCGGTTTAGTATTGTGTCCCCCGAAGTTTAATCGGAATTTACTGCGCTGCGATTGGGGTGTCAAACAGAGATGTGTGGAAGGTTCCTGGCGAGCCGGGAATGTTTACTCAAAGCGATCGCTGCGACTAAAGATGCCTACTGACGCGACGTCCCACGACCGGCAAACACCTCAAATAGCACGTATACAACAAGCAATGTCGCGATCACGTCCAACACGCGACCAACGAGAGGATCCAAAATTGCCCAGATCGCCAAACCTATTGCAACGACTGCAGCTATCCATATTCTGAGGTTCATCTCTGCTAATTTCGTCGGCAGCCAAACAGATTCCCGGTTGGGGAAGTCAGCCGCTAAATCATCACGGTGCCGCAATTCACGTTGATCGCCGGGCCGATGATGTAAGCTGCGCCATCGCTGACGAGGAAGAGAACTGCTCCGACGAGGTCTTCAGGCTGCATCAGATGACCCAGCGGATTGCGCAGCAGTCGCTCGCGCCGCCGGTGACGAGGGCTACTCGCGCCACGGCGGTTCACTTGTTCCCATAGATCTCTTGAATCTCTCT
>JBGPTS010000002.1:0-53214 GCA_041490745.1 Binatia bacterium | reverse complement strand
TGCAGGTCGGTGTAGAAGACAAAGCCCGCTCGATCGACATCCTTCAGCAGCACCATGCGCGCCGTGGGTTGGCGGTCGTTGCCGGCCGTTGCCAACGCTCCGGCGTTGTGGGGCTCGACGCCCAGTTGCTCGGCTTGCGCCAACAATTCCTTGAATCGGGCGATGGGGTCGTTGCTCACGGGGTTCCTCGGTTATCCGCAAAATCTTTCGCCCTGCTTGATGAAAGGGAAACCATCCTCATTCATGTCTAAGGGGTCAAGTCTGCCGCCAACCTTTAGTGGCGAGGTTATGTATTGTCTGCCCAGAAGGTTGTGTCGGACTTGCCTAAGTTGAGTTTTTCTCGACACCTCCCGTACTTTTACCTACGATGACTTGAATCGGCTTTTTTCCGAGGAGCCCTCGTCGTCACTCCGTGCTTAAGGGACGAGAAGATCCGCCAGCGTTTCGATCTTAGGCAAGTCTTCGAGTCTTCGAACCGTCGTAACGATCTCTTCCGCCTTTTCCCGTTTAATCGCCAGCCTCGCGTTGGCGCGGAATTTTTCTTCGATCGCTTCCGGCGGCAGCGGCGATTCCAATCCGCCGCGCGGGTAAGGCTGGTTTTCTTCCAGCACGCGGCCGTCCTTCAACTTGATCTTGACGTGGCCGGACATATGGCGCGGGTAGTCGATCGTTGCGTCAATCTCGTAGCCGACTTTGTCGGCGATCTCCAAGACCGCTGCGTCGCGGATCGCCTCGTCGGTAAATTCCGCGAGGCCGGCTTTGCCGCGCACCAGCATGATCGCGACGCTGTACGGCAGGGCGAATTTTGCGCCGTATCCGCTCACGGGGCGCTGTTTTTCCTTGAGCGGCTCCCAGAGACGATGCACCGGGCCTTCCGCCGTGCGGCAGACGACCTCGACGATATCGAGGGGCCGGACGGAATATTTTTCTCGCAACCGCTCGGCACAATCCATATACGGATGAGAAATCGAGCCGCAAGGATAAGTCTTGAAGGCGAGTTTGGGGATCTCCCAAATTTTTCCCAGCTCGTCGAGCCGCGAGAGATTGAGACCCGCGTCGCCGGCGAACGCGTGATAGAAACTATGCGTTCCTTCGAAGACGGCGGCGGGACCGCGAAAACCGCGCTCGGCGAGCAGGACGGCGATGACGCCGCCGTGCGAAGACCAGCCGGGGTGGATTCTCTTGGTCCACGTTCCGTCCGCGAGATACTCGATGATGCCCGAGCTCTGGCTGCCGCAGATGCCGAACGCGTCCACCCACTCGGGTTTTTTCAAGCCGAAAATTTTTCCCGCGGCCGCTGCCGCGCCGAAAGTGGCGCAGAGCGCGGTCGGATGAAAGCCGCGCGCGTGGAATTTTCCCGGCGCCACGAGGCCGATCTTACACATCGTCTCGATGCCGGCGATCGCTGCTTCCAACACTTCTTTTCCGCTCGCGCCGGCGGCTTCGCCCGCGGCGAGCGCCGTCATCGCCCCTACGCACCCGGTGTGAACGATCGCTTCTTCCAACGTGTCGTCGTAGTCCAGGCCGTGCGCCAGCGTGCCGTTGGCGAGCACCGCGTTGGCCGCGGCGACTTTGTCGGGCGTTCCAATCAACGTGCTGTCGTGATTTCCGCCGAGAGCGCGCGCTACGTCGAGCGCGGCACGGCCGAAATCCATCGTCGAGGAAGCGAGAGCGATTCCCAGCACGTCGAGAAAAACGAGCTTGGCTTTCTCGCGGACGTCGGCCGGAATTTGCTCAAACGCGAGAGCACCGGCCCACGCGGCTATTTTTTCCGAATACCGCTCCATTTTTTGTCTTTGCGCCGCTTCGCTCTTGGCTGCTTTAACTTCTTCGCCGGTTTCCATCTGCCGCCGCCTAAAACGCGGACCAGCGACACGATGTTCTTGAGCTTGTCCAGCTCGGCCACAAGTCCGATCGCAACTTCGATATTGTTGTCCGACAGAACGAGGCGGCCGCAGTCGCGGAATTTTTCCGCCAGCTCGGCCCAGTTCATCGGCTTTAATGGGTGACCTTTCGCCACGTCCGCTCTGCCTTCAATCGTCCTTCCATCTTTTAGCTTGACGCGCACGCGCGAGCGCACCTGATCGAATCCCAGGGCCTCAAGCTCCGCGTCCACGTAGAGCGTCACGCGCTTCATCAGTTCGACGACCGCAGGCTGGCGCACCTTGCGATCGGTAAACTGCGCGATGCCCGCTTTGCGCTCTAAAATGGCGATCGCCATGCAGAAGGGGATGCTGAATTTTCCCTCCAGCGACGTTGTAGGCATGGGGTAGATCAGCGCGTTCGGGACGTTGGAGTTGGTGCCGACTTCGACGGTGTCGATCTGTGTCGCGTGGAGGTCGTGCTTTCTGACCAATTCCAAGATCACGTCCTCAGCCGGATGGGAAAGCGAGCCGGAAGGATAGGGCTTGATCGAAATTCCCGGCTCTTGCATGAAGTACGGATTGCCAAGACGGCCGAGGATTTTGCTGTCATCGCCGCCGCCGGCCATGGCGTTGAAGAGGCCGCGCTTCGCTTCGATGATATTGGTCGCGGAAGTAAAACCTCGCTCGGCCAGTTGCGCCGCGGTCACGCCGTTTTCCGCCGCGCGCCCGGCGTGGAGCGGCTTGGTCATCGTGCCGAAATTTTCTCTCAATCCCGACGCCATGCTCGCGGCCAGACCGAGCGTGCGCGCGAGCGCCTCTTTTTTGAGGCCGAGGAGCTTGCCGACCGCCATCGCGGCGCCGAGCCCGCCGATGGTCGCCGTCGAATGAAATCCCGCCTGATAGTGGCGCGGATTGATCGCGTCGGCGATGCGGCATTCGACTTCCACTCCGAGAATATAGGCGAGCAGCATCTCCTTGCCGGAAATGCGTTCCTTCTCGCCGACGGCGAGGACCGCCGAGAGCACGGGAATCGTCGGATGGGTCAGCAGGCCATAAACGCCTTCCTTCGAGGTGGAAAGCTGCGTGTCGTCGTAATCCATCGCGTGGCCCGAGGCGCCGTTTGCCAGCGCGGCCTTCGGCGCCGGCGCGGCGAAGCGAGGTCCGATGACCGTGGCTTCCGCGCTGCCGCCCATTTGGCGAATGTAGTTGTGCAGGATGCGCGAGCCCTTCTCGGTGGAGCCCGCGACAATGACCCCCAAACCGTCAAGGACGAATCCCTGGGCCAAGCGAAGCACCTCGGGCGGAATGTCCCGGTAGCGCGTCCGATAAACGAAGCTTACCACCTCTTCAGTCAAGCCCATCGCGCTCTCCTTAGAGTGAATTTTCTGCCGCGAGAGTTTCGACAGGTAGCATTATCGGGATCATTTTTCCACCCCGCCTCCGGCCGCCGATAAGGGAAGGGTGGGACGGCCGGGACTTTCAATTTGCCGTAAGGTCGAATGTGGAGAACCTCCAAGTTGCAATGAAAATAGCGCTCTACTAGAATGACCGCAGCGGAGGATTCATGTTGGGTCTCGGAATTTGGGAGCTGTTGCTTATCCTGCTCGTCATCGTGATTCTCTTCAGCCGCAGGTTGCCCGATCTCGGTCACGGTCTCGCCAAAGGGATACGCAATTTTCGCCGCACGATGAACGAACCGGACGAGATCGACGTCACGCCGAAAGACGAGAAGGAAAAGGGAAAGGATAAGGATAAGAGAAGCGCGCCTTAGATTTCTTCCGCGGAGAGAACTCGATAGGCGAAGCTCTTGATGTCCGGGTTGGATTTTAGGAACACGATCGAATACGGCACCGACTCGTCGGGCACAATCTCGAATCTTCTCACCGGCCCCTGTTTTTGCAGATCGGAAATCTCTTGATGCGTGAGATCCCGCACGATTTTCGACGAGATTGCATTGCCCACCGTGATCACCTGCCGCTCGACCACTTTCCCGTCGCCGCCGAAAATCAACGCTTCGATCTTGACCTCGCGCACCTTGACCCGGTTGCGATTGACGACCACGCCCGATAACAAGAAGATTTCGCGGTTGCCCTGAATGCGTTGAAAGCGCGGCCGGGTGGCCTCGAGCGCGATTCCCTGACGCAAATGATCGTTGCGCAGCACCGAGTCGCCGACCCAGGGAACGTTCTTGAGCGAGCTTTCGATCCAGGCCGGTTTGGCCTTGTGCACCGCGGTGACGAGGGCAAAGAAACACAGCATGACTCCGGCGAGAAGAAGATACGGAGCGATGGAAAGCGGCCGACTCAGAGCCACGGCGAGGGCCGGATCCGCGGCTTGGCCGGGCTTGCCGGCTGTTGCCGGCGCGCGCCTAAATTCAAAAGGCTCCTCGAACGCCGGGTCGAATTCGACCGCCGAGCTGTCGCTTTTCATCGCGAAAGTCTCATCGGCGCTCTTGTCGGGCGCAATCGTCCAGTTGTCCTCCCGCTTCGACGGCACGATGAGCGACGATTGGTGCGGCGCGAGCGCCGGTCCGTTGCCGGGCGCGGCGTCATTGGATTTCTGGGATCTCTGGGATGGCGGAGAAATCTTTTCCGCGCGCTTGTCGCTCGAATCGGGCGCGGGAAAAGTAAAGCTCAACTCTCGCGCCGCCTCCTCGCGCGCCGCCGAAGGTGCCGGCGCCGCGGGCGCGGCGGCGTGCCGGCCCGCCTTCGCTCCCAGCGCGAAAACATTCTTGCAGCGCGAACAACGGAAGGTCGGCTTGGGCGCAGTGACGGCTTTTTCAGAGACGCGATAGGTGGTATGGCAATTCGGACACTGAACCAGCATGCTGTCTTTCAGCCCGCTTCGTATTCCCGGGCGGGCGCTTTGGCTCTGGATTTAACCTGATTTTATGGTAATTAGAAAAAATTTCAACCTTTGGCAAAGCGATGGCCGGATTCTCCCTTGAATAAATCTCATTCCGCCGCGTCGAAAGAGACAAGGGTTGCTGTGGAGATTAGCGAGTGGGATCTCGTCCGCAAATGCCAACAAGGGGATGTCGCCGCTTACGAGACGCTCACAGCCAAGTATTATCGCAGAGTATTCATGGTGATCCTAGGCATGCTGCACCACCGCGAGGATGCCCTGGAGGTGACGCAGGAGAGTTTTTATCGGGCGTTTAGAAACATCAAGCGGTTCAAAGGCGGGTCGAGTTTTTACACCTGGCTTTATCGGATCGCGGTCAACCTGGCCATCGATTTTCAGCGCCGGCAGAAACGCGGCGCAATGGATCTTAAAGAGAACATGGACGAAGTGATCGTCGAAACGGAAACGTTAGGCAGCGATCCTTATCGTGAGTTGCGCGACCGGCAGCTCGGAAAGAAGCTCCTTAGCGCGATCGACGAATTGACACCCGATCACAAAGCGGTCATTCTAATGAGGGCGGTGGAAGGGCTTTCGTATAAAGAAATCGGGCGCGTGATGGGCTGCTCGGAAGGCACCGTGATGAGCCGCCTCCATTACGCGCGGAAGAAGCTTCAAGAAAAGCTGGGCTCGTATTTATGATTCAAGATTGCCAAGAAATCAGACAGTCGCTCGGCGCATGGCTGGACCGAGAGCTGGGCGCATCCGACGCCGCCGACGTACAGCTCCATCTCCAGAGTTGCGCGTCGTGTGCCGCGGAGAAGGCGCGGCTCGAACGCATTGATTCCTCGCTGAAGAGCATGCTGGAAAAGGAAGCGTCGCAAGTCGCCTTCGAGCCGTTTTGGGCCGGCGTGCGCCAACGGATCGCCGAAGAAAGACCATGGCACGATCGTATCATCGATTGGGCGCGCGGCTTTTTGACGCCGCCGCGGCTCGCCTGGGCGGTGCCGGCGGTGATCATCCTTCTTCTCGGCATTTTCTCGCTGGAAAAATTCTTCCCCGGTTGGCCCCCGGTTTTCGGCCAAACCAACCTGGCGGCGGTCGAGCACATCGACGGCCACGGTTTTAACGTTGCCTTGCTGCGCGAGGCGAAGACCAAAACAACCGTTATCTGGTTGTTTGAGAATCAGGAAAGCGAAGATGAAACTTCCGCGGAGCCTGCTTCGAGCGAGCAGGCTTTTTAGCCTCGGCGTGGCTTTGTATTCTTCGCCGCTCGGCGCCGCCGAGCCGGCGCCGCAGCCCGTGCAGCTAAAAATCGGCACCATCATGGCCACCAATCAGGCGGACTGCCTCGACTCGCAGCTCGCCAAGATGAAGCAGCAGCTCGAAGTGATCAAATACCGTTGTTACCGTTTGGTCCGCGAGGACGTGCAAAAAGCCGCGTGGCAGGCGAACAGCGTGTTTGAGATTGTCGGTGGGCGCTCGCTCGTCATCATGCCCGCCGAATACCGCAATAACCGGATCGCGCTCAAGGTCCGGCTTCTCGAAGGCGAGAAGCCGATCGTCGATACCACCGTGCGGTTTCCCAACCGCGGCAATTTTCTCCTCGGCGGCCCGGCGCACGAGGGTGGCGTCTTGATCCTGTCGATTTCGGCAATGGCCCAGTAGCGCCGGAGCATCTAACATCATTAGTCCACCTGAGCGTCTCTCTCCGGGCCGATGCGATACGTCCGCTTTACGCGGCACAATCCGGTTCTAAGAGGAACTCAGAAGTACGCTTGAGGCTCCTCGTCCCACGCATCGGCCCTCCAGGAAACTCCCAGGTGGACAGATGGGCGTAATTGCGACGACGATAAACAACTCCAAAGCTTCTTACTGCGCTCCTTCGAATTTTGCGGAAGAATTCTTCAGGCCGATCAAAAAGGTCCCAGATACAAGGCGCACAAAAATCGATTGCCGAGAGCAGGCGTACTTTTTTCAGTACGTCGCATAGCTCGCCACTGGCGAACGTCAAGATTGCCGCGATTCGAAGCGGGACCATCGCAACGCCTGCCGAAGGCAGGCTATGGTAGATGGGCCTTTTTCAGCGGGCTGCTATTCGATGACGTTCTTTTCGATCGGCTCGACGATCACGCCTTTTTCTTTGAGCCACTTGACGGCCTTATCGACTTCGGCGCGCTCGCCGTCGATTTCCAGAGCGACGAGTCCCATTTCGGCCGTGACCGTGGAGCCGCGGATGTTGAAAAGGATGTCGAACTTTTTCGCCATCAGGCAGACCAGCGGCTCTTTCACCAGGTTCTTGGGGAAGGTCAGATAGACGCGCTCGCAAACCTTTTCTTTCTGGGCTTTCATCGGCGTCGCCTCAAATCGAAAATTGCAAGTTCCCGACCGCCATACGGTCGCGCCAGCCGACCCACAGGTTGGTCGTGAGATATTTGTCGCCGAAATCGGGGAAGACCGTCACGAGCACGCCGGCGCGGAGCTTGCGGGCGATTTGCAACGTGGCGTGCATCGCGGCGCCGGACGATTGCCCTACCAGGATGCCCTCTTCCTGGGCGAGCCGATAAACCATCGCGTAGGCGTCTTCGGTCGAAGCGGGAATTTTTTCGTCCAACTCCTTCTCGTGATAAATTCCCGGCACGATGGACGTCGCCATGTGCTTCAGCCCTTCGAGGCCGTGCAGCGCGTCGTCGGGCTCGACCGCGATCACCCGGATCTTGGGATTTTTTTCCTTGAGATAGCGCCCCGCGCCCATGATCGTGCCGCTGGTGCCGATGCCGGCGATGAAATGCGTGATCGCACCGTCGGTCTGGCGGTAAACCTCCGGCCCCGTGGTTTCGTAGTGCGCCTGGCTGTTCATCGGATTGAAATACTGGTCGGGCTTGAAATATTTTCCGGGGCTTTGTTCGAGAATCTTGCGGCACATCCTGATCGCGCCGTCGGAGCCTTCGAGCGGATCGCTGTAGATGACTTTGGCGCCGTACGCCTCGATGATGCGCTTGCGCTCGGCGCTGACGTTCGACGGCATGACGAGTTCGACCGGATAGCCGAGAATGCGGCCGATCATCGCCAGAGCGATGCCCGTGTTTCCCGAAGTGGAATCCAAAATGGTTTTTCCGGCGGCGAGTTTTCCCGACTTGATGCCTTCCTGAATCATTTTCAAAGCCGGCCGGTCTTTGACCGAACCGCCGGGATTGAAGCCTTCGAGCTTGGCGAAGATGCGCACGCCGGGCGAAATGCCTTCGGCGATTTTACGAATCTCCAAAAGCGGCGTGTCGCCGATCAGGTCGATCACCGAGTCGATTTTTTTCGGCTCTCGGAGCCTGGCGGCGGCGATCCAGCGGGCGGCGTTCGGATTGGGCATAAATCACGCGCGCGGCGTCATCCGCCGGCGATGGCGGGGACGATCGAGATGTTGTCGCCTTCCTTGAGCGAAGTTTCCAGATTCTGCAGAAAGCGGATGTCGTCACCGTTGACGTACAAGTTGACGAAGCGCCGGACTTTTCCCGTCTCGTCGCAGATTCGTTCTTTGATGCCCGGAAAATTTTTTTCCAGGTCTTCCACCAGGGCGCGCACGTTCTGGCCCTGGGCGTTCACTTCGTCGGCTCCGTTGGTGAATTTGCGCAGCGGAGTTGGCACGCGGACACGAACACTCATAAACCGACCTCCCTCATCCCGATTTTGATCGCTTCGGGCACAACTAATTCAACTCGTTTATAAATCTTCCCGATGAACCTTTCAAGGCAGACGCGTCCCTTTACCCGGAACGTTTGAAAGCGTACCATCACCGAAATCAATCGGAAGCATTGCGCGTCCAAAGCGTCCGTCGGTGTCAAGGCTTGGCCATTTCTTGTCGAAGATGAAAACGTGAAAGTAAAATCGACCCACCCATTCAACCTCTCCCTGATTGTTTTTTTCATCCTAACCCTCGGGATACCGTGCGCCGTTTGGGCCCAAGCGCCGCGAGCCGCTGAGAGATCGGCGCAAACTGACGTCACGGTAGAAATGGACAGGGTCGCGCCGTTCGAATTCGACGGCGACATGCGCGATCTCAAGCAAGTCCCGCTAAGCCGCGCCGGTCTACAGCGGCGGCCCTACCGTCCTCTCCTCCGTCCGCCCGCGCAGGCGAAACTCGCGTCGCCGGTCAAGGAAACGGCCTTCGCCGAAGTATCCGCTCCGCTCGCTCCGATGCCTCCCCCGAGTCAAAACTTTCCGGGTCTGAACTTCACGGACGTCTGTCTCGGCGGGCAGTGCGGCGACGGCTGGCCGCCGGACCCGAACGGCGATGTCGGTCTCAATCATTACATCCAGGCCGTCAATACCGCCTATGCGATCTACGACAAGACCGGCGCGCTGCTCGCGTCGTTCACCGAGGACCAGTTGTGGAGCCCAAGCGGCGCCAACCCTTGCAACGGCAATAGCCAGGGCGACCCTGTCGTTCTGTACGATCAGCTCGCGGACCGCTGGATTCTCACCCACTTTGCATTCGCTTTCAGCGGTAAGAATCCGGTGTCGCCGTTCTACCAGTGTATCGCGGCCTCGAAAACTAACGATCCCGTCTCGGGAGGCTGGTGGCTCTATCCCGTGCGCATGGATCCCGGCGGCACCGGTCCCCCGGTTGGCGCGCTCAACGACTATAGCAAGTTTGGGATTTGGCCCGACTGTTTGTACATGGCGGCGAATGCATTTCACGAACCTGGCGATCATTTCATCGGAACTCTTTTTGCCTCGTTCAGCCGGAGCGATCTGTACAGCGGCGCCCCGCTGACATTCTTCCTAGGCTTCATCAATAGCAGCACCGGCACGATGATTCCCAGCAACATGCGCGGCGTCTTGCCGGACCAACTGCCGCCGCCCGGCACGCCGAACTATTTCGTCTCCGAATCGCAAAATGGCCCCGCGTTCGAGGTGAGGCAGTTCACGGCCGGTCCGAACTGCGGCGCCGGCGGCGGCATGCCTGACTCCCCGACTATTGTCGGCCACGCGAGCTATTCATTTCCCAACGGCGCCATCATTCCCCAACCCAACACGACCAATAAGCTCGACAGCATCGACGACCGCCTGATGCAAAAGGTGCAATATCGCAAGGTGGGCACGGATGAATCGCTGTGGGTGGTCCACAACGTTGGCACTTCTCCCGTGACGCTTCAGTGGGCGGAGATCGACGTGACTGGCGGCGTGGTCGGCAGCACGCCGGTGCAGCAGCAAATCTACGCGCCCGACGCCACCCTTTACCGCTGGATGGGGAGTCTCGCCGTGGACAATCAGGGCAACATGGCGCTCGGCTACAGCACGTCGAACGACGTCGCGCCGAACTTCCCGAGCATCGCTTACTCGGGGCGGCTCGCGAGCGATCCGCTGAACACGCTGCCCCAGTCCGAAGTCCAGCTCATCGCGGGCGCCGGTTCGCAGACCAACAATTGCGGCGGCTCGCCCTGCGATCGGTGGGGCGATTACAGCGCGATGAGCGTCGACCCGGCCGACGATTGCACGTTCTGGTACACGAACCAGTACTACGGCAGCCAGGCGAACGGCACGAGCGGCAATTGGCAGACGGGCATCGGCTCGTTCAAATTCCCGTCCTGCACGGCGCCCGTGTTTACGCCTCATGCGCTTACGGTCGTCTCGTCCAATCCCGACGGCGGAGTATCGGTCACCGTGAGCCCCGACGACAACGACGGCTTCGGCGACGGTATCACGCAGTTCACGCGAACTTACGATCACAATACGGCGGTGACCTTGACGGCGCCGTCAAGCGCAGGCGGAAATGATTTTAGCCACTGGGCGGGTTGCAACAGCGCGGTCGGGATCGTCACCTGCAACCTGACGATGAACGCGGACCAGACCGTCACGGCGGTTTATGCACCGCCGCCGCTCGTCATCGGCGCTCTCAGTTTGCCCGACGGCGAAGTGGGGGATCCTTACGACGGAGATTTACAGATCGGCGGCGGCGTCGCTCCTTATACTGTCTCCATCATTTCGGGCACGCTGCCATTGGGCCTTATTCCCAACTCCAATGGAATCGGCGGAACTCCGACCAAAGCCAGCCCGAAGAAACTTCCGAGCTTCACCGTGAGAGTGACGGATAGCGCGGGCAGCCCCGCGGTCACGAAGACATTCACGATCAAAATCTTTCCCGTGCTGGCGATCAGCACCAAAAGCTTGAAGAAGGGCACGGTGGGAAAGAACTACAGCGCTACGCTGAAAGCTACCGGCGGAAAGTTGCCGTATGCGTGGGATTTGGCGTCGGGAAGTCTGCCGACGGGATTAAACTTGAATCCTTCGACTGGGGCGATCACCGGCATTCCGGGTGGGGGCACGCAAGGAACTTACAATATCACCGCTCGCGTCACCGACTCGATTCGCAGCGTCACAAAACCGCTTTCGCTGACGATCCAATAAAAACTTTATCCTTCTCCCGCCGCCCTTTTGCCCGGCGACGCCTGGGCGAGCTCCTGATAGAGATCGTCGAAATTTTTGAGACTTGAGCCGATCTTGAAAGGCTTCTCGACGCTGGCCGCGACGACTTCGAGCGTCTTGTACCCGTTGCCGGTGACGCTGATGACGATCGACTCGTCGCGCGGGATTCGCCCTTGCTGGATCAATTTTTTGGTCACCGCGACTTCGGTGCCGCCGGCGGGCTCGGTGAAGATTCCTTCGGTTCGCGCGAGGAGCTTGATGCCGTCAATAATCTCTTCGTCGGTGACGCTCTCGCCCCAGCCGCCCGATTCGCGCACCGCCTGGAGAACGTAGTAACCGTCGGCGGGATTGCCGATGGCGATCGAGCTCGCGATCGTGTTGGGTTTCACCGGGCTGATCAGGTCCGTGCCTTTCTTGAGCGCCTGGAAAATCGGCGCGCAGCCGGTTGCCTGCGCCGTGTAAATTTTGCATTCGCTGCTTTCGATCAGGCCGACCTGTTCGAGTTCCTTGAAGGCTTTGAAAATTTTCGGCAGGATCGTGCCGCCGGCGGAGGCGACGACGATGTGCTTCGGCAATTTCCAGCCAAGCTGCTCGGCGACCTCGAAGCCGTGCGTCTTCGCGCCCTCGGCGTAATAGGGGCGCAGGTTGACGTTGACGAACGCCCAGCCGTACTTGTCTGCGATCTCGCTGCAGAGCCGATTCACGTCATCGTAGTTCCCCTGAATCGCGACCGTCTTCGGGCCGTAGATAGCCGAGCCGATGATTTTTCCCTGCTCCAGGCCGTCGGGGATGAAAACATAGCAGTTGAGACCGGCCTTGGCCGCGTGGGCGGCGACGGAGTTGGCGAGATTGCCGGTCGAAGCGCACGAGACCGTATCGAAGCCGAACTCGATCGCCTTGGATATGGCGACCGAGACAACGCGATCTTTGTAAGAGAACGTCGGATGATTCACCGAGTCGTCTTTGATGTAAAGTTCCTTGACGCCGAGCGCTGCGCCTAATCGGTGCGCGCGGACGAGCGGCGTGAAGCCGGAGTAGAGGCCGGCCTGCGGCTCGCCGTCGATCGGCAGCAGCTCTCGGTAACGCCAGAGATTTTTCGCGCGCGCGGCGATTTTCTCGCGGCTCAGCGCCTTCTTGATGCCGTCGTAGTCGTAAACGACCTCCAGCGGACCGAAGCAGGTCTCGCAAACGTGCAGCGGCTCTTTGGGATAATCCTGGCCGCACTCTCTACACTTCAGTCCTTGAACGTAGCTCATGACTTCTCCTCTCTGCTTTTTCTCCGCACGCGGAACAGGCGCGGTTTCGCCCGACTGCGATGGTCCGAAATTTAACCGTCTTGGCGTCGTAGGTCAGCATTCGATCGACGAGCAAATCCTCTTCCATCCCCGCTAGGTATTTAATCGCCTCGGTCGCCTGGATCGAGCCGATGACGCCGGCGACGGCGCCGAGAATTCCGGCCTGCTGGCAATTCATGATCTCGCCGGGCGTGGGCGGCTCTTGAAAGACGCAGCGATAGCACGCGCTCTTGTGGGGAATCACGGTCATCGTCTGGCCTTGAAGGCGGACGATGCCGGCATGGGAAAAGGCTTTGCCGAGATCGACGGCCAGGTCGTTGACGAGGAATTTGGTCGCGAAGTTGTCGCTCCCGTCGATAATGAAATCATACACGGCGAAAATTTCCGCCGCGTTGCCGGCGTCGAGCCGCAGGGGGTACGTTCGCACTTCCACGTCCGGATTGAGCGCGTTGAGTTTGTCTTTCGCCGAGTCCACTTTCTCGCGGCCTATGTCGGAGGTCGCGTGAAGGATTTGCCGCTGCAAGTTGGACAGCTCGACGCTGTCGCTATCGACCAGTCCAAGCGCGCCGATTCCGGCGGCGACGAGATAGAACGCCGCCGGGCATCCCAGTCCGCCGGCGCCGACGACCAGAACTTTTCCCTGCTTGAGACGGATCTGCCCCTTGCCGCCGAGATCGGGGATCATGATCTGGCGGCTGTAGCGCTCGATCTGCTCGGATGTGAGACGCGGGTTCATGCTTATTTTCTTTCGGGGCTGCTCAAAACGCAGCCCCATGGGCCAAAAAAAAACCTCTTCTCATAGATAAGAAGAGGTTTTACCCTCACCTTATCTATCCCCCGTGTTACCGGGGGCTGGACTTAGCACCAGCGTCGCGCCTAGCGGCGCGACCGGTTGCTGTGGCATCGACGGGCCAATACCACCGCCACACGGGATAAGGTGTCCCGCGCATGTAGGCTTAAAGCTAACGTACCGGCCGAATCGTGTCAAGAGGCTTCGAGATGGGGAATTTTAGTCGTTGCTCCGGGTTCGGTTCGTGGTCCATCTCGTTACAACGAACCGGCGCTGTTATGCTGGCGGAAGGACCGGCGATCGCGTTACAATCGCGGAAACGCGCGGTCGCTACTTGAGGGGAGGAATCTAGATGGACATCAATGTGCTGCTCACGGTTTTTGCTTCCGTCTTCGTCGCCGAGCTGGGTGACAAGACGCAGCTCGCCACGTTGCTTTTCGCCTCTGACAGGGAGGTAAGTAAACTCACCGTATTCCTCGGCGCGTCGCTGGCGCTGGTCGTCGCTTCGGCGATCGGCGTGCTCGCCGGCGCCATGGTTTCGGAGCACGTGAGCGAGAAATATCTCCACTATGTGGCCGGGATCGGTTTTGTAGGAATAGGTATCTGGACTCTTCTCAAGGCATGAACTGCCGACAACATAACAGCTCGGCCAACAAGGAGCCGGTTAATGTCCCTACCTTTGAATGAACCTACGACGGCCGTAGCGGTACGGAGGTGGTTGGAGCAACACACTCAAGCCTCCGACAGGTTTCGCCATGTCGCGGCGAAATACGACCAACACCGTCAACAGCACGGCTGCATCGATGTGTATCCCTTCTCGAACGGCCCCCTGCTGGGAGCGCTTGCGGCGACTTCCCGTGCGCGGAAGCTGCTCGAAGTCGGATGCGGCTTAGGCTACAGCGGCCTCTGGCTCGCGTACGGCGCGGGGCCTGACGGAATTCTCGAAACCATCGAGCGCGACGAGCAACACTCGGAGATCGCCCGGGGACACTTCAAATCCGAAGGGCTCGGCGACCGAATTAAAGTCCTTCACGGGACGGGCGCCTCGGTCCTGGCCGGTTTGCAGGGTTCCTACGATCTCATCTACTTCGACACCGATCCGGCGGAATCTTTGACCGACCTCGGTCATTTCGAGCGGCTGCTCGAGCCGGGCGCGCTGCTGGTTTCAACCAATCTCTTTCTCGGCCAGTACGCGCCGCATCTTCCAGGCCTGGAAAAGGCGGCTGAGTATCGTGAGCGAATACTGGATGGCAATCGCTGGATGACCGCCTATCTCCCCGACGGGACGGCGCTCAGCGTCCGACGTTGAGAAGGGCAGATCTGCGTCATCACTCCGCCGCCCAAAGCTCCCAGAGATTTCCGTCCGGGTCTTTGACGTAGAGGGAATAGCCTTTGCCGTCCGGATGGTCGCGGACGTTCTCGACTTTGCTCCCCGCTTGTTCCATCTCCCGCAGGGCTTTTTCCTTTTCCTGCCACGGAATCACGATCGTGTGGTGCGGCACGCCCTGGCGCGGGCCGCCGCTCGCGTCGAAGATGTGGACCTGAAAATTGCCGAGCTCGACGTCCACTTCTTTAACCCGCCCGCGCCTCGTTTGCTCTTCGTTCGGGTCGATGCGCCGCACCACTTTCCCGCCGAGGAGCCGGGTGTAAAAATTTTCCGCCTGATTTAAATCCTTTGCGTTGATCGCGAACGTGCGAATCGCTTTCACCTCGAGCATGATTCTCCTCCTTGACAGGTCTTCGACCCTGTGTGACAAGTAGCCTATACTTTCCGCCGATTTTTAATCAAGCCGTCGGAGGCGCCGCCATGGGCCGATTCCTCTTCTCTCTCTTCGCGCTACTGCTCTCTTCCGCCGTTGCGTTTGCGCAGGCGCCGACTCGCGTCGCCTCCGGCTACAGCGCGCTCTCCGGCCCGCACGCGATTCTCTGGATCGGCCGCGATGCGGGGCTCTTCGAGAAAAACGGCCTCAGGGTCGATGCCGCGTTCATTCGCAGCGGCACCACCCACGCGCAGGCGCTCGTCGCCGGCGAGATCCAGATGGCGCAGATGGGCGGCCCGGCGGCTCTGGCCGCGGGTGTGGCCGGCGCCGACGTGGTGATGTTGGCCGTGGCGTTCAATACCACGCCGATCGTTATTATGGGCACCGTCTCCAAGATCGAAGAGCTTAAAGGCAGGGCGATCGGCGTGACCCGCTTCGGTTCCAATACGGATATCTCGGCGCGTTTCGCATTGAGAAAGTTCGGCCTGCAACCGGACAAAGACGTCGCGTTCGTTCAGCTCGAAGACTACCCCGGTATCATGGGCGGGATCGCCTCCGGCCGAATCGCCGCCGGCGCGCTGGCCGACCCGTTCACGCTGCACGCGGTGAAGCTCGGGTACAAAGAGATCGCCAACGTGGCAAGCATGGGATTGGAATTTCCTTTCGTCGGCATCGCGGCGAAAAAATCATTCGTCAAGGACCATCCCGACACGGTGCAGCGCTTCATGCGCGCCTACGTGGAGGCGATCGCCCTTTACGTCAATAACCACGAGCTGGCGATGAAAGTCACCGGGAAATACACCGGAATCAAAGATCAGGAGATTCTCGCCGCGACGGTGAATTTTTACGCGCCGAGATTTTCCCGCGTGCCTTATCCCACGATCGGCGGCATGCGCTTTGTCCTGGAGCAGCTCGCGGCGCAAAATCCCAAGGCGAAGAGCGCGCGCCCGGAAGATTTTATCGACGCGAGCTTCGTCAAGCAGCTCGACGAGAGCGGCTTCATCAAGGCGCTTTACCCCGCGCGTTAGGATCGCCTTGGCTGCCGCGCTGCTTCTTCTCATCGCGTTTTTTTTCGCCGCCGGCTGCGCGCCCTATCAGGTTGCCGATCGTGCCGCAATCAATCGCGAAAAATTTCTCGACATCAAGCAGGGCGTGGCCCGGCTCCGCGGTCTGGCCTTCCGGGCGGAAGTCGCCGTCGAAATCAAGAATCCCGAGGAGATGCGGCGCGCATTCGAAAAGGATCTGGCGCACGACTTCAGCGACCAGAAGCTGAAAAATATCTCGCTCGCCTATGGCAAGCTCGGCTTGCTGCCCAAGGGAACCGATTTGAAAAAATCGCTGGTCGATTTCGCCGCGGCCAACGTGGCCGGCTACTACGATCCCCGGAGCAAAAAGCTCGTGCTGCCGGAAAATCTGGACGCGGACCCGGCGGCGGGCGGGCGCCGGGATTTAGTCGGCGAGATGACGCTGGCGCACGAGCTCACGCACGCGCTCCAGGACCAGTATTTTTTGTTGGAGTCGAAGCTCGGCCCGTCGGAGAACGACGACCGGGATCTCGCGTTTCGCGCCCTTGTCGAGGGCGACGCGACGTTGATCGGCTTCGGCTATATCCGAGGCGGGATCGACCGCAACGCGCTCGCCGATTTTACCCGGGGCGTTAAAGACATCGAGCGCGACGCAGGCGCGCGGGCGCCGGACGTGCCCAAGGCGATCGTCGAAGAAATGTTGTTCCAATATTACGGCGGCGTCGGCTTCGTTGCGCGCTTGCTCGAGGAGCGCGACTGGAGCGCGGTCAACCGGCTTTACGCCGCGCCGCCGCTCTCGACCGAGCAGGTGCTCCATCCGGAAAAATATTTTTCCGCGCCCGACCCGCCGACCCGAGTCGAGCTCCGAGAGCTGCGGGCGTTCTTTCAACCGGATTGGAAGGAGATCGAGAATAACGTCCTCGGCGAGCTGACGACGCGCGTGCTGTTCGAGCAGTTTCTCTCGAAAGACGAGGCCAGGGTCGCCGCCGAGGGATGGGACGGCGACCGCTTCGTCGCCTTCAACCGCGGCGATGAAGTCGCCTTTATCTGGGCGAGCGTCTGGGATTCGGACGAGGACGCGGCCGAATTCGATCGGGGCTACCGGCGCTTGCTGGAAAAAAAATATCCCGGCGCGCCGTTTGCCGCGGCTCACGTCGAGCGCCGAGACCGGCGCGTGATCGTCATCGAAGGATTGAATACGAACGGGGCGAAAGACAGGATCGAAAAAATCTGGCAGGGGATGCGCGCGGTCGAAGAGCCTTTCGACAATCCCTTCGCCGGCGGTTTGCGGCTTGCGCCGCTGAAGGATGAACCGCTGGCGCCGTGAAGCAGGAAAGAGGAGGCACGTCATGAACAGCGCATCGCGATGGCTCTCAGGCGCGGTGGTTTTTCTCGCCCTGGGAAATCTGGCGGCTTCGGCGCCGAAAACGGTCGAAGAGACTCTGAACGAGATCAACAAGCTTCCCCCCGCCGAACGGCAAAAGCGTCTCGAAGAAGGGGCAAAAAAAGAGGGCGCGGTCCAGTTTTACTCCAACGAGAATATCGATCTGCTGCAGCAGCAGGCCCAAGGTTTCATGAAGCGTTATCCGTTCGTCGCGGCCGATTACTGGCGCGGCAGCGGCGCGCGGCTGGTGGACAGAGTATTATTGGAGCACCGCGCGAAAAAGCTCGATGCCGACGTGGTCAATGTCCCCTTCGAAGCCGGCTTGGCCCTCAAAAAGGAAAATGTCTGGATACCTTATCGGTCGCCGGAGATGCGGAATTATTCAAAAACATTTGCGGACGAAAAGGGGCTCTGGAGCTCGAGTCACATGAACATCGCGGTGATCGCCTATAACACCAAATTGGTGAAGCCGGAAGAGGCGCCCAAGGATTACCCGGACCTCTTCAATCCCAAATGGAAAGGCGACCTCTCCATCGACCAGGAGCCGGACCGCGCGCTGATGGGATGGCTCGTCGCGTGGGGCGAGGAGAAGACGCGCGACTTCCTCAAGCGGCTCATGCGTAACGGCATGGTCGCGCGCCGCGGCCACACGCAGCAGATCCAGCTTCTCTGCGGCGGCGAGTTCAAGATCGGCGTGGAGCTTTACGCGTATCGCGTGGCGCAGCTCAAATACGAAAGGAAATGCCCGGTCGGCATGAACTTCCCCAATCCGACGCCCGGCTCGGTGGGGAGTCTCGCCGGAATCAACCGCAACGCGCCGCATCCGCACGCCGCGGCGCTGTTCGCCGATTTCATCCTCTCGGCCGAGGGGGCGAAGATTCTCGCCGCGACCGGCCGCATCCCGGGGCACAAAGACGTCAAGTCGATTTACGAAGAGGTCTCGCAGTTGGAGCAGAAGAAGGTTCCTCTCCTGCTGGTGCCGCCCGAGAAAGCCGACGAGCTGGGAGACGTGGCGAAGAAAATTATGGAAGAGATTTTAATAAGGAAACAATTCTAACCGTGCTCGTGTTTCGTGTTCGTGCTCGTTTACGAACACGAGCCACGATCACGAGTAACGAGTCAGTATCCCATCGCGCAGCCGTCCTTGCGCGGGTCGGAGCCGCCGGCGAGCGTGCCGAATTCGGGATGAATCAGAATTCCCTGGCTGCCGCCGAAGTTGGCTTCGCTTAAGATTTTGTGCCCCTTGCGCTTCAATTCCTCATGCGCCGCCGTTGAAAAACCGGCTTCGAGCGCGACGTCGAAGCCCTCGATGTGATTGACGCGCGGCGCGTCCATCGCCGCTTGCAGCGGCATCTCGAAATCGATCAAATTCGCCAGCACCTGCACCTGTCCTTGCGGTTGCATGTGCGCGCCGGTGACGCCGAAAATCAGAAACGGCTTTTTGTCCTTGAACACCATCGCCGGCATGATCGTGTGCTGTGAGCGCTTGCGCGGCGCGATGCAATTGGGATGTTTGGGATCGAGCGAGAAGAGCTTGCCGCGGTTTTGCAGCATGACGCCGGTGTCGCCGCCGACGAGGCCGCAACCGAAGCTCTCGAAGAGACTGTTGATGAACGCGACCGCGTTGCCGTCCTTGTCCACGGCGCAAAAGACCTGCGTGTCGCCCGACACCGCGCCGAGGCCGGGAGAATATTCCCGCGCGCGGTCCGGATCGATCCGCTTCGCCCTCTCGGCGGCGTAAGATTTGCCGATTAATTTCTCGACCGGCACGTGGACGGCCTCCGGGTCGGCGAGGTAAGCGTCGCGGTCGGCGAAGGCGAGTTTTTTGATCTCGACGAGCAAGTGAATGTAGGCGGCGCTGCCGAAGCCGAGCGCGCGGATATCGAAGCGCTCCAGCATGTTCAGCATCTGGAGCACGGTCATTCCCTGCGTGTTCGGCGGTATCTCGACGATTTCGTATCCTTTATAAAAGGTCTTGATCGGCTCGACCCAGGCGGAGGTATGGTCTTTGAAGTCTTTGAGCGACAACAGGCCGCCGTTTTGCTCGGAAAACCGGACGATCTCTTCGGCCAGCTCGCCGCCGTAGAAAACTTGTTTTCCTTCGGCGGCAATTTTCTTAAGGCTCGCGGCGAGATTTTGCTGGCGAAAAATTTCTCCCGCGCGCGGCGCGCGGCCGTTCACGAGATAGCCGGCCGCGGAATTCGCGTGAGCGGATAATTTCTCCGCCGCCTTGGCCCATTCGTGGGCGGTTTTCTCGGCCACGGGAAAACCTTTCTCCGCGTAGTCGATCGCCGGCTGAAGCAAATCTCCCAAGCTCCGCGTACCGTAGCGCTCGGCGACGAGCGCCCAGCCGTCGAGCGCGCCGGGCACGGTGACCGGCAGCATGCCGGCGTCGGGAACGGCGGCGATCTTTTTCTTTCGAAAATAATCGAGCGTCGCGGCGTACGGCGCGCGTCCGCTGGCGTTCAGCGCCTGGATCCCTCCGGTCTTGGCGACATAGATCAAAACGAACGCGTCGCCGCCGATGCCCGTGGACATGGGCTCGACCACGTTCAGCACCGCGGCCATCGCCACGGTCGCGTCGGCGGCATTGCCGCCGCGCTTCAAGACCTCCAGCCCCGCCTGCGTCGCGAGCGGCTGCGACGAGACGACCATGCCGCGCCGTCCCACCGGCATCGAGCGGCCCGCGGTGAATGTGTTCGCCATTTTTATTTTCCGGCGAGACCCCAGCCAAGCAGCAACACGATCACGCCGAGGGTCATGTTGATTTTCAAGAGCGTGAACCATTTTTTCTCGGCGGCGACGAGAGGCTCCGGCCATGCGCCGCCGGTGTCCTCGATTTTCGCGGACGCGAGTCTCGGCCCGTATTTGAACGCCTGCAGCGAGTGATGAAAAATCATCGCGACAAAGAGCAGCAGCTTGATGCCGAGAATCGAATAATAACCCGGACCGAAATGACTGCCGCCCGCCGCGGCGCGAAAGTAAACATTCAGCGCGCCGGTGAGAAACAGAAGAAGGATCGCGATCCACGACAACATTTGGAACGATTCGCGCCCGTGGTCGAGCGCGCGCAAGCGCTCGGACGGCGCGAGGCTGCGCGCCGCGGGACCGAAGACAAAGAGAAAGAAGATCATTCCGCCGACCCAAACGGACGCGGCAAGGAGATGGAGCCAGAGATTCGCGTTCTCTAAGACGGCGAGAAAGTTCACGTGGGTTCCAAAAGAACAGTTCCTTCGCTTAGCATTCCAAAGAGCGTTGCGCAACGTGGCGGCGCCCGTCCGCTCTAGAGATCATTGCCTGAATACGACTGGTTGTACGACTTGTTGCAGAGGGGAAAATCGGGAACGATGTTTTTCAGCAGCGCGTAGGAAAGCGAGCGCCAGTTTCTAAACGATGGGTCCGTGATCTTCACGCGATAGAGTCTCCCGCTCGCGTCCGCCATGAGCCAATGAACGATCGCGCCGCGCCAGCCCTCGACGACGGAAAAGGCCGGCTCGAAAGCCGGGAGCGCGTTCAATGGGACCGACAGCGCTCCCGCAGGCAGCCGCTCGATCGCTTGACGAATAAGTCGCGCCGACTCGCGCGTCTCTGCCACGCGCGCGAGCGTCCTCGCTTTGACGTCGCCGGATTCGAGCACCGGGACACGGAACTTGAGCTCGCCGTAGGCGGCAAAAGGGTGGTCGCGCCGCGCATCGGCATCGATGCCGGACGCGCGCGCCACAAAGCCGACGACGCCGTGATCGCGCGCCGTCGCCGTCGCGAGGCGACCCGTGCCTTCCAGACGATCGGTGACCATTCCGTTCGCAAGAGTAATCTCGGCGATCTCGTGGAAATCCGCGAGCGCCGACTCGACCTCGCCGGCAAGGTCGAAATCCAGCGGCAAGTCCCGGACGACGCCCCCGGGAATCAGGCTGCCGCGCATAAGACGGTTGCCGGTCAAGCGCTTGTTGAGCCGGAGCAGCCGCTCGCGGATCCTGAAGCAGTGCGAGTGCGCGAAGGCAAAACCCGTATCGTTGGCGATCATGCCGAAATCGGCGACGTGATTGTAGAGTCGCTCCAGCTCCAAAAGAACCGCGCGAAGATAGCGCGCGCGCGGCGGCACGGCGACTTCGCTCAACGACTCGATCGCCTGGCAGTATGCGAGAGCATGCCCGATCGTGGTGTCCCCCGAGATACGCTCGCCGAGTTCGACGCCTTCGAAGGGCGTCCGTCCCTCGAACAGCTTCTCGGTTCCCTTGTGCGTGAAGTAAAAGCGCGCCTTCATGTCGATGATGGTTTCGCCGACGACGCTGAAACGAAAATGTCCCGGCTCGATCACGCCGGCGTGCACCGGCCCGACGGGAATCTCGTACACGCCCTCGCCGCCGACTTCCTGGAACGGGAATGGCCGGCCGTCGTCCGCGAACTCTCTCGGGCGCGCGTCTTTTCTGAGCGGGAAATAATCCCTGGGCCAAAATCCGTGGCGCACCAGCGGACGCGGATCGGGGTGGCCCGTCGCAACAATACCGAAGAGATCGAAGATCTCGCGCTCGAATCGGGACGCGGGGTAACAGACCGTTCCCAGCGAATCGATTGCCGGATCGTCCGCCGCCACCGGCACGGCCGCGTCGACGAACCAATTTTCTCGCGGGTGGGCAAACAAGTAATGGATTTCGAAGCCGCCCCGGTCCTCGCGGCGGTCGTTTCCCACCATGAGCATGAGTTCGGCGCCGAACGTTCGGCTCAGCGTTTCGAACAGATCCCGGACGGCGATCCGATCGACGCGGCAATGAAGCTCGTTGCCACGCGCGATCCGGCACGAAGTCGCGCGCCCCGATAAGACTCGCTCCAATGATTCGACGATCGAGCCGAAATCCTTCATGGCGCGGCGATCTCCACGACCTTGTTGAGCAACCGGCTGAACGGCTCGGGCAACATCAAACCCAGAATCAGCAGAATCAGCAGGCAGAGCGCCGGCGGCACGAGCGCCCAGCGCTCCCGTTCTCCGACAAAAATCGACTGGGGCGGCGTCCCGTAGAGCATGCGGTTCAAATGCGTCACGAGCGCCGTGAACGCCACGACGACCAGCACGAGCACCGCGGCCATGAGCCACGCTCGCCCGGCGGCAAAACCGGCGCGCACCAGAGCAAATTCGGAAATAAACAGCCCGAACGGCGGCAGGCCCGCGATCGCGAACATTCCCGCGGCGAAAAAGCCCGCCGTGACCGGCATCGTTCCCGCGAGACCGGTCGCCTCGGCGATCTCGGTCGATCGGTACCGCTGTTGAACGCGCCCGGCGAGCAGAAACATCATCGATTTGGTCACCGTATGATTGACCATGTGCAGCATGGCGGCGAATATTCCCAGCGGACCGAGCGCCAGGCCCAGGCAGGTGAGACCGGTGTGCTCGATACTCGAATACGCCAGCATCCGCTTGTAATTGCGCTGGCCGATCAGACTGAACGCGGCGATCGCGAGCGACAGGAGGCTCAGCGCGATGAGGAGCCGGTTGGTAAACGCCGGCCCGACGGCGGCATCGACGACGATCTTCCAGCGCACGATCGCGTAAATCGCCACCGCGAGCAAAACGCCGGACATCATCGCCGAGAGCGCCGACGGCGATTCGGAGTGGGCGTCCGGCAGCCATGTGTGCATGGGTGCAAGGCCGGCCTTGGTCCCGTAACCGATCAGAATGAAAACAAACGCGAGCTTGAGCACCGCGTCGTGGAGGACGGGCGCGGAGTGGAGGAGCGAGGTCCAGTTGAGCGCGGTAGGCTGCTCGCCGGCGAGGTTGACGAAATCGAAGTAGGCCAAGACCGTTCCGACGAATGCCAGGGCGATGCCGACCGAGCCGATCAGTATGTACTTCCACGACGCTTCCACCGACGCCTTCGTGATATGGAGCGGAATGAGCATCGCGGACGTGATGGTCGTCGCCTCCACGGCCACCCACATCACGCCCACGTTGTGCGCCGTGACCGCGAGGAGCATGGTGAACGCAAACAAATTCGAGAAGACGCGATAGCTCCGGCGCTCCGCCGCGTCGTAGCCGTCGTCCACGGCCAGCCCCGGACCGAGCCACGCCGCCAGCGCGGCGACAAAACCGATGCAGAGGGCGAGAAGAGCCGAAAGCCCGTCGGCGCGCAAGAATTCTCCCGCGCCCGACGTCAAGACTTCCCCCTCCAGCACGCGCGCGCAAATCGACAGCGCCGCGCCCAGAGGAGCGAAGGACAACGCCGCGGTGATCCAACCGACCCAGCCGCGGTACGGTTTTACCAGAGCGGCGAGGGCCGCCGCCAAAAGCGGCGGAAACAAGAGCAGGAGAAAAATCACGATGCGCCGCCTCCCGTCAATGCCTCAGTCTCCCGAGTTGCTCGACATCGATGCTCTCGAACGTCTCGCGAATGCGGTAGATGAATAGTTGCATCACCATGAAGCCGAGCAACAAATCCAGAAAGACGCCGATCTCGACGACGAAGGGAATGCCGTAAGTCCCGAGCACGGCGAGAAGGGCGATGCCGTTTTCCAACATGAGAAACCCGATCACCTGCGTGAGGGCTTTCTTGCGGCTCGCGATGACAAATAGGCTGACGAAGATGAGGCCGAGCGCCAGAGGCATGCCCGCGCGGGTCGGGAGGCGGCTCAATGCGACGACCGGGCGACACACCGCGTAGGCGAACAACACGAGCAGACCGCAGACGAGCAGCGAGGTCGCCGTATTGACGTAAGGTTGAAGCTCCTGCTCGGCGCCGAACGGCTCTTCCATCCGGCGCAAGAGCCGCGGAATGAGCCATCCTTTCAACAACAGAAACATCGCCGCGACAAAGTACAGCTCGGTCTCGCGCTCGAAGTAGGCGACGACGGCGGCGATCGCGGCCAAAACCACCGACTGCCACATGAAGGCGGTGGTGTAGGCATGAACGCTGCGGTGCCACAAAAGCATCAGCGCGAAAATGAGCGTCAGGCTCGATCCCAGCACGGCCAATTGTGAAAAAAGCGGGCTCATGTCTTACCTCAAGAGAAACGACGATGTGATCGCAAGCAGGGCCAGCAGGAACGACGCGGTGAGCAGCTCCGGCACTCTAAACAGTCTGAGCTTGGCGACGCGGGTTTCCATCACGGCGATCACGATGGCGAGAAGCAGAAGCTTCACGAGCAACGCGATCGCAGCCCACGAGAGCGCGCTCAGCGTGAGCGTCGTTGCAATACCCCAGGGAAAAAACAGATTCGCGAGCAGCGAGACGAAGATGAAAAGTTTCAGCCACGCCGCCCATTCGAGCAGGGCGAGATATCGGCCGGAATATTCGAGGATCATCGCCTCGTGAATCATCGTCAGCTCCAGGTGCGTCGACGGGTTGTCGACGGGAAGCCGGCCCGTCTCGGCGACGGCGACGATAAAAAGCGCGGCAAAAGCCAGCAGGTGGCCCGGCGTCAATACCGTCCAGGGATCGTTCAGCGTCGCGACAACGATCGCTCCAAGATTGGTCGAGCCGGCCCCGAGCGCCAGCGAGAAAATCGCCGTGGCGGTGGTCGGCTCGGCGAGCGCGGCGACGGTGACCTCGCGGCTCGAGCCCATGCCGCCGAAGGCCGACCCCGGATCGAGGCCGGCGAGCGCGAGCCAAAAGGTTCCGAGCAGGAGCAAATAAACGACGACGAACAGGTCCCCCACGCTATCTAAACCGCGCGGCGCCACGAGCACCGGAACAAGAAAGACGATCGCGAGTGTGCTGGCGGAGACGGCGTACGGCGCAAAGCGAAAAAGCCACGACGCGTTGGTCGAGACCACGGCTTCCTTGTGAAAAAGTTTCCTGAGTTCGAAGTACGGCTGCCACACCGGCGCGCCCAGCCGACTCTGCAGCCGCGCTTTGATCCAGCGGATCAAACCCACCAGCCCCGGCGCCACCAACACCGCGAAGACGACCTGGAAAATTTCCACCGACCAGCGGCTCATGGCATCCACCACGCAAAAACCAGTAACGCGATAAGACCGACGAGCATGTAGGTCAGGTAAAGGCCCAGCCAGCCAGCTTGTATCCCGCGGACACGATCGGCGATCCTATGAAAAATTCCGATCAGCGGTTGATAGAGCAGCTTTTCAAACCAAGGGTGAATTTCGCTCTGATACTCGATGGATTGGACAAAGTATTTAGACTCCGGATGAAAATCGATCGAGAGATCTTTCGTGGGTCGATAGAGTTCGGCAAAGACGCGCCGAAGCGGCTCGGCGAAGGCCGTAGCCGTATACTGCATCCTCGGCGTCTGCGCGATCCTGCCGCAACCCCAAGTGTCGCCGACGCGGGTTCGACGATTTACGCCGGCGAGCCGGAGCGCGAGCGCGACAAGTCCGAGGAGGATCAGCAAACCGGCGGCTAGAAACGGAGAGGACATCGAGCCGGACGTGCCGGGAACGCCGAGCGGCAGCGCGAGCGAAAAGAGCGCCGCGTCCGAAGGGAGCCCGCCGATCCCCGCAAGGGCGCGGCCCAACACGGGAACCACCAGGAACGGAGTCAATCCGAGAGCGACGCAGGCGAATCCGAGAATTCCCATGCCCGCCTGCATCGACCCAGGAGATTCATGCGCCTGCTCCGCCGCATGGGAGCGGGGGATCGCAAGAAACGTGATGCCGAAAGCCTTGACGAAACAAGCCATGGCAAGACCGCCCGTGAGCGCCAGCAGGGCGACCGCGATCGGTATCATCAAGGCAACCGCCGGCTCGGGGATTTGCGCGCCGCCCAGCAGCGTCTGGAAGAGAAGCCACTCGGAGGCGAATCCGTTGAGCGGCGGGAGCGCCGAAATCGCCGCGGCGCCGATCAGAAACGCGAGCGCGGTGCGCGGCATCTTCCTGATGAGGCCGCCCATCTCTTCCATATTTCTCGTGCCGGTCGCGTGCAGAACCGAACCCGCGCCGAGAAACAGCAGCCCCTTGAAGCAGGCGTGATTGATGGCGTGATACAGAGCCGCCACGAAGCCGAGGACGGCCAACTTCGTCAAGCCGTAACTTTGAAACAGCAATCCGGCGCCGATGCCGATGAAGATGATGCCGATATTCTCCACCGAGTGATACGCGAGCAGACGTTTGAGATCGTGCTCCATCAAAGCATAGAGGACGCCGAAGAGAGCCGACCCGACTCCCAACGCGAGAACCGCGCCGCCCCACCAGGCGGGGCCGCCGCCCATGAGATCGAGCGCGACGCGGCAAAAGCCGTAAATGCCCATCTTGATGACGACCCCCGACATGAGCGCGGAGACATGGCTCGGCGCAACGGGGTGGGCCATCGGGAGCCAGACGTGGAGCGGAATCATGCCGGCTTTGGCGCCGAACCCGATCAGCGCGAGGAGAAAAATTACGTTCCGCGCCGTCACGTTGGGCGCGTTGGCGCGCAGCGTATCGAAACCGGCCGTCGGGTCGCCGGCCGCGAGGAGAAAAAACATCGCCAGCAACGCGGCGAATCCGACGTGCGTGATCGCGACGTACCAGTTTGCTGCTCGAACGGTCGCCGGCTCGCGATGCTCCGTCAGCACCAGGAGATACGCGAGCAACGACACGGCTTCCCATAGGAGGAGAAACGTCAGCGCGTTGTCGGCCATGACCTGGAGCGTGAGCGTGAGGAGCAAGAGATTGAACAGCGCGCCCAGTTTGCGCAGGGAATAAACATTTTCGTACGCCGCCGAGTATCCGAAGCCGTAAACCGCCGAAGCCGCTCCGACAAGCCCGGTCAGAATGAGGAACGGCGCGCTTAGCCCATCGATGCGGAGCGCCAGTCCGGTTAACGGAAGAAAGTCGAAGGAGGCGATGAAGACCGAGCCGGTCGCGAGCGCCGTAACTCCGAGGCCCAACGAAAAGACCGCGCCCAAAAGCGCGCCCGAGGCTCCCAGTAAGCGTCCCCGGCGATCGTTGCCCGACAGCGCGGCGAGCGCGCCCGCGAGATAACACACGATTGCGCCGTTGACGAGAACACCCATGAGCGTCAGGTCCGCATTCACTTCGGCGGCAGGCGATCGAGGGCCGCCAGGATTCCGCGCAGGATGTCGGCCGGTTCAGGAGGGCACCCACGAACGAAGACATCGACCGGAATGACCGTATCCACACCGCCTACCACGGCATAACTTCCTTTAAAGACGCCGCACGTTTTCGCGCAGTCCCCGACGGCGACGACGATCTTCGGGTCCGGCGCGGCCTCGTACGTTTTACGCAGCGGCACTTCCATATTCCGCGTGACCGGTCCCGTGACCAGCAGCATGTCAGCGTGACGCGGTGAGGCGACGAAATGAAGGCCGAAGCGCTCCAGATCGTAGACCGGGCTCGTCAAGCCGGTGATCTCCACCTCGCACCCGTTGCACGAACCGGCATCGACCTGGCGGATTCCGACGGCTCGCCCCAAGACTTTTTGCGTCTTTGCCGCCACTTGCCTGGCGAGCTCGACTTCTTCTCCCGCGTCGTCGAAGGGCTCGGTGACGACGCCTACGCGCAGAATTTTGGAAAACAATCGCACTTATCGCCTTCGGCTCTCGCGCGTCAGCTCGCGCAGCATGGTTTGCGTGCCCATAAGATGGTTGTTGAAAATCTTGCGCGCGACGCCGAGCAATTCCCCAAGGGCTCGATCGCGGACGGCGTACCGAACCGCCGTGCCCTGTTTGCGCGGCTCGACGATGTTCTTTCCGCGAAGGATCGCCAACTGCTGCGAGACGACCGGCTGGTCGATGCCGAGCGCGCGTTGGATCTCCTGGACGCTTTGTTCGCCCTCGAGAAGGAGCTCCAGGATGCGGATGCGGAGCGGGTGCGCCAGCGCCTTGAAGAATTCGGCTTTAAAGGTTTGAAGCTGGCCGGAATTGGACTCGGACATAGATATATATGATTATCACGATATTCAAAACCGCTCAAGCCGCGGGGTTTTTACGCGGTTGCCGCGGCGGACCGGGCGATTCCTCTTGCAAAGGCCACATGGCTATGTTAGCAAGAACCAAAAAAGTAGAACCCGATCGAAAAAGAACGGATCGAAAAACCTTGCCGCGAAAAAATTTTGGGTCGGGATAAACCAAAAAAGGAAAATTGATCTCATGATGAGCTGGCTGCCGGAGGACGTTTCGACGTTTGGCGGAGAGATCGACCGCCTGTTCTACATCATCTACTACATCACGGGCGCGGCGCTGATTCTCGTGACGGCGTTGATGATTATTTTCCTCATCATGTACCGCCGCCGCGAGGGCCGCCGCGCCACCTACACGCACGGCAACACCACGCTGGAGATTATCTGGACGGTCATTCCGGCCATCGTGTTTCTCACGTTGTCGTTCATGAGCGTCTCCACCTGGGGAAAAATCAAGTCGCACGCGCCTCCCGCCGACGTCGAGGTGCAGGTGACGGCGAAGCAATTCAACTGGGAAGTTGTCTATCCGGGGCCGGATGGCAAATTCGGTACCGAAGACGACTATCAGGTCGATAACGACATCCACGTTCCGCTCAAGAAAGTCGTCCACGTCGTGCTCAAGTCGAAAGACGTGATCCACAGCTTTTTCCTGCCCAACCTGCGCTTAAAGCAAGACGCGCTGCCGGGAAAAGACATTCTGGTCTGGTTCGAAGCGGTGAAACCCGGCAAGTACGAACTGCCCTGCGCCGAGCTCTGCGGCTTCGGCCATTCCGGAATGAAGGGCTGGCTTTACGTGGATGGGCCGGAAGAATACGCCAAGTGGGTCCAAGAGACGTGGCCTCAGAAATAAATACCGTGTCTCGTGATCGTCGCTCGTGTTCGTAAAGCAAGGGCTGGTAGCGAGCAACGGAATTCCCAATCACGAGCACGAACACGAAACACGAACACGAGGTGAATGATGAGTGACACGGCGACAGCCCATGCGACGGCCCATCACGAGCTCGGCTTCTTACGCACCTACGTCTTTTCGACGGATCACAAGATGATCGGCCGGCAGTTTATCTTTCTCGGCCTGTTCATGCTGATCATCGGCGGTCTGCTGGCCATGTCGATGCGCTGGGAGCTCGCCTGGCCGGAGACGGCCGTACCGGGGTTGGGCTGGCTTCCGGAACCGTACGCCTACGGCGGCATCATTCCGCCGCAGACCTACAACGCGTTTTTCACCATGCACGCGACGATCATGATTTTCTTCGTCGTCATGCCGATCATGGTCGGCGGCTTCGGCAATTTTTTAATCCCGCTGATGATCGGCGCGGGCGACATGGCGTTTCCCAAGCTCAATATGCTTTCCTTCTGGGTCGGCCTCGTTTCCGGCATTGTGATGCTGTCGAGTTTTTTCGTTCCCGGCGGGCCGGCGGCCGGCGGCTGGACTTCCTACGCGCCGCTCTCGGCGCAAGCGTCGTTCACCGGCGTCGAATGGGGCCAGCACCTCTGGATCATCAGCCTCATTATCCTCGGCATCTCGTCCCTGATGGGATCGATCAACTACATCACGACCATCGTCAACATGCGCGCGCCGGGCATGACATACTTCCGCATGCCGCTCACCATCTGGTCGCTCTTCATCACGGCCGTCCTCTTGCTGCTCGCGCTGCCGGTGCTCACGGCCGCGCTGGCGATGCTTCTGTTCGACCGCATGTTCGGGACGAGCTTCTTCCTCGCGCAAGGAGGAGGGGAGCCGCTTTTGTGGCAGCATCTCTTCTGGTTCTTCGGCCATCCGGAAGTTTACATTCTCGTCCTGCCCGCGATGGGCGTGACCTCGGATATCCTCTCGACGTTTTCGCGCAAGCCCATCTTCGGCTATCACGCGATGGCCTTCTCCATGATCTCCATCGCCTTTCTCTCCTGGGTCGTCTGGGGCCATCACATGTTCGTTTCCGGCATGAACCCGCTGCTCGGCACCGCCTTCATGATGTCCACGATGGTGATCGCGATTCCCTCGGCGATCAAGACGTTCAACTGGCTCGGCACGCTCTGGGGCGGCTCAATCCGGTTTAGCTCGCCGATGCTCTTCGCCCTCGGCTTCGTCTCCAATTTCGTCATCGGCGGACTCAGCGGCATTTTTATGGCCGCGACCCCGGTCGATATTTTCATCCACGACACCTACTACATCGTCGCGCACTTCCATTACGTCGTGGCGGGAATCATCTTCGCGCTGTTCGCGGCGGTTTATTACTGGTTTCCCAAGATTTTCGGCCGCATGATGAGCGAGCCGCTGGGAAAGATTCATTTCGTTCTCACTTACATTTTCTTCAACGGGGCGTTTTTCCCGATGCACATTCTCGGCGTCGGCGGCCACATGCGCCGCATCTACAACCCGATGCAATACGAATTTCTCCAGCCGCTTCAAGGCATCAACGTTTTCATTACCGTGAGCGCTTTTCTTCTGGGTCTGTCGCAAATTCCGTTCATCTACAATTTTTTCGCCAGCCTCTTTGTCGGAAAGAAGGCCGAGCGCAATCCGTGGCTCGCCAACTCGCTCGAGTGGAGCGCCGCCTCGCCGCCGCCGCACGGAAATTACGAGACGCAGCCGGTCGTCTATCGCGGCCCGTACGAATACAGCTCGCCGGAAGTCACGGAAGACTGGTTGCCGCAGAACCGACAGTTGGGCGCCGGCAGCGCGGCGAGATCGCACTAGACAAGGGCGGAAGGATGAAGGCGGAAGGCGAAAACTCGGATTCATCCCTCATCCGTCATCAACCTTCATCCTTTTCCCCGGCCGTTCACCGTGTCGCGCTCGCGAACGCGGCGGCGACGCTGCTCTTGCTCTTCGTCGGCGGTCTCGTCACCAGCAAAGGCGCGGGGCTCGCGGTGCCCGACTGGCCGACGACGTTCGGTTACAATCCGTTTCTCTACCCCTGGTCTCTGATGGTCGGCAATATTTTTTACGAGCACAGCCACCGGCTGGTCGCCTCCGCGGTGGGACTCTGCACGATCGCGCTCGCCGTCATGCTCTGGCTCTGCGAGCCGCAAGCGCGGCTCCGCCGGCTCGGCGCCGCGGCCGTCGCTCTGGTCGTGGCGCAAGGCGTCGTCGGCGGGCTCCGCGTTGTGCTGCTGGAACAGACGCTCGCGATTATTCACGCCTGCCTGGCGCAGGCATTTTTCGCGGTCGCCGTCGGTCTCGCACTGTTGACTTCCGACGATTGGAAAAAAGAACCGCCCAAGGCGCAAATCCCGGACGCGGCCCGGCTTCAGCGGCTCGCGGCGCTCACAACGATTTTGATCTACGGCCAGATCGTTTTCGGCGCGATCCTCCGCCACACCGGAGAGCTGCTCGACTTTCATCTCCTGGGCGCCGGCCTCGTCGCGCTGCATGTCATGCTTCTTGGCGGGCGCGTCTTCAAACTCCAGTCGCGCAATCGGCCGCTCCTCGGTCCTCTCGCCTGGCTCGGCGCGTTGCTCTTCGCGCAGTTAGCGCTCGGTCTCGGCGCTTATATCGGCAAATTCGTCATGACTTTGCCGGCCGGCGTCGCGGTGAGTCTAAGGACCAGCCACGTCGTCGTCGGCGCGCTGATGCTGGCGGCGAGCCTGGTCTTGACGCTTAGATCGTTTAAACATTTTTCGCGGGGGGGCTTGACCGAGGAACGCGGCTTCGTCGCCGTCGGCCGGGCGCGCGGCTCGGAGGAGATTTCGGCATGAGTTTCGGCGGAGCCACGGCAGAGGTCGCGGTCGGCAGCGGCTATCGCAGGTGCGCGGACTTTTTCGAGCTGACCAAACCGCGCATCTCGTTGATGGTCCTGGTCACCACCTTCGTCGGCTATTATCTCGGCGCCGACTCCTCTCCCGGTTATTCGCGTCTCGTCGCCACGCTCGTCGGCACGGCGCTCGCCTCCGGCGGCACGCTGGCGCTGAATCAATATTTGGAACGCAGCGCCGACGCGCTGATGGAGCGCACGCGGCGTCGGCCGCTGCCCGACGGCCGGATTCTGCCGCCCGAAGCGCTGTTCTTCGGCGTCGCGCTCGCCGTTGCGGGCCTGGCGGTGCTTGCGCTGGCGGTGAATCTTCTGAGCGCGCTCGTCACCGGGGCGATCGTCGCGTGTTATCTTTTCGCCTACACGCCGCTCAAGCAACGAAGCTCGCTCTGCGGCGTCGTCGGCGCGGTGCCCGGCGCGCTGCCGCCGGTGATCGGCTGGACTGCGGCGCGCGGCGAGCTCGACATCGCGGCGTGGATCTTATTCGCCATTCTTTTTCTCTGGCAGATTCCGCATACGCTCGCGATCGCCTACATCTATCGAGAAGATTTCCGCCGCGCGGGCATCCGCTTTTTGCCGATCGTCGAGCCCGACGGGCGCAGCACCGGACGGCAGATTATCGAGCATTGCTTCGCGCTGCTCGCGGTGAGCTTGCTGCCCACGCTTGTCGGCATGGCCGGCGCAATCTACTTCGTCGCCGCGCTGGTACTCGGCGCGGGCTTTCTCGCCTGCGGCGTGCGTCTGGCGATGAACTATAGCGCTGCCGGAGCGCGTCGGCTGCTGTTCGCGTCGTTGATTTACCTGCCGGCGCTGCTCGTCGCCATGGCGTTCGATCGCATCCCGCCGGTTCTTGGGTAGCTTCTGGGTAGCTTCTTGGGTAGCGACGATGGAGCGGGCAAATGTCAAAGCGAAGAATTTCCGCGTCGGTCTTATCCTGGCGGCGATCGTCTTGCTCTACATCGGCGCGTTGGTAGCGTACATGGTAGTTAGATAGGCGGATGGCGTCGGCTCGCGTAGGGGCACGGCATGCCGTGCCCCTACTATCCTGATGCCTGATGGCTGTTTTTATGGCACGCGAAGCGATTCTACGCAAAGTGATCGATCCGGTTCCCGCCTTCGGCGGCGGCGAGCCGATTTATCCGCAGCCGATCTTCAGCAACGCGCGTCTCGCCATCTTGATGTTCATCGCCGCGGAGACGATGTTCTTCGCCGGCCTGATCGGCGCGTTTATCGTTTTCCGCCTTGCCGGCCCCGAATGGCCGCCGCCGTTTCAGCCGCGGCTCCCCGTGGCCGTGACGGGGATGAACACCATCATTCTATTGCTTAGCGGCGTCACGATGCATCTCGCGCTAAGAGCCGCGCGCCAGGGAAAATCCGCCGCGCTGTTGCAGCGGCTGGTTTTGACCGCCGCGCTGGGAACGATTTTTCTCGCCGTTCAGGGCTACGAATGGATTCGTCTCATTCACTACGGCCTCACGCTTTCGAGCGGCGTCTATGGCGCGACGTTCTACACGTTGATCGGCTGTCACGGCGCGCACGTCGCCGGCGCGGCGATCTGGCTGCTTGCGGTTCTCAGGCACGCGTGGAAGGGACGCTTTTCAGAGCGTGATTACGCCGGCGTCCAGCTCTCGGCGATGTACTGGACGTTCGTCGTCGCGCTCTGGCCGGTGCTCTACGGGTTGGTCTATCTGTCCTAGCGGAAGTTTGGCGAAGTTTGGTTGACAGTTGCGAAACGATAGGATAATTCTCGGCTACTGGATTTTATGAAAGCACGAATTCTGCTTCATGGGCTGATCGTCGTCGCGTTATTCACATCCCAAAGCGCAGCTCACGCCTGTGCGGTATGCCTCAACGGCGCCGGCGGCGCGCGGTTGACCGACGCGTTTAACTGGAGCGTGATTTTTCTCATGGCGATGCCCTATACGATTCTTTTCTCGGTCGTGGGGTTTTTCGTTTACTCCTACCGGCGCGCGGCGAGAAAAGCCCGTGCCGCCGCCGAGAGCGCGCCGCCTTTAGAGTTGGCTTGGATTCACAAGGAGAGTGGAAGATGAGCGAAGCTGCTGCAATCGGTTCCGCCCCCGAAGCCGCGGAATCGCCCCTGACTCCGGAAAGCTGGGGCAAGCTCGGCATGTGGGTTTTTCTCGCCGCCGACGCGACGTCGTTCGGTGCCTTGATCGTCGGTTACGCCCTTTTGCGCCACCACAGCGCAAATTGGCCGCCGCCGTCGCAGACGCTCGGGATCAATCTCACGGCGTTCATGACTTTCTTGCTGATCGTCAGCAGCGTAACCATGGTTCTTTCGCTGTCTGCGATTCAAGGGGGCGACAAGAAAAGCTTCAAAAAATTTCTCCTGTTGACGATCCTGGGCGGGCTGCTGTTCCTGGGATGCCAGGCGTACGAGTGGACCCACTTGATCACCGAGCGGTTGCCGGAAATCGGCATGTCCTTCAGCACGCACCTGTTCGCGACGACTTTTTTCGTGCTCACGGGTTTTCACGGCATGCACGTGACCGGCGGCGTGATTTACAACTCTTGCGTTTTGGCGGCGTGCCTGCGCGGCCGCTACGGCCCGAAACACGTCGAGATCGCCGGTCTTTACTGGCACTTTGTCGATCTGGTGTGGATTTTGATTTTCACTTTTGTCTATCTGATATAGGTCAAACGACGGGAGAAGAACGATGACAACCGCCCAGGCGCAAACGCACGCGCATCCGCAACCCAACTACATGGCAGTTTTCTGGTGGCTTCTCGGCCTGACGATCGCGGAAGTCATCGTCGCCTACGCGCATATGCCCAGGCTCATCATGGTCGTCCTGCTGGTCGGCATGGCTTTCACCAAGGCGGCGATGGTCGCGCTCTACTTCATGCACCTCAAGTTCGAGCGTTCGACGCTTACGTTGATCGCCCTCACGCCGTTGTTCCTCTGCATTTTTCTGAGCCTGATGCTTCTGCCCGATATCCATCCATGATCACCGCTCATTTCACGGTTGCCATGATCACCGCTCACTTCGCGGTTGCCTTGATGCCGCTTACTTCGCCATTGCCTTGATTCCGCTCTCGTCGCTGCCCGGCCTCAATGCGGCGTTGAACTCGGCCAGCGCGCTGCTGCTCGGGGCAGGCTATCTTTTCATCCGCAGCGGCCGCGTCGCCGCGCATCGCCGCTGCATGCTCACGGCGCTGGCGACTTCCTCGCTGTTTCTGATTTCGTATCTGATCTATCACTACCACGTCGGCTCGGTTCCCTTCGCCGGCCACGGCTGGATACGCAAAATTTATTTCGCCGTCCTCGTGTCGCACACGATCCTCGCGGTCGCGATTGTGCCGCTCGTCCTCGTCACGGTCACGCGCGCGCTCAAGGCCGATTTCATCGACCACAAGCGCATCGCGCGCTGGACGCTGCCGCTCTGGTTCTACGTCTCGGTCACCGGCGTGATGGTCTATTGGATGTTGTATCGTTTCTAGAAAAAGACGATTGTTGCTCCAACCGATTGCATCCGGCCCTGAATCGGAGCAAGCTTGATGGAGCGCTGAGGCTCAAGGACGGAAGGGGACGCCGACATGGACGATTTCGATAAACGGTTATTTGTGGGGCTAAAAATATCGGCGAAGCTGCAGAGAGAACTGGACCACTGCACCCGTGGGACCGAGCACTATTTCAAAGAGGACAAGCCCGAATCGCTCCGGATCGTGGCTCTGGGGGACGAGAAGCTGATCGGACGGTTCTTGCAAGGCGGATTTCCCGTCAACGGCATAGGCGACGTCAGCCGCAACGTACGGAGCATTGTAACGCTCATTACGTCAGGCTACCGAATGGAGGAGGATTCCATTCGAATATACGGCGGTTCCGAAGTTAGCCTAGCCTAGTCGCTGCCTTCCTTCATACGAGCGCCGACCGCCCCGCCGCGGTTATTCTCCGCGGAGGCTCTCCGCAGATTCACGCGCCGGACGCTGCCGCTCTGGTTCTATGTGTCGATCGCCGGCGTGATCGGGCTCGGAACTTCCTCTTGATTAGCGGAGGGCCGCGGACTAGACTTCACCCATCGGTCGCAAAAATTCGGGAACGCATCCTCTCGATCACGGAGGAACCAGTATGAGAATCAAAACCGTTTTATCGGTTATCGTCGTTTCTCTGATCGCGGCGGCTCCATCGATCGCCGCGGAAAAGCTCCGCGTCGCTTACGTGCATGTCTTCGACGACGCGCCGGTCGTGGTCGCGCGCGACAAAGGTTTTTTTACGGCTGAAGGTCTCGACGCGCAGGTGACCATGTTCACCAGCGGCCCGACGCTGGTCAAGGGGCTGGTGACGGATCAGGCGGACATCGGCGTGCTCGGTTTCACCAACGCGATTACCTGGACGGCGCAGGGCGCCGACCTCAAGATCGTCGGCAAGGTGCAAGAGGGCTATCATTCGCTCGTCGCGCGCAACGACCGCGGCATCAAATCGCTCAAAGACCTCAAGGGGAAAAGCCTGGCGAGCCAGGCGGCCGGCAGCACGGCGGACATCGTGCTCAAAGGCGTCGTGCTCAAAAACGCGGGCTTGACGGAGAAAGACGTGCAGATCATGTACACGGCGCCTTCCACGGCGCTCGCTTCTCTCCGCGCCGGACGCGTGGACTCCGCGTTTCTCTTCGAGCCTTATGACAGCATAGCCAAGGCTTCGGCCCCGGTGACGGAAATATACGAGGTCGGCAAAGTCTGGCCGTTCCCCTGCATGGTCGTGATCGTCCCCGGCAAGCTCATCAAGGAACGGCCCGACGCGGTGCGGAAGAGTCTCGCCGCGCTGAAACGCAGCATGGAGTTCATGAAGGAAAAGCCGGCCGAGGCGGCCCGCGTCCTGGCGCCCGCGTTCATGGCGGAAGAGGGGCTCGCGATGGAGGGCAAGACGATCGCGCCCGAGGAGATCATGCTCCAATCGCTCAAGACGAATATTTTCGACTGGCGTCTCAGCAAAGCCGATCTCAAGCGGATGGAAGAGCTGATCAGCGTGATGAAAAGCCTGGAGATTCTCAAGACCGACGTTCCTCTCAGCAGCGTGGTCGATTTGCGATGGCAGAACGAGCTGGAACGGCAGAAACCGTAGAGCGCCCGGAGGGCCGCGGGGCGGTTGAAACCCGGTTCGTCAAAGTTTTTCCCTACGCGATCGCCTTTCTGTCCATCTTGGCCGGCTGGCAGATTGCGGCGCTGATCTTTCCCGCCTACCTCATCCCCGCGCCGCGCAGAGTCTTGGTCAGGGTTTTCCAAGAACTCGGCCGGGAAGCGTTCCTCGTCACCGTCGGAAAAAGTTTTTTGCGGCTCTCGGTCGGCTTTGTCCTGGCCTCCGTCCTCGGATTGACGATCGGTCTCGTCTGCGGCATCTGGACGTTTTTTCGCCGCACGGTGCGGGCGCTGGTCTCGATCCTGCAATCGGTCCCGCCGATCGCCTGGGTGCCGCTCTTTATTATCCTGCTCGGGTTCGGCGACGCGCCGATCATTCTCGTCATCATCATCGCGGCGTTTTTTCCCATGACCGTGTCGGTGATGAACGCCGTCGAGCAGGTCGAGCCGCTGCACGTGGACGTGGCCCGCCTGCTCGGGGCCGACCGTATGCAGCTCCTCGTCAAAGTTTATGCGCCCGAAGTTATTCCCGCCATCGTCACCGGCGCCCAGGTCGGCTTCGGCAACGCCTGGCGCTCGCTCATCGCCGCGGAGATGGTGGGCGGCGTCAACATCGGGTTGGGTTGGTTCATCAACTTCGCCGGCGAGATCGCCGACATGACGGCGGTACTGGCGGGGATTTTCGTCATCGGATTTGTTTCCGCGATCCTGGACGGTTACTTTTTGGAGCGGTTGAAGCGCAGGTTGCTCAAATGGAAATATCTGTAAGCCCGCCGGCCGGCGCCGGCCGGCGGCAAAAAATCGTCATCGACAAGCTGGTCCAATCTTTCGGGCCGCTCAAGGTGATCGACCGCATCAGCATGAGCGTCGCGGACGGCGAGTTTCTGGCGATCGTCGGCCCTTCCGGATGCGGCAAGAGCACTCTGTTGCGCGTGCTCGCGGGTCTCATCGCGCCGAGCGCCGGCCGCGTGCGGATCGACGCGAAAGACGTTCACGGACCTGATCCGCGGCACAATCTCGTCTTTCAAGAGCATGCGCTCTATCCGTGGCGCACGGTTTACAAAAACGTCGCGCTCGGCCTCGAGATCGAGCGGCAAAACCCGGAGCGGATTAAAAACAAAGTGACCGGCCTGCTGAACCTCGTGGGACTGGAGTCGTTCGCCGACTACTATCCGCACCAGCTCTCCGGCGGCATGCGCCAGCGGGCGGCACTCGCCCGGGTGCTTGCTGTCGATCCCGACGTGCTGCTTCTCGACGAGCCGTTCGGTGCGCTCGACGCCATGACGCGGCTCACGCTGCAAGACGAACTGCTGCGCATCTACCTTCATTCCGGCAAGACCGTGATCCTGGTCACGCACGACGTTGAAGAGGCGCTCTTTCTCGCCGACCGGGTCATCATCATGTCCACGGTTCCCGGGCGCATCCGCGAGGTGATCCCGGTAACGGAAAAAAGACCGCGCGACCGCGGCAGCGCCAACCTTGCCGCGCTCAAGCGGACCGTGCTCGGCATTCTCGGCCTCGAGCCGGTGATCGGCGACGTGCGCGTACCGGACACGAACTTTTCGATCTAAAGGCCGCGCCGGCCCGTTCGTTGACACTTCAAACCGCTTCAAGCTACATAGAGCCTGTGAACTCCATCGGCATCGTCGGGTGCGGGGCGATCGGGCGGGCGCTCATCAAAGCGTCGGACGCGGGGAAACTTTCCGTCGCCGTCGCCGGTGTGTCGAGCCGTAGCGAAAAAACCGCGCGGGAATTTTTGGCGACGTTCTCGAAACCGCCGCCGTATCTCGATTTGCCGCGGCTCATCGCCGCGTCCGATCTCATCATCGAAGCGGCGGGAGGCAGGATCGTGCCGGCGCTTGCGGAAAAAGTTTTCGCCGCCGGCAAGGACCTCATGGTCATCAGCGTCGGCGCGCTGCTCGATCATCCCGAAATCGTCGACGCGGCGCGCAAGAGCGGCCGGCGGCTCTTCGTGCCGTCGGGCGCGATCGCCGGCCTCGACGGCATCAAATCCGCCGCGACGGGCCAGGTGTCGTCCGTCACGATCACGACGCGCAAGCCGCCCGAGAGCCTCGAAGGCGCGCCCTATCTCGTGGAGCATGGAATCACTCTCGCGGGTCTCGAGCGCGAGCGCGAAGTTTTTTTTGGCACGGCGCGCGAGGCGTGCCGCGGCTTTCCCGCCAACGTGAACGTCACCGCGGCGGTAAGCCTCGCCGGCATCGGCGCGGACCGGACGTACGTGCGCATCGTCGCGGTGCCGGGCCTGACACGCAATTGCCACGACGTCGAAGTCGCGGGGGAGTTCGGCCGGCTCGCCGTCCACATCGAAAACGTCCCAAGTGAAAACCCGCGCACGGGAAAGCTGACCGCGCTCTCCATCATCCGGTCGATCAACGATGCGGCCGACTCGGTTCGCATCGGAACATGACAGATGTCAGCGCGTAATGTCATGAAATCCTCAACTTAAGAGAGATCCTTCACTTCGTTCAGGATGACACTCTCGCTAATGTCATTCTGAGCGTAGCGAAGAATCCCTCTTGGTCCCCGTACTTCGGAAATCTGACAATGAGCCGACGATCCCCACCTTTCTCAACCGCCGACATCATAGCTCGCGACCCGTTTCGCTGGAACATGCTCGCGCTGATCACGCTCTCGCACGTGATCGGCGCCGGCGGGCAATACGGCATCAACACGCTGGCGCCGTTTTACCAGCAGGATCTCCAGCTCTCGCGCGCCGAGATCGGGCTATTTTTCACCGCGTTCTATCTCGGCATGGCGGCGTTCTCGTTCGGCGCCGGCCGGCTCGCCGACCGGCTCGGCGTCCGCTCGACGACGCTCGGCGGCCACCTCGCTCTGGGCGTCTCGACCGCGGCGGCGGCGCTCGCGCCGTCGTTCGGCTGGGCGTTCGTGATTTTTCTTTTCGCCGGCCTGGGCTACAGCTTCTTGAATCCCGCTTCGACCAAGGGCGTCATGGAATGGTTCCAGCGCGAGGAGCGCGCGACCGCGATGGGCATCAAGCAAACCGGCGTTCCCGCGGGCGGCGTGCTCACGGCGATCTTGGCGCCTTCGCTGGTTTTGCTGGTGGGCTGGCGCGGCTCGTTCGTCGGACTGGGCCTGATTAATCTCATTTTCGGCGCGATCTTCTGGTTTCTCTGGCGCGAGCCCGGATTCGGCGCGCGCTTAGTTGATGTGGAAAATGTCCCGTCGTTGCGGCCGCCGTCGATTCTGCGGCTGAAGAGTCTTTTCTGCCTTAGCTTCGGCACCGCGCTTCTCCTGGTGGGGCAGATGGCGCTTATTACCTACGTACCGCTTTATCTCAAAGAGACCAGAGGCTTTTCCGCGTACTGGGCGAGCCAGGCGCTCGCGCTCACGCAAGCAGGCGGCATGATCGGCCGCGTCGGCTGGGGCGTCGTCAGCGACCGGCTGTTTCGCGGCGCGCGCAAGGTCGTGCTCTTGTGGATCGGATTTTTTTCCGTCGGGTTGACCTTCGCTCTCGGCGCGCTGCCCGGCACGACCTCGCTGTGGGTTCTTTTACCGCTGATTTTTTTAGCCGGCGTCTGCATGGTCGGATACCAGGGCGTTTCCTACGCGCTGATCGCGGAAATCGCGGGTAGGGCCAACACCGGCGCGGCGCTCGGAGTCGTCATCACTTTCAATTCTGTGGGCACGATCATCGGCACGCCGCTATTCGGTTATCTCGTCGATGTCACCGGCTCTTACTCGACTGCTTGGCAGGCGCTCGCGGCGGCGATTCTCGTCGGGATTTTGGCGCTCGCGGTCTTTCTCGAAGAGCCAAAGGCGGAGAAGAGCATGGCGCAAACCTAAGGAGGGCGGCTGGCGAACCGCCCCCTGCGCCTCATTTGACTTGGTTGAAACCGCGCGGTTTAATTCTCGGTATCGAGCGCCGATCCGGAAAGGAGACTGCCATGCGAAATTTTAGCGTCCTTGCCTTGCTGATATTTCTCGCCGCACCGGTCGCCGCGGAGCCGGAGGAGCGCGGGGCGCGCCCCGGGCTTTACCGGGAGACGGCGTCGGTTTGGGACGAGCTGGAGCATCAATTCAAGAGCATGCGGGACCGCTTCCGCGAGCGTTTCGGCGGCTCGAGGGACCAGCCCGACGAGCGTCCGCTCATCAGCATGATGCTCGACCGTCGCGAAGAGCTGAGTCTCTCGTCCGATCAGGTCAAAAATTTGGAGCGGTTGAGAACCGACTTCGAGCGCGAGGCGGTGAAAAAGCAAGCCGACCTCCGCGTGGCGGAATTGGATTTGTCGGAAATCCTCAAGGCGGATTCCGTCGACGTCAAGAACGCCGAAGCCAAGGTGCGCGAGGTCGAGCGGCTGCGGGCCGATATCCGCGTCGCGCGCATCCGCACGATCGAGCAGGCCAAAGCCGTTTTGTCGCCGGAGCAGCGCGACAAGCTCCGCGCCATGACGAGCGGTAACCGCGCTTCGCGCAAGCCGGAAGGGGAGAGATTCTAGCGATTTTAGATTTTGGATTTTAGATTTTCGATTTTCGATTTCCCTCCCCAATCCAAAATCGAAAATCGGCTCAGCCTGAGGCTGATCAGTCCTTTGGCTGAAATCAAATTTGGCGGCGTGGGGTTTAGGGGAGGAGCAGCACCTTCCCCGTCGTCTTCCTCGCTTCGAGTTGCCGGTGCGCCTCAGCGGCATCGGCCAGCGGAAAGGTCTTGTCGATCCTGAGTTTCAATTCTCCGGCTGCGATCCACTTGAAGAGATCGTTCGCCCGCTCAAGCAATTCTCCTCTCTCGATTGCGTAATGCACCAGCGTGGGGCGGGTCACGAAGAGCGATCCCTTGGCGGCGAGCGTTCCCAAATTAAACGGCGGCACGGGGCCGCTCGACTGTCCGAAAAGAACCATATATCCGCGCGGGCGCAAGCAGTCGAGACTTTTGTCGAACGTCGTCTGGCCGACGGAATCGTAAACCACATCCAACCCGCGCCCGTTCGTTAGCCTTTTGACCTCCGCCAAGAAATCCCGCTGCGTGTAAAGAATGACTTCATCGGCGCCGGCTTCGCGCGCCAGCCGCGCCTTTTCCTCGGTCGAAACGGTGCCGAATACTCTCGCGCCCAATCGCTTGGCGATCTGAACGAGCAACAGCCCGACTCCGCCCGCCGCTGCGTGAACGAGCGCGGCCTCGCCGCGTTTCAGCGGATAGGTGCTGTGCGTCAAATAATGCGCCGTCATGCCTTGAAGCATGGTCGCCGCCGCAGTCCGGCTGTCGATATTTTTCGGCAGGGGAACGAGTCGCGCGGCCGGCACCACGGCATATTCGGCGTACGATCCCGGAATCATCGAATAGGCGACGCGGTCGCCGGCTTTAACTTCCTTCACATCCGGACCGACGGCATCGACGACGCCCGCGCCTTCCATGCCCAAGGTGAGCGGGAGTTGAAGCTGATAGAGGCCGGTGCGCTGGTAAATGTCGATGTAATTCAGCCCGATCGCCTCGATTTTCACGCGCGCCTGCCCGGCGCCGGGCTCGGGCGCGGCGATGTCTTCGTACTTCAGGGCTTCGACGCCGCCATGCTGATGCACGCGGATGGCTTTCATGTTCGCTCCTCCGTCTCCATCATGGTTTCGATTAGCTGAACAGGCGGGAAATATCAACGACGACAGGCGCGGCGCCGGAAAAAAATCTCACCGGAACCTGACGGGAAACACCACCACCTCGGTCGCCTGCGGCAACTCCGCCTTGGAAATTTTCAGCACCGGCCCGCTCAAAGGCCGAACGCGCGGGACGCCGGCCGCGAAGTCGGCCAGCGGGCCGTCCCAGTCGTAGTGCATCGGCACGGCGATTTTCGGTTTCACCTGTTTCGTCACCTCTTTCGCCTCGGCGGCGGTCACGGTGTAAAATCCGCCGGCGATCGGCACCAGCAAGATGTCGATCTTGCCCAGCATCTTAAGCTGCGCCGGTGTCAGCTCATGGCCGATGTCGCCCAGGTGAGCGATGCAGACATCGTCCACGCGAAAAACGAAGATCGCGTTCTTGCCGCGCTGCAGGCCCTGGCTCTTGTCGTGGTACGCGGGAACCGAATAGACCGACACGTCGCGGATGCTCGTGTGCACGCTCTTCCAGTCCTCGCCGCTCGGCGTGAGTCCTTCGAGGACGACCGGCTGTCCTCTGGCCATCCAGACCGCGCTGTGCGGCCCGTGCGGGTGGCTCGTGGTGACGATGTCTTGCGGACCGCTCGGCGCGGGCAGGTCGCCGCGCCCGTGCGGGTCCGTCAAGATGCGCGTGCCCTTCGAAGAAGTGATTTGAAACGTCGAGTGGCCGAGCCACTCGAGCGACACGGCGGGCGCGGCGCTCGTCGTCGCCGCGCGCATGAAGCGCGCCTCGACGACTTCGATCTCGTGGCAAAAACTGAATGCGCGGCCGGGCAAGATGAGCCATTGCCACAGGGTGAGGAGGATGAGAAGAATGATTATTTTGCTTTTTACCATTTTACTTTTCAGATGAGTCCCCATTTCCGTCTGAGCCACCACTCGCTGCTGAGGAGGACGAGGACGATAAAAAACGTCGTCAGCATGCTCCACAGCGGAATTTCCCGCCGCTCGACGATCTCCGCGGGGGCGAGACGGTCGAGTTGCGCCGCGACGCGCTCCATCGTTTTCGCGTCGAGCTCGGCGATCGGCACGAACTCCCCGCGGCTCGTTTCGGCGATCTGCTTGAGCAACTCGGGCCGCGGCCGGCCGTCTTCCGTTTCCGCGTAGGGAAACTCGACGGTGAAATTTTTTTGGTCCTTGCCGAGCGCCTTGCCGACGAGTGCGGCCTCCGCCTCGATCCGGTACGCGCCTTCTTTGGCGGGAGTGAAATCGGCGCGGTAATCGCCGTCGGCCTCCTCGACGGCCTCGAGCGGAATCCGGTCGCCTTCGGCGCCGGTCACGGCGATCTTCAATTGGGCGTGCGCCGCCGGCGCGAAGTCGTCGTTCAACACCTGAATTCTAAATTCGCTCTTTTGTCCCGGCGTGCGCGAGCCGGCGATCGAACGGATCTGCACCTGCTCGAACATCGGCTCCTGCGCGAGCCAGCGCACCGCGTGGCGGACGAGTTTCAAATGATTCTGCGGGCTTTCTTTCGCGCCGACCGCGCCGAAGCTCCAACGCCAGGCGTCGTCGGTCATGAGCGCGAGCGTGCGGCCCTTGCCGAATTTCCCCACCGTCAAGAGCGGCGGCCCGCCGCCCGCGCCGTCCGTCGCCGCTTGAAGCAGCGTCTCGCCACGGCCTCTGAGCACTTGATTCAGGCTCTTCAGCGCGGGCATCTTTTTCCACGCCTCTTCGTTCGCCAGCGGGTCGGCGGCGAGGCGCGTCACCGGATGCGCCTTGCCCGACGGCGTGAGCACGCCGCGCGCGCGCGTCTCGCTCTGATATCTGCCTTTGCCGTCGAGCTCGACCGGCAGCACGTCGCGGAGCGGGCTGTCGGCGTAACCGCCGCTGTCGAACGAGCGGACGCCGCCCAACATGGCGAGGCCGCCGCCGTCGCGGACGAAGTCGTGCACGCGTTCAAGATACATCACGTTGAAATACGAGCGGTAGGAAAAGTCGTCGAGAAACACCACGTCGAAATTTTTCAGCTCTTCGAGAAAAATCTCGTCGATCGGAAACGGAATCAGGCTCAATTGATTGTCCGGCACATCGACCACGTCGGTCGGCGTGCGCAGAAATACGAAGGAGACGAGATCGATGAACGGGTCCTGCTTGAGCGCCATGCGGAGAAAACGGTAGCTCCACGCCGGCGAACCGGAGAGCGTCAGCACGCGGAGCTTGTCGCGCCGGACTTCGACTTTGAATTCCTTCTGGTTGTTTTCCGCGATCTGCTCGCCCGGCTGCGCCGGCACGCTGACCGTAAAGCCGAGCGCCCCGATCTCTTTCGGCGTATAGGCGAGCGTGACGCGCTGCTCGAAGTCGTCGCGATCGATCGCGACCGAGCGGCCGGCGACGAGATTTTTTCCCCGATTGAAATACAGCGGCACGGTTTTGCCCGCGAGACCGCGCGCCTCGATCGTCACCTCGATTTTAAATTCACGGTTGCGAAAAGCGAACTCGGGCGCGCTCAAGTCCGCGATGCGGAGATCGACGTAGCCCCGGCTCTCGCCCACGCCGACGGCGACGACCGGCGCCGGCAGCGCGGCGTCATCGTTGGCCCCTTCGACGTTGCTCAGGGTGGTGAGCTTGTCGAACCACGCCTTGCTCGCGCCGTTGGCGATGCCGTCGCTCACGAGCAAGATCGCGCCATGCGCGCCCGCGTCGCGGCTCGCTTGCCGCACGATTTCCAAAAGGCGGGTGCCTTTGCCGCGCGCCGCCAACTGCGGCAACGCAGACGGCGCGAGCGGCTCGAGGACGGTATGAAACTGGTAAACGCGGAGATCGTAGTCGCGCGCCAGCTTCTCGATCAGCGGCTCCTTGCCGCCAAGGAGTTTTTCCTTGACCAGATCGAGACGGCTTTTTCCCGGCGACGCCGCGAGCGCCATGCTCGCGGAGGTGTCGATCAACAGGCTCAGCGGGCGGCGCAATCGGGTCGCGCGCTGCTCGACGAGGCCGGGACTCAGCAAAAAGAAAACGAGCAGCGCGTAAACCGCCGCGCGGGCCGCCGTCAGAAGCGCCGCGCGCCGGCCGCCGAGGCGCCGCCTCAAGCCGATGAACTGATAGACAATCGCGGCCAGCGCGCCGAAAGCGATCGCCGCAACGACCCACCAGGCCAAACCGCCGATAAAGTAAAGTTCGCTCATTTTTCCGTCATCGTTATTAAGTCCTGAGTGCTGAGTCAAAGAGTTTTCGATAAACTCAGCATTCAGCACTCATTGTTCAGCGCCGCTTTACCTCGTCAACCGCCGGCGGATGAACGGGACATGGATCAGATCGTCTTTGTAGTTCTCCGTCATGGCGTAAAGTATGAGGTTGACGCCGAGATGAAACGCGTCGCGTCTCTGCTCCTCGCCGCCCGGCGTGCAGGAGTTGATCCAGTTGCCGAGCTGGTCGCGCTCCCACGCGCCGCCGAGATCGTTCTGGCAATATATCACCGGCGTCGAAGGGCCGACGTTGATGCCCTCGACGTAGGGATGGACCATCTTCGCGCCGCCGATTTTTCTCAGCAGATAAAAACTCCGCATCGCCGGATGGCTCGCCGGCAGGCGGGTGAATTCTTTTTCCGGCAATGCGCGCTTCAATTCGCGGCGCAGGCTCTGATCGAAGCCGTAGCCCGGCTGTCCGAGCGCGTCGTCCGCAAGCAGGAATCCGCCGTAAGATAAGAAGCGCCGGAGCGCGTCGATCTCCTCGCGCGCGAACGGCTCGAAGTCGTATTTGCCGGCGACGTAAAGAAACGGATAGGAAAAGAGATCCGGGTCGGCGAGCGTGACCTCGCGGCGCGCCGGCGCCGCCTCGACGCTCGTGCGCAGCATCAGTTCTTCCATCAGCGGCGGCACGGCGAGCGAGCGCGGGTTCCAGTCGCCGCCGCGATATTTGAGCTGGGCGAAGACGAACTGGGCCGCCCTCGGCCGCTCCTGGGCCTGGGCGGCGCGCGCGCGTCCGGGCGAGAGGCCGGCGGCGGCGAGACCGGCGTAGGAAACCCATTGGAGGAAGCGGCGTCTATCCATAAAATCTCTGCGCGAGCCATCCTTCGGACAACAGGGCGACAATCAGAGCGAGCAACAAGGGAAGAGAAAGATCGCTCCGCGAGCCGCCTTTGTCGAGCGACTCGATCGGAATGATTTGCGCGCGCGCCGGCCGGAACTTCGCTTGGAGCTCCGGCTCGCCGACGCTCTCGATGCGGGATTCGAGGAACGGCGCGTTGACCGCGTAAATCGGCGGCAGGCCGGTCTGGACATCGGTCGCGGCGGCGGCCGGCGACGAAGGCGGCGCCGCCACGCGGTAAATCCCCGCGAGATCGTTTTCGCGGAAAGCGCCCGCGGCCCGATTGCCCTCGGCGGCGAGATCGATCTCGCGCTCACGGCGATCCGGGCGGGTGATGCGCAGGCTCTTGCCGACGTAAGCGGGCGGGAGAAAAAATTTCTTTGCGCCGCCCGCCGCAATGCCGTTTTCCAGAGAGCCCTTTTTCCCGCCTTGCAGATAACTCACCAGCGACTGCACGAGCGGCAGATAGGCGGTTTTCACCGGCAGATCGCTCCAGTCGCGGTCGGCCGACGTGCCGACGAGAATCACCCGGCCCGCGCCCGCTTTCTTCTCGAGCGCCAGGAGATCGCCGCCGGCGAGCCGGACGAGCGCGGACGCGTCGCCGGCTTCGGTGCGGAAATAGCCGGTAACGCGCGCCGATTTGAGCGAATCCAAAAGCATCGGATCGGAGAAGGCCGCGAGCACAGGGTGTTTGGCCTCGATCCAGTCGATTTTTTCCGCGCCGCTCGCGCCGACGATCCGCTTGGCGCCGAGGCGTGCCGGCAAAATCGACGGCGACGAATCGAACAGCTTCGCGTTGTAATCGTCGGCGTGAATCCGGTCGCCGAGAAAAATCAGCAGGCCGCCGCCCCGGCGCGTGTAGTCTTTGAGGCGCGCGAGCGCCGCGTCGGGGATCTCCGCAACGTTGCAGAGGACGACCGCCTGATAGGATTCCAGCGGGACGGATGCCATGCCCTCCGCAATCACCACCGTCGTCGCAAAAGGCGAGGCGTTGTCGGCGCCGTCGGGGTTGAGCGCCCGGCTGAGAAAAAAAGTTTCGCTCGTCACGAGGGAAGTCTGCGGGTCGCCGTCCACGATCAGCACTTTGATTTTATCCTCGGCCTCGACCGTAAAGAACGAAACCGGGCTTCCCGCGAAACCTTCTTTCTTAAGCGTCACCGCTCCGTGATGGCTTCCGGCTTTCGCCAGGACGAATTGAAAATTCGCCTCCGTCTCGCCGCGCGGCGCGAGCGTGACGAGTTTTTGCTCCTTCGGCTGATCGTCGATGCGGAGCTGCACCAAGAGGTCTTTGATCTCTGCGTCGCCGAAGTTGGCGATCGTCGCCCGCAACGCGATCGGCAGGCCGACGCTCACGTCCTCGGCGCCGAGGTTGATCTCGCGCACCGCCGCATTCGGCGGCGCGTCTTTGCGCCCGACCTTGATGATTTTCACCGGGACGAGGGGATCGTACTGCTTGACGGCGGCGAGGCTGAAGCGGTCCCAATCGGTGAGCGCCGTATCCGTGACGATCCAGATCTCCTTCTCCGCGGCCGGCTCGCGCAAAAGCTCGTAGGCGCGGCCGAGCGCGAGAGCGAAATCGGCGCTCGCGTCGGCGATCGTAACGGCGTCGAGGTCGCGCAGGAGAACCGCTTTCTCGCGCTTCAAGCGAATCGTTTCGAGTTCCGCCGCATTCGTCGGCACGAGCGCCGCGCGGTCGTAGGGACCGATCGAGGCGAAGAGACGCGCCACGGCTTCCTTCGCTTGAGCGAAGCCGTCGTCGCCGCGGCTCCATTTCATGCTGAGAGAATTATCCAGCACGAGCGCGATGCTCGCCGGCCCGCCGCCCGCGAACAGGCCCGCGCCGGTCTGAAAAATCGGCCGCGCGAGCAGCAGCGCGAGAATCAGAATGGCAAAGGTCCTGAGTGCCAGGAGAAACCAGTGGCGCAGCCGCTTGGCGCGCGAGATGCGCCTTTGTGAGAGCAAGAGAAATTTAACGGCCGGGAAGCGCATGCGCTTGATGCGCCGACGATTTAACAGGTGGATCACGACCGGCAGCGAAGCGGCGGCGAGGCCCCAGAGATAAACCGGATTGAGGAAGAACAGCGTCATCGAGCGTTCAACCTCTCCAACCGAGATAGCTTACCAGGGCGCGGTCGAGCGGAGTGGAGGTGGAGAGGAGTTGGTAGTCGATCGCACTGGCGTGACATTCTTTGCGCACCTGGTCGATGAATTCTTCCACGACGCCGCGATAGACCTGGCGGATGGTTTGCGGATCGGCGGTCACTCGGAGATCGGCGCGCTCCATGTCCTCGAAGAGAATGTTGCCGTCGAACGGCAGCTCGATCTCGGCGCTGTCCATGACGTGGAACACGATCACGTCGTGGCCGTTGAAGCGAAAGAGGCGGAGAGCCTTCAGCACCCCATCCGTGTCGTCGATCAAGTCGGAAACGAGAATCACCAGGCCGCGGCGCGTTATCTTGCTGGCGATCTCCTCAAGAATTTTGCCCGCGTTGGTCTCGCCGGAAGGTCGGTGGGCCTCGAGGGCTCGAAGGATCTCGAAGACGTAGCCGCGCTTGGCCTTGGGCGGAATGAACGATTCGATGCGGTTGGAAAAAGTCGCCACGCCGGCCGCGTCCTGCTGTCTTAAAATCAGATACGCGAGCGAGGCGGTGAGGATCGACGCGTACTCGAATTTCGTGACGCCGTTTGAGCCGTAGTCCATCGACGCGCTGCCGTCGAGCACGAGCATCGCCCGGAGATTGGTTTCGTCTTCCGTCTCCTTGATGAAATAACGGTCGAACTTGCCGAGCGCCTTCCAGTCGATGCGGCGGATCTCGTCGCCGGGAGAATATTCCCGGTGTTCTTCGAACTCGACGCTGAATCCCTTGGACCGGCTGCGGTGGATGCCCGACATCGTCCCTTCGACCACCCAGCGCGCCTTCAAGTAGAGATTGGAAAGCCGCGCCAGGACCAATGGATCGAAGTAACTCCGCTCGCCGCCGTTCATAGCCGCCATTTTACACGAAAAGGGTTTTTATCCTACCAGCGGCGCCGGAAATAATTCCACCAGCTTCTCATGCCGCGGTTGCGCTCCTGATAGACGGGATTTTTCTCCAATTCCCTCAGATAAGCAACCGTCTTTTCGTCGGCGCCCAACGACAGCATCGTTTCGATCTGAAACGCGAGACATTTTTTTTCCGCGTCGCTTCCGGTCCAGGAGTCGGCGGCCGGTTTGCCGCCGCTCGTGGTTTTGGCTTCGTGGTACAGCTTCGAATGACAGCAGTCGTGCGCGATCGCTCCGGCGTACCAGAGGGCCGAGTGGCGCCACGTCCGCCGGCCGACGACGAACGTCGGCCGCTCCGCGTTGGCCCTCATGCCGCTGCGGCGTCCTTGTTGGATGACGGCGATGTAACGTTTGATATCGGAGAAGAACGGTGTGGGTTCAAGCAGCGCGAGCGCCTCGCGCGTCTGCGCGAGAAATTCGAGGTTGCCGCGCACCTCGATGCCGTGCGCGTGAAGGGCAGTCCGCCGGCCGGGAAGCCGCCCGGCGGAAAAGCGCGCGATCAAAGAATGGAACGGCACGGGAATGACCAGGCTTCGTTTGACACGACGACGGAGCTTGGATACTCGTACGAGACGCTATGCGACAAGTCAAGATCGCGCCGACGGCGGCGCTGATTTTTATCCTCGGCGTTGCGGCGGCGCTGCGTGTCTTCTTTTTCACCGGCTATCACGGCCAGGACGATATCCATTATATCCGGCGCGCATTCGAGCTGAGCCAAGGCGGCTTCACGCCGCCGGCGTCGCACTGGGCCACCCGGATCGGCCTCGTCGGCCCGACAGCGCTCTTCTATCGCGCCTTCGGCGTCAGTCCTCTCACGACCAACGCCTTCCCGTTTCTCTGCTCGCTCCTCAGCGTCGTCGCGGCGTTTGTCCTGGGGCGACGGCTTTACGACGCACGCTCCGGTCTGATCGCGGCGTTTCTGGTGGCGATATTTCCCATGGACGTGATATTCGCCAGCATGCTTTTTCCCACCGAGCCCGTCGTGCTTTTCAGCGGCGTAGGTCTCGGCTGCTTTGTTCTGGCCGAGCGCGAGCGCAAGCCGGGGCTCTATCTGGCCGGCGGTCTCAGTCTCGGTCTCGCCGGCGTCGCGCACGAGGCCGCGCTCATGATCCTCGCCATCTACCCCGTCTATGCTTTCGTCGTCGCGCGGCCGGCGCGCGCGCATCTTTGGGTCGTCGTCGGCATCGCGCTCGCGTTCGGCATCGATCCGCTGATTCATGGCCTGATGGGCGATCCGTGGGTGCGGATTTCCGCCGCGCTGGCGCACGTCGAGACAGATTGGGATACGGGTCCCGACCTCAGCTACCGCGGCGCGAATCTTGCGTGGATCGGCGAGCCGCTGGTGCGGCTGTTCGTCGAGCGGACATTCGGGCTTTTTCCCTGGCTGATCGCTCCGGCCGTGGCGTTTCGCTTATGGAAGCCGGTGGACGGGAGCGACCGAGCGCTCGCCTTCATCATCGCCGCGGGTTTCCTGTGGCTGGCGTACGGCACGCTCTCGCCGATCCGTTACGCGCCGCTGGCGCGTGTGCCGCGATTTTTTGCGCCGCTGGTGTTGCCCGCGATGTGGCTGCTCGGGCATGAATTAGCCGAGCGTTTCAGCCGGCGCGCGCAATACGTCACGCTACTGGCGCTTGCGATCAACTCCGTCGCTTGTCTCATGCTGGACAGCGGCAGCGCGCTTGTCCCGTACGAGGAACTCCGGGCCGTTCTTGCGCGCGCTCAGCCGGCTGAGGTCGTGATCGAGCGGCAACACGAATTTCCGTTATTGTTCGCCGAAGGTTTCAAGCCGCGCTATGCGCTCTCGAAGCTCGACGACGCCGCGCCGCAGAGCGCCGTTGTCGTGGTGGCGAGCGACGCGGCGCGCGAGCGCGTCGAACGCTTGCCGGGCGTCGCGTTGATGGCGCGTATCACACCGCCGGAGACATTGTACCTGAAATTACTGCGGACTCGCTTTGTCACGACGATTCTCCGCGCTACGCGGCCGGCCCCGCGCTTCGAAGGGTACGCCAAAAAAACCGAGCCGTGGGCGTTGTGGGTTTACCGTGTGCCGTAGGGGCTGCGCTGAGATCGAAAACAAATTACCGGGCGAAAGGGATCGTTGAACAAGTCACCGCATCCCCCTCCCATCTTCCGACGGCTTCACTTCGTTCAACAGCCGCGCGATGATGTCGAGGGAGGTGAGGCCGTCGGCCTGGGCTTTGAAGTTGGGCAAGATGCGGTGGCGAAGGACGGAGGGCGCAAGCGCCTGAATATCTTCGATCGACACTGCGTAGCGTCCTTGCAAGATTGTTCTCGCCTTGGCGCCGAGGATGAGACATTGCGAGGCTCTCGGCCCGGCGCCCCACTCGATGTAGTCTTTGACGAACTTCGGCGCGTCGGGATTATGCGGCCGGGATTTCTGGGCCAGCGAGACGGCGTAGTTCACGACGAACGGCGAGGCCGGCACGCGCCGGACAAGTTCCTGATAGCGCAGGATGGCGGCGCCGTCCATCACCTTTTGCGGCTTGGGTTTGCCGACCGAAGTCGTCTGCATCACGATCTTCACCTCGTCCTCGAACGGCGGATAGTGAATGCCGATGTTCAACATGAAGCGGTCGAGCTGCGCCTCCGGCAACGGATAGGTGCCTTCCTGTTCGATCGGATTCTGCGTCGCCAGGACGAAGAAGGGGAGGTCGAGCGGGTAAGTCACGCCGCCGGCCGTCACTTTGTACTCTTGCATCGACTGCAAGAGCGCCGCCTGCGTCTTCGGCGGCGTGCGGTTGATTTCGTCCGCCAAAAGAATGTTGGTGAAGATGGGGCCGCGCATAAACTGAAACTGGCGTCTTCCGGGCGTGACGTTCTCTTGCAGGATATCGGTTCCCGTGATGTCGGAAGGCATCAAATCGGGCGTGAACTGAATGCGGTTGAATTCGAGATCGAGAATCTCCGCCAGCGTGCTGATGAGAAGCGTCTTCGCCAGCCCGGGGACGCCGACCAGAAGGCAATGACCGCGGGCGAAAAGCGCGATCAAAACTTCCTCCATCACTTCTTCCTGGCCGACGATCACCTTGCGAATCTCTTCCAGCATCGCGGCGCGCCTGGCGGCAAACTCTTCGATCGCCGCGATTTCCCGGTCGTTGATCTCGACGGATTCCATTCTTGTTCGCCTTTCTATCTCGTCCGCGCGAGCCGCTCCAACGTGGCGCGCGCGCTCTTCGCCTTGTCCGTCTCGCCGAGCGCGGTGTAGGCGTCGGCAAGCAGGCGGTAAATCTCCGGATTGAAAGGGTTCAACTGGATCGCCTCTTCCAGATCGGCTTTGGCGGCGGCGAAATCTTTTTTCGCGTGGTGGAGCCGCCCCAACTGAATATACGTGCCGACGGAATCCGGATCCATTTCCAGGGCTTTTTCGAGATGCGGCAGCGCCTCCTGGTAGCGCGCCTGCTTGATGAGAACCCGCGCCAGCTTGTTGAG
>JBGPTS010000001.1:0-56451 GCA_041490745.1 Binatia bacterium | reverse complement strand
TTTTCGACGTGAGCTTGTCCTGGTAGGGAATGACGCGCACGTCGGGATTGAGTCCTTGCAGCGTCAGCTTCGCCGACTCGACCTTGGGCATGCCGACGCGGTCGTTGGTGTGCAGGATCTGGCGCTGCAAATTGGACAGATCGACCACGTCGTTGTCGATGATGCCGAGCGTGCCCACGCCCGCCGCCGCGAGATAATAAGCGGAAGGCGAGCCGAGGCCGCCGGCGCCCACCATCAGGACTTTTGCTTGCAGCAATTTTGCCTGTCCAGCCTCGCCGACTTCCGGCAATAGGAAGTGGCGGCTGTAGCGCGTCGTCTGCTCTTGCGTGAACTGATGATCCTGCACCCATTTGTAGCCGGCCGTTTTCCACGCCGAATAACCGCCGGACATCGAGATCACGTCCTGATAGCCCATCTCCTTGAGGGCTTTCGCCGCCAGGAGCGAGCGCACGCCGCCGGCGCAATAGGCGACGATCGGCGTGGATTTCTCCGGAATAGTGGTCTCGACCTTGAGCTCGAGGAAACCGCGCGGCAGCGAGACGGCGCCTTCGAGATGGCCTTCGCGGTACTCATCTTTTTCGCGGACATCTAAAAGGAGGTGGTTGCCGTTTTTTTCCAGGAGGTTTTTAGTCTCCTGAACGGAAATCTCCTTGACGTCCGTACGCGCCTCGTCCATCAACTGTTTGAACGTCTTCGCCATGACTCCTCCAAATAGCGACCTTATGGGTCTAAGTTACACATCCCGACTAGAAAAGTCAACTTTTCGGGCACAAAAGCCCGTAAAATAAAGCATTCTCGAAAAAAATAAGGTCAGCGCGGAATTCTCACCTCGATCTGCAAACCGTTCGGGTCCTGGCAGAAAATGGTCGTGAGCTTGCCGGCGGCGTCGCGGTTCTCGCGCAGGATATTCACGCCCTTTTCTTTGAATTCCTTCGCGACGGCTTCCACGTCGTCGGTGACGAAGCCGTAGTGGTGCACGCCGATGCCGCCGTCGGATTCCATGAGCTGGAGCGGCGCCTCGCCGTTGACCTTCAAAAAACAGAAGCCGTAACCGGCGCCTCCTTTGCGGATCGGTGTCGGCTCGCCGCCGAAAAGCTTCTGGTAAAATTTGATCGAGTCCTGCAAGTTCTTGCAATTGATCGCGATGTGCTCGAGACGGTAGTTCATCGGTGAATCCTCCTTATATTTAGAATGCGATGGAAGGGTAGAGCATCACAAGGGCGGCGTCAACTCGGCCCATTTCGCTCTATCTTCCCTTCGGGTCCAGAATATCTCTCAGCCCGTTGCCTAAAAAATTGAACGCCAGGATGGTCAGAAAAATCGCCAGGGCGGGAAAAAAGATGATGTGCGGGTAGCTGCGCATGGCGCGCCAGCCGTCCTGCGCAAGCGTGCCCCAGCTTGTGCCCCAGGCGCTGTACGGATCGTTGATGCCGAGGCCGATAAAACTCAGCGTCGATTCGGCGAGGATCGCGGCGGGGATGCTGAAGGTGAGCGTCACCAGCACCGGCGCGAGAATATTCGGCAGGATGTGGCGCAGAAGAATCCGCGCGTGCGACGCACCGATCGCGCGCGCGCCCTCGACGTAAACCAGCTCCTTCGCCTGGAGCACCTGGCCGCGTGTGATGCGCGCGAAGCGCACCCAGGTGACGAGCGCGAGAGTGAGCAGGACGCCGGCGATATTGCGGCCAAAAAAAAGCGACAGGAGAATGAAAACGAGAAGGTCGGGCAGGCCGTAGAAAATATCCACGATGCGCATCAACAAATTGTCCACCTGCCCGCCGACGTAACCCGAGATCAAGCCGTAGAGCGCGCCGATCATCAACGCGATCGCGGCCGTGCCGATGCCGACCGCGATCGAGACGCGGGCGCCGTATAAAATGCGCGTCAGGACGTCTCTGCCCAGCTCGTCGGTGCCGAGCCAGTGGTCGCGGCTCGGCGCTTCGAGCAGTCGCATTTCCTCGAAACCGCCGGGCGCGTAAGGGGCGATCAGCGGCGCCGCGGCTCCGGCGGCGGTGACGAGGCAGACGAACGCGAGGCTCGCGAGAATCAGCGGGCTCCGTCGCATTTCGTTCCAGAGTTGCTTCGTCATCGCCGTTTCACGCCTCAGCGAGTCTTTATCCTGGGATCGACGAGCGAATAAAAAATATCCACCACCAGATTGGCGACGACGAGCACCGCCGTATAAACGAGCGTCACGCCGATGATGAGAGGATAGTCGCGGTCCGTGACGGCGGTGATGAAGAACCTGCCCATGCCGGGAATCGCGAAAACATATTCGACGACGAAGGAGCCGGTGATCAGCGCGGCGAAGAGCGGGCCGAGCACGGTTAAAACCGGAATCAGGGAATTACTTAGAGCGTGCTTCCACAGCACCGCGATTTCCTTGAGGCCCTTGGCGCGCGCCGTGCGGATGAAATCTTCACGCAGCGTTTCGAGCAGAGACGAGCGGATGAGAAAAGACAGGTAGGCGAGAGGCGTGGCGCCGAGCGTCGCCGTCGGCAGCACGGCGCTGGTCGGCCGGCCCCAACGCGCCGCCTGGAACCAGCCGAGCTTTAAGGAAAACAGCCAGATCAGCAGTGCCCCGAGAACGAAGTGCGGCACGGAAATTCCCAGCGTCGCGACGAAGCTGCACGCGCGATCGGCCCAGCCGTCGCGATACTTGGCGGCGAGCACGCCGAGCGGGAAAGAAAAAATCAACGCGAACGCGAGGGCCAGCAGGCCAAGCAGAGTCGAAGTGGGGAAGGTGTCGGCGATGATATCGGCGACGTTGCGGTCGAGATATTTATACGAAGGGCCGAAATCGCCCTGAACGACGCCGGCGAGATATCTGCCGTATTGCTTCAGCAGCGGCTCGTTGAGGTGGTATTTGGCCTCGATGTTGGCCATCACTTCGGGCGGCAGCCGGCGCTGGCTGTCGAACGGCCCGCCGGGCAGCGCCCGCAGCATCGCGAACGTCAGCGTCGTCACGACCCAGAGGACGACGAGGCCATAGAGCAGGCGGCGGAAAAGAAAGCGCAGCATGAAATTAGCGAATAGCGGGGAGCAGGAAGCGCGGAGTGAGAGTCGATTCGGTTTCCGGCTCTTTGTGTCTATTGCCCACGGCTCACTTCACGCCGCTCGTCGAATTTAGCCGCACATTGCGAAGTATCAGTCGCTGCATCGAGTTATATTCCAGGCCGATGTAGCGCGAATTCAAAATCGTGCTCTCGACCCGGACGAAAAGCGGAACGATGGCGACTTCGGTTTCGCACAGAAGTCTTTGCGCCTCGTCGTAAAGTCTGCGACGCTTGTCGTCTTTCATCTCCTCGGCCGCCTGATTCAAAAGCTGGTCATAGCGGCTGTTCTTCCAGCGCGTATGGTTGTTGCCGCTGTTGGAGGTGAAAAGTTTCATGAAATTATCCGGGTCGGGATAGTCCGCGCCCCAGCCGTCGCGGAAAACCGGATAAGGATCGTTCTGTAATCTCTTGAGATAAACTTTCCATTCGATGTTGTCCAGCCGCACCAACACGCCGAGATTGCGCTTCCACATTCCTTGCACCGCCTCGGCCACGATCTTGTGATCTTCTTGAGTGTTATACGCGAGCGTGACTTGAGGGAAACCCTTGCCCTCCGGGTATCCCGCCTCGCGGAGCAGCCTTCTCGCCTCGGGTGGATTATACGGCAGGCCGATTTTCAAGTTGTGCGCGAGCATGCCCGGCGGAATCCACGAACTGGACGGCAGCTCTCCGCCGTGCAGGATCCTCGGGAAGACGCTCCGGTCGATCGCCATCGCGAAGGCCTTGCGCACGCGCGGATCATCGAACGGCTTGCGGTCGAGGGCGAAGCCGTAGTACTCGCCGCGCAATTGCGGCACAGGCTTGAAACCGGGAATTTTCGAAAGCCGGGCCTTTTCCAGCGGTGGTATGCTGTCGTTGTCGAGAAAATCGAGCTGCCCCTGCTCGTACATGCCGACGGCCGTAGTCTTTTCATTGACCATGAACATCTCGACGTTTTCGATGGCCGGCTTGCCGAGAAAAAATTTCGGGTTGGCCTTGAGACGAATTTCATTCTCGTGCTTCCATGAAGCGAGTAAAAACGGTCCATTGGTGACGATGTTCTCCGGCTCGGTCCATTTGGCGGCGAATTTTTCGACCACGTCGCGGCGCTGCGGGTAAGTGACCTCGAAGGTGGTGATCGAGAGAAAGTAAGACGTCGGATGCTTCAGCGTGACTTCAAGCGTCGCTTCGTCGAGCGCCTTGACGCCGACTTGCTTCTCGTCGGCGATCTTGCCTTCGTGAAACTCTTCGGCGTTGAGAACGTCGAAAAGAATATAGGCATATTGCGACGCGGTCTTGGGATCGAGCAGCCGCCTCCAGGAATATTCGAAATCCTCGGCGCGGACTTTCTGGCCGTCGCTCCACTGAACGTCGTCCCTCAAGTGAAAGACGAGTTTTCTTCCGCCCTCGAGGATATCCCACGACTTCGCCACAACCGGCGCGGGCTTCAACTGCCTGTCGAACTCCGTGAGGCCCACCATCAAGTTGGCGATCACGTTAAACGACACGTGATCGGTCGCCAGCGACCAGTCCAGGCTCGGCGGCTCGGTCGAAAGATTGACGCGGAAAGTCGCCCCGTCGTCTCGGCTCGAAGATCTTTTGCACGATGAAAGAGCGAGAACGGCAAGACACGGGAGAACGAACCAGAGAAATTGTTTTCGGCGTCGAGATGTCAAGGGAAATAACGCTTGCGTCGGGGTTATTTTGCCGCTATTAGTACCCCAAGCGCAGGCCATCTTCAAGCAAAAAGGGATCATCATGGAGCCGCGGGAATTGCTAAAAAAGCACGTCGTGGTCGAAGGTCACCGCGACGTTTACGAACAGCTTTACCGTAAATCGGTCGGCGAAGAGTCGCCCGTGCGCGACGCGATCGCGCCGCGGCTCATCCGCGACGGGATCAACGTCTGTGTTTATGCGATCAGCGGCGATTCCTATTCCCACTCGCAGAATACCGGGCGTTATCTGGAGACGGCGTTGGAAAACATCGACATGTTTCTCGAAGAGGCGCCGCGCTCCGAGGGCATGATCTCGCTCATTCGCACCCGCTCCGAGCTGCCCGAAAAAGTCCAGCCCGGCCAGCTTTCGTTCATTCTCCATTTCGAAGGCGGCATGCCGCTGCAAGGCAGCATCCACCAGCTCAGAAATTTTTACCGTCTCGGCCTCCGCTCGATGCAGCTCACCTGGAATTTTCGCAACGAACTCGGCGACGGCGTGTGGGAGAATCGAACGAAAGGCGGCCTCACGCGCTTCGGCGTCGAGGTCGTCAAGGAGATGAACCGCCTGGGCATGGTCGTCGATCTTGCCCACATGAACCGCGAGGGATTTTTTCAGTCGCTGGAAGTCGCCACGGCGCCGCTGATCGTGAGCCACGCCAACGCCTGCGGCATGTTGGACAACGTGCGTAATTTGGCCGACGATCAAATCAAGGCGATTGCCGACCAGGGCGGGCTCGTCGGCATCCTCGCGCTGCCGGAGCGCGTCTCGAAGAAAGACGCGACGCTCGACGATCTGCTGAAGCACGTGGATTATATGGTGGAACTGGCGGGCATCGAGCACATAGCGCTCGGCATGGATTTCATCAAGTACGACGGCCCGCGCACGCTCAAGGACCAGCACCATCCGCTGCACCAGCGCACCTACGTCAAAGACTTCGAAGAGATCGAGGACTTGCCGAAGCTCATCGACGGCCTCGGCCGCCGCGGCTACAAAGAAAGCGACGTCGCGCTGATCCTCGGAGGAAATTATCTCCGCGTGTTGAAGACGATTCTGCCGGAACAGTCGGTCATTTAGAAACTCGGAGGAGGTTCCATGCGCCGCGCAATCGTGCCGGTTCTTTTTCTGTTCGCGCTTCTCGCGCATCCGACGCCGGCCCGCGCCAAGATCGTCGTCGGCCTGTCGTCGGTGAATATCGCCTTCCTACCGGTCTATGTCACGCAGGAAAAAGGTTTCTTCAAGGATGAAGGACTGGATGTGATCTTCGTCATGTTCAACTCCGGAACGACCAATCTTCAGGCCATTATGGGCGGCGACGTCCAGATCATGGGCAGCGCGTTCGTCGAGACGATCGGCGGCCGGGCCGCAGGCTTCGACATAAAAAATTTCTGGGGCATCAGCAACCTTATGCCGTTCGAGCTCTACTCCCATCCCAACTTCAAATCGATGAAAGAGGCCAAGGGCAAGAGATTCGCCATCAGCCGCTTCGGCTCGCTTACCGATTACTTGACGCGGGCGACCCTGCAACATTTCGGCGTCAATCCCAAGGAAGTTATCATCCTCCAGATCGGCAGTACTCCGGCGCGTTTTGCCGCGCTGAGCGCGGGCGCGGTCGATGCGAGCATCGTCTGGTTTCCCGTCACGGAGATCGCCAAGGCTCAAGGCTATAATAAACTCTACGACCTCAAGGGTATATTTCCCGAGTGGCCGTACGAGACTTTCGCCGCGCGCGAGCCGTGGCTGGCGAAGGAAAAGGACCAGGCCGTAAAATTCCTGCGCGCGTACCAACGGGGCGTCAAGCACACGGTTGAGAATAAAGATGATGCGGTCAGGGCGATCCGGAAATACGTCAAAATGGACCCGGCATATGCCCCCGCGGGTTACGAAGAGTACCGCAATTCCTTCCCGCTCAACGGCAAGATCGCGGAAAAAGTGATTCCTGCCGTCATCGAGGACCAGTTCGAGGCGGGTATGATCAAGCGAAAAATTTCCGCGGACGATCTGATCGACAGATCCTTCATGCAGATGTTGGGCGGAAAATAGACGACGATATTTTTATCAAGGGGGCGACCAAGCCATGATTATCGATTTGGACTCGCATTTGCGCGACAGCTATTTTTTGGACGAGATCTACAAGCTCGAAGGCCGGTTCGCCAAGCTCACGCCCGTCCGCGTCGGCGGCGGCAATGGCGAGAAGGCGAAGTTCATCCACTCGCTCGACCCGATCAGCCCGCAGGGGCGCGCGGCGCACAGCCATCCTTATATCTACGACCCGGATTACGGCTGGCGCGGCGGCGAGATCGCGGCGCGGCAAGTAGCCGGCTACGACATGGCCAAGCGGCGCGAGGGGATCAAAAAAGAGAACGTCGATAAAGAAATTATTTTCCCGACCCAGATCAGCATCGCGACGCAGAACCTCGGCCCGCTCGGGCGCGAGCTGGCGCGCTGCTATAACGACTGGGTCGCCAAGCTGGTCAAAGGTTATGAAGACATCTTTCTGCCCGTCGCGATGGCGTCGGGGGGCTATCCCGAAGCTATGGCCGGCGAGCTGCGCCGCGCGGTGAAAGAGCTGGGCTTCAAGGCCGGACATCTCGTGTCGTATTGCGGCAGCCGCAACCTCGACAGCGTGGACTATTACGACTACTACGAGACGGCGCAGGAACTCGACGTGCCGCTTTTCTGCCATCCGAACAGCAACGGCGATCTGGTCGATCGCTTCGACAATTTTTTCAAGACGCACGTGCTCGGCCGGCCGATGAACTGCACGCCGGCGCTGATCGCGCTGGTGCTCGGCGGGGTGTTCGAGAAATTCCCCAGGCTCAAGGTCGTCTTCTTCGAGTGCAGCGCGGAATTTCCATTGTACTGGATGCATCGCATGGACGACGACTGGGAATGGGCGCAGGACTTCGCGCACATCTCGGGCGGGCTCAAGATGCCGCCGTCGGAGTACGTCCGGCGCAATTGTTATTTTACTTGCGAGGCGGACGAAAAAGATCTCGCGCGGCCGATCATGGAGGTGGGCGAGGACCATATTTTGATGGCGACCGACTACCCGCACTTCGATTCCGAATATCCGCACACCGTGTCGGCGATCCGGGCGCGCAACGACATCACGGCGAAGCAGAAGGACAAAATTCTCGGCGAGAACGCCGCGCGAATATTGAATTTGTAGCGAATCAAAGTTGGTCCGCTGCTTGAGGTTTCTCAGCTCATCCGGAGGAAACCCATGCGCCAGGCTTTTTCGATTATTTTCTGCGGTCTTTTGTTGCGGCTTTGCGTTCCTGAATCTCTCGCCGCTTCCGCTCCCGCCAAAATCATCATCGCCCACGCGGCGATGAACGCCAGAGTGGCGCCCCTGTGGATCGCGCAGGATCACGGATTCTTCGCCAAGAACGGCATCACTGTGAGCACGATCTTCATCCGGCAGGCGCCGATTCTCGTCGTGGCGCTCACCGCCGGAGATGTGCAGGTGGGCTATACCGGCGGTACTTCGGCGATGGCTGCGGCCATCGGCGGAGCGGACCTCAAGCTGGTTGCCACCCTCACGAATTGGCTCAATTACGACCTGGTCGCCGCGCCGAGCATCAAGAGCGCGAAGGATCTGCGCGGCAAGCGCTTCGGAGTACAGAGCCTCGCGGGCACCGTCTGGATGGCCGGAATGCTCGGGCTGGAGCATCTCGGCCTGGATCCCCGGCGGGACAACATAAATATGCTGGCAATCGGCGATCAAACGGTCTTGACGCAGGCGCTCGAGGCCGGCCAAATCGACGCGACGGTGCTGGACGGTGTCTTCAGCCGCAGGCTCAAGCAAAAAGGCTTCACGATTCTCGCGGAGCTGAGCCAGGCTAATATTCCCTTTTCCGGTCAGGGGGTGGTGGTCAAGACGGGATTCCTTCAAGAGCAGCGCGATGTGGTCGAGGCCGTGCTCAAAGGTTTGCTAGAAGGAATCGCGTTCAGTCTCGCTCCTAAGAACAAGGGCGTAGTCGTCGAGACGATTACACGGCGGCTCAAGTTATCGGACGCGGCGGCTGCGGAGGAAGGCTATCAGGACGTCATCAAGAATACCGAGAAAAGGCCGTTTCCGAACCTGGAGGGGCTGCGCAACATCCAGCGGCTCATGAAACTCCGCACGGCGGGCGCCGAGAAGATCAAGGTCGAGGAGATGATCGACGAGCGCATTCTCCGCCGGCTGGAGCAGAGCGGATTCATCGACCGGCTGTTCGAAACGTACGGCATAAAGAACTGATCCGTAGTGTTGATGATCCCGTCACCCTTCGACAAGCTCAGGGCGAACGGATCATCGGTTACGCGTAGAAAATATTTCCGTTCGTGCTGAGCCTGTCGAAGCACGATCCAGTTTCGAGGAGAGTTCGCGTGTATATCGACGGAGACACTCACTATTGGCCGGTGCGCTTTATCGACCGCGTCTCGCATCCCGGACGCGGTCACGTGGAGATCAAAGAAGACAACGGTAAGTACGTGCGCTTCGGCGAGCGCGTGGCCGGCAAGATCGCCACGTACTACCGCGACGGCAAAGTCGTCCATTCGTTCAAAGAGGGGCGCTGGAACCTCGACATCCGCCGCGAGTACATGAAAAAAGACGGCTTCGACGTTCAAGTTTTGATTCCCGACAACCGCCAGTTGATTTATGAATTGGACCCCGAGTTAGGAAGGCAACTGGCCCGCGCTTACAACGACACGGTCGCGGAGGACATCGCGGGCGCGCGTGAATTCATCGGCGTCGCCTGGGTGTTCCTGCCGGACATCAAAGAAGCGGTGCGCGAGTTGCGCCGCGCGGTCGAAGACCTCGGCCTCAAGGCGTTGAAGCTGAGCGGGGGCTATAACGACAGCGATCTCGACGCCGAAGTTTTATGGCCGCTCTATGAAGAGGCTTGCCGTCTCGACATTCCGATTCTCGTCCATCCCGGCGCGCGTGTTTATGAGGACCAGCATAGCCATCCGTGGCTCATCGGCAGCGAGCGTTACACCGGCTTTCCGCTTTTTCCCACGGCGCTCGGTTTTCCGCTGACTTATATGGTGAGCGCCGCGCGGCTTATCTTCAGCGGCGTGCTGGACCGATTTCCTTCGCTCCGCTTCGCTTTCTTCGAAGGCGGGATCGGTTGGGTGCCGTGGCTGATGGCGACGCTCGATCACCACATGCCCTTGGAAGCGCCGGTCTCGACCGCGGTCAAACAATTCTTCCAGGGTGAACAGAAGATCAAAAAATCGCCGAGCGAATATTTTCGTCAGTTGTATATCGCGGCCGTGTCGTGGGAAAGCTACCTGCCCGAGATCGTCAAAGTCTGGCCGGACCACAACATCATCATCGGCAGCGACTTCGACCACGGCGATGCGATCTCCACCTGGCCCAACACCATCAAGCCGATCAAGGCGATGGGCGGGCTCGCCGAAGAGGAAAAAGAAAAAATCCTCGGCAAGAACATCATGCGGCTGTTCAAGATGAACGGCGCGGCCCCGCTCTGAAACGCTCACGTAGGCTCATCGCACCCCCTCTTTGTCTCTCCCTTAGTAAGGGGGAGATTTAGTGGGGGTCCCGATACGAAATCTCCCTTCATTGACAACGTCGCGACGGCCGATGTAGGTAAGGTATAAAGTTCTCGGAGGATTTTCATGGCGAAAAGTCTTCGGACGTTTTTAGAAGATTGCCGGCGCGAGATCCCGAACGAGATCGTGCACATCGGCAAGGAAGTCGATCCCGCGCATTACGACGTGACCGCGATCATCAAGCATCTCGGCGCGATGAAAAAATTTCCCATCCTCATCTTCGACCGCCCGCTGAATTTGCACGGCAAGCCGTCGAGCGACTTCAAGCTCGTGATGAATTGCGAGATCTCGCAGCGGAAAATCCAGATCGCCCTCGGAGTGCCCAAGGAAACGAGCCGGGCGCAGATGGCGGAGGTTTGTCTCAAGCGCGAGGAGGAGCGGGTGCGGCCGACCATCGTCGACCGGAAGCAGGCGCCGGTCAAAGAAGTCGTAAACACCGGCAAGGACGTGGACCTGTTCGAGCTGCCGGTGATGCGCCATCATTACATGGACGGAGGGCCTTACATCACCTTGTCCTCGATCACCAAAGACCGAAAGAGCGGCATCTACAACTGCTCGTATCACCGGATGGAAGTGAAAACGAAGAACACGACGGCGCTTTACGCTTCGCCGCGGCACCTGTGGAAAATCTTTCTCGATCACGAACAAAACAAGGTGGAATGTCCCGTCGCGACGGTGCTGGGACATCATCCGGCGTATCACATGGGCGCCTGCTACAGCGGCCCGTTCGAGGTGAGCGAGTACGAAGTCATCGGCGGCTACTTGCGGGAGCCGCTGCGGTTGACGGCGTCGGAAACGTGGGGCGACGATTTTCTCATACCGGCCGACGCAGAAATTGTGATTGAAGGCGCGCTCGTTCCCGGCAAGCGCGTGGTCGAAGGTCCTTTCGGCGAAGCGCCGGGCTATCTCGGCCCACAGCGCTACACGACTTGCGTCGAGTATCAGGTGCGGGCGATCAACTTTCGAAAAGGCGGGATGTACCAGTCGGTCATCACGCCCGAAGGCGACAAACCGTGGATGGACCTGCCGCGGGAAGGCGCTTTCCTGCGCCGCTGCCGCGAGGCGGTCCCGGGCGTAACCGCGGTGTGCAAATTCGGCCGGCACGCGCAATACAATATCTTCATCTCGATGAAGAAGATGTCGGAGGGAGATCCGGGCCGGGCCGCGGCGGCGGCGATGACGTTCGACCACGCGAAAAACGTCTTCGTCTTCGACGACGACATCGACGTGTTCGATCCGACCGACATTCTCTGGGCGCTGGCGACGCGCGTGCAGCCGCACGCGCAGATATCGATTCTTCAGCCGCTGTTCCGGGGAAATTTTTTGGACCCGTCGCTGATGGACGAGATCAAGACCTCCGGCATGATCGTCGATGCCACCAAGCCGCTGGACCGGCCGTTCTCGCCGGTTTCCAAATGCCCCGACGACGCGATGGAGCGCGTCAAGCTGGAAGATTACATTCCCGGCGAGGTGCTGCAGCACATCCCGACGGACAGGACCACGTACTGGGCGTGAAAAATTTTGGATTTTGGATTGCCGATTTTGGATTGGAGATCCGGAATGCAATTCGAGCATCTTCAACTTGAATCCAAAATCCAAAATCTAAAATCCAAAATGGAGTAGATCATGGGTCAAACCATCGAAGTCACCTGTCCGAAATGCAATAAGATGTTCGTCGCCAATCCGCACATGCTGGGATCGGGAATGAATTTTCATTGCCCGTTCTGCGACACGTATTTCCCGGAAAAGGATAGTCCGAAAATTCGAAAATAACCGTGCTCGTGATCGTTTCTCGTGCTCGTCGAAAACCCTGAGTTAATTTTACGCGAACACGAGCCACGATCCACGAGCACGATCACGGCTTGCAATCTAATCGCGAAGACGAGATCGTCGCGAATCCCAGCGGCAAATGAAAACAAAGCACCGTCTCAAAATCGCCGGCACCTCTCCTCAGCGCCTCGACGGCGTGGAGAAGGTGACGGGCGCCGCCGTTTACACGGGAGACCTGGGGCTGCCCGGAATGGGTTTCGCGAAAGTTTTGCGCAGCTCGTCGGCGCACGCGAAGATTCTGAAGATCGACGCGGGCAAGGCGGAGCGACTGCCGGGTGTTTACGCCGTGCTCACGCGCGACGATTTGAAGCCGCTCAACTACAAGTACGGCGCCATCCACAAGGACCAGTCGATTGTGGCGACGGACAAGGTCCGCTACGCCGGAGATCCGGTCGCGGCGGTCCTGGCGGTGGACGAGATGACCGCCGAGGAGGCGCTCGGCCTGATCGACGTCGAGTACGAAGACCTTCCCGTCATGACGACGATCGAGGAGGCGTTGGCCGAAGGCGCGCCGCTGGTGCACGAGCAATGGTTCGGCAAAGCGGAGCTGCGCGGCTCGAGCTACGGCGCGCCGGACAAATTCAAGGGCACGAACATCTGCTCGCACTTCGGCTACGCGCGCGGCGACGTGAGCAAAGCCTTTCAAAAAGCCGCGCACGTCTTCGAAGACACCTTCACATTTCCCAAAGTGCAGCACTACTCGATGGAGCCGCACGTCATGGTGGCGCATTTCGAGCGGGATCATCTGACGATCTGGAGCGCGTGCCAGGACCCGTTCGGCCTGCGCGATCATCTCGCCGCCATTTTCAGTCTGCCGCTCAGCCGCGTGCGCGTCGTCGTGCCGTACGTCGGCGGCGGCTACGGCGGCAAGCTCTACGTCAAGGCGGAGCCGATCGCCGCGGCGCTGTCGTGGAAAGCGCGCCGCCCGGTGAAGCTCGTCATGAGCGCGAGCGACAGCTTCAAGACGGTGACGCGCCATCCCGCGCGCGTGCGGATCAAAAGCGGCGTGACGAAAGACGGCCGGCTTTTGGCGCGCGAATGCGAGATCTACATGAACACCGGCGCTTACGCCGACGCCGGGCCGCGGGTGACGCAAAAGGCCGGCTATCGCGCGCTCGGACCGTATCGCATCCCCGACGCGAAGATCGACGCCTACTGCGTTTATACGAATACGGTTCCGGCGGGCGCGTTTCGCGGCTTTGGTTCGGTGCAGGTTGCGTGGGCGTACGAGTCGCACACCGATTTGATCGCCGAGCGGCTCGGCATGGACCCTGTGGATTTTCGCCTGAAAAATATTCTCAAGAAGGGCGAGGAGTACACGCCGGGCGATACGCCGGTGGACTGCGACTTGAAGGAAGGTTTGCTCAAGGTCGCCAAGGCGCTCGACTGGAAAGGCCGCTCGAAGCCTAATACGGGAAAGGGCTTGAGCGTTTGTTTGAAAGATGCCGGCGGCACGTTCAAGATCGCCGGCGCGACGGTCAAGATGTCTTCCGACGGCAGCGTCGTTCTCCTGACCGGGACGGTGGAAGTCGGCCAGGGATCGAAGACGGCGCTGAGCCAGGTCGTGGCCGAGGAGCTGTCGCTCGGCCTCGACAAAATCTCCGTTGCCGAGCTCGATACCAACGTCACGCCCTACGACGTTTCGACCAGCGCGAGCAGCTCGACCACCGTGATGGGACTCGCCGTACAACGCGCCGCAGTAGATGCGAAGAAGCAGCTTTTCGAAGCCGCGGCGCAAGTGATGGGCTGCAAAATCTCCGAGTTAAAATTAAAAGACGGAAAAGTTCACGGCAGGAAAGGCAAGGCGCTCACTTACGGCAAGGTCATCACGGAATTCTTCGGCAGCAAAGCGGGAGAGATCGTCGGCCGAGGAATTTACCGCGATCTAAAAACGAAGAAGGCGGCGCTGGGCGCGACGACGACGTTTTGGGAGGTCGGTTGGGGCGGCGCCGAGGTCGAAGTTGATCGCGACACCGGCGCGATTCACCTCAAGAAATACGTTACGATCGCCGACGTGGGACGGGCGATCCATCCCATCCAGTGCGAAGGGCAGGACGAAGGCGGCGTCATGTTCGGCCTCGGCCACACGCTGTTCGAGGAGATGGTTTACGAAGACGGACAGCTCCTCAATCCCAACCTCGTTGATTACCGCGTCCCGACTTTCGGCGACCTGCCGGACAAGTTCGACTCGTCGCTGATCGAAAACCAGAACGGCCCCGGGCCGTTCGGCGCTAAGGGTATGGGCGAAGGCGGGTTGCTGCCCGTCGCTTCGGCGATCGGCAACGCGATCGCGCGCGCCGTCGGCGTACGTTTTTACGAGCTGCCGATCACGCCGGAAAGAGTCTGGCGCGCGCTGGAGGAGAAAAAGAAATGACCCTACCCTTCATGCGCGGCGCACGGCCAGGGCGCGAGCCGCCTTCAGGCAGGAGATCAAGATGAACCAGGTCAGGCACCGCTATAGCGCGGAGATCCAACGGGCAAGGGGATTTCTGGAGTTGGCCGCGGGGCTCTACGATACTTCGCTCTCTTACCAAACGACGCGCGCCGCCGAACAGGCGATTCAAACCGAATCGCGCGTCGGATATTCGCTCACGCTCGCGCTCACGGCGACGCGCGAAGCAGGAATTTCTTTTTCTTTCGGCGCGGACGGATTTCGCGAGCTTCAAGCCGTCGCCCGCGGCAAGCTCACGGTCGGCTGGATCAATCCTTCGGTGGCAACGACCATGGCTTTCAAGGGCAAAGGGTTGTTCTCGAAGCGGCAGCCGATCCGCACGATCGCCGTTTTTCCCTCGTACGACGTCATGGCCTTCGCCGTGCACGAATCGACCGGTATCACCTCGCTCGACCAAATTCGCAAAGAGCGCATCGCGCTCCGGCTCTCGACCGGAACGATTTCGCAGTCGTGGGTCAAGTACAGCCCGACGATGTTTACCGTCAAAGCCGTGATGAAGGCCGCGGGATTCACCTTCGCGGACTTGAAGCAGTGGGGCGGCAAAATTCATTCGGTGACGCGGCCGAGCCATCCGGACCGGCGCGCGGCGCTGGAGCGGGGGACGATCAACGCGGTGTTCGACGAGGGGATCAAAAGCTGGGGACAGAGCGCGATCGACGCCGGCTTCCGCTACCTCCCGGTCGAAGGCGCCATTCTGAAAAAATTGACGGCGATAGGTTATCGGCGGTCGTTTTTGCCCAGGTCGCGTTTCCCCGCGCTGCCGGCCGACGTGCCGACCATCGACTTCAGTGGCTGGCCGATGGTGGTGCGCGCCGACATGCCCGACGAGGTCGCGTACGCTCTCTGCGAAGCGATCGAGGCGCGCAAGGCGCTCATGCCGACCGACAACTTCAAGCCGCTCGACATGGCGCAGCTTTGCGCCAATGACGAAGAAGCGCCGTACGACGTGCCGCTGCATCCGGGCGCCAAGCGTTTCTACACGGAAAAAGGTTACTTGAAATAAGGCCGGTGAAGACGGACGGAACGCGAAGATCAAAATGGGCAAGGGCGCGAGCCCGAATCTATTCGGTCGGCGTCTGAATCATGAAGTTTCCATTTAGAAAACGATCGGAGTTCGATGATCTCTTGACGCCGCGGCGAAAGTTTCCGAGTCGGTTGGCTTGGCTCGTGATCTTCGTCTTTGTCATCGCTCTGGTCTGGTATCTGTTGTTCAAGCGTGGCGGCGAGATGCCGTCGCCTCCGGCGCGCCCTCGGGTCGCGGCGCCTGAACCGAATGCCGAGCCTCCTCCGCCGGAAACCTTGCCAAAAATTCCCGAGACGCCGAAAGCCGTCGCCAGACCGCGCGTCAGCCCTGCCCCGGAGAGCGCGCCCGAGAAACCGGACGGCGGTGGAGAGGATGAAAACAGGCGGTAGGCCCTTCGACGCCGCTCAGGGCAGGCCCTTCGACACTGCTCAGGACAGGCCGTTCGACAACCTAGCAAGCTAGGGCTGCGGTTACATACACCCCGGGCGCAATGTCAGCCGTAGGCTGATCAGCCTTAGAGTGATTCATCAAGCCCGACCCTGGGATTTCATTTTTTTCCATACACCCGATCGATGAAGCCTTCCTTTTCGATCTCGCGCACGATCGTATCGTCGATCAGGCTGTCCACTGTCACCTTGCTTGCGGGGTTTAGCTTCAGGGCGTCGTCGAGCTGTATCTTCATTCCTTCGCGCGTCGTGTAGGGCACGCGCTCCAAGATTTTCACGGTCGATTGGTACGAGCTGTCGAGATAGGCCTTGTTCGCGCCGCGCAAATATTTGGCGATGATTTTTTGCGTTCCTTCCTTGTTGGTCTTGAAGTAGTGCGACGCTTCGATCAAACCCATGAGAACTTTCTTCACCGTGTCGCGCTTCTTGGCGATGTAGCTCTTGGTCGTCGCCGCGCAGATAAACGGCAATGGATAAGGCGTCGAGAGATCGCCCATGTTGGCGAGAATGCGGTGCGGCAGCCCGCCGGGAATGAGTTCGACGTTTCCGGGCGGCGAAGGAAATCCGGCGATGACGCCGCGGCTGAAGCCCGCGGCGCGCTCCGAGGCGCCGCCCACTTGCAGGATCTTCACGTCTTCCATCGGCCTGAGCCCGAGTCCCTTCAAGAGCTCGCGCGCCGCCACGTCGGAGACGCTGCCGAACCGGCTGATGCCGATCGATTTCCCTTTCAAGTCTTCGGCCGACTTGACGCTGTCGAGAACGACCAGCTCGTAGGCCAAAATGTTGATCACGCAGCCGGCGCTGACGATATCCGCGCCGCGCACCGCCGCATTGGCGATGCCGCTGCCGGCGGCGTTCCCCACGTGAATGTCCTGCGCCATGATCACGGTCACCGCCACCGTGGTGCTGCCGATGTAAACCAGCTCGACGTCCAAGCCGTACTTTTTAAAAAAGCCGGCTTCGTAAGCCACGGTCCAAGGTTGGTTGGTCGTGTCCGTGGAAGTGTAGGCGATTCTGACCTTCTCCTCGGCTTCCGCGTTGAGCGGCGGAATGACGCAAAAGAAAATGGCTGCGGCAAAAGCAAGTCGATGGCGACCCCATATTTGCTGGCTCATACGACCTCCCTCCATTCGACTACGACGAAACACGCGGGCTAATGGGGCAATTCCCTCCGCACCTCTTCCAAGCGAGCGTTTGCCGTTGCAATGCATAACAAGGCGTGAGGCAAGAGGCAACAGGCGGGAGAAGGATCGGAAACCAAAGTAAAAGTAAAAATAACATCCACTTTCACTCGGCACTAAGTTCATGCTAACTACTTGTCGCATAGAATAAAACGATGGCGGAGATGACCCAACAAAAGGCGCTGCCGCCGCAAGCGGTGGGCCGCGGGTGGAGGCTCAGCCTCGTTGCCGAGCGGCTCTTGCTCGCCGGCGCGCTGGTCGCCCTCTGGTGGCTGCTCTCGCTCGGCGCGCCGCATTACGTCCTTCCCGGACCGGCGCGGGTCTGGAGCGCGCTCAGCGTGATCGCGGCCAACGGCGATCTCTGGACCAACCTCGCAGTCACGTTCTGGCGCGTCGGCGCCGGCTTTGTCTTCGCCGCCCTGATAGGCCTTCCGCTCGGGATCGTGCTCGGGGCGAACCGGCGCGCGGGCGAATTCTTCGAGCCGGTGCTGCCGGTTTTGAACACGGTCTCCTCGGCGATCTGGGCGATCTTCGCCATCATCTGGTTCGGCATCTCCAACGCGACGACGATCTTCGTCGTCTTCATGACCGCCATGCCGCTCATCATCACCAACGTCTGGCAGGGGACGCGCACGGTGAACGCCGATTTCATCGAGTTGGCTAGAGTCCTGCGCATGCCGGACCGTAAAATCATGACCAAAATTTATCTGCCGACGATTCTGCCGTATTTTTTTTCCGGCGCGCGGCTCGCCTTCGGCTTCGGCTGGCGCGTCTCGCTCGTCGCCGAGACCATCGGATCGTCGAGCGGAGTCGGCTATCGTCTGCGTCAGGCCGCGGACCTGATCCGGACCGACCAGGTGTTCGCCTGGACGCTCACGCTGGTCGTCCTGATGGCGGCGATCGAGATGGGCGTGCTGTCGCCGCTGGAGCGGCGTCTGTTCCGTTGGAAAAAGGAAACCGAGGCGCAATGAGCGACGCGACCATTCAAGCCGATCGGCAGCCATGCGCCGGGGCGGACGAGAGCGCGCCGGCGATCAGTCTCTCGGGCGTGTGCAAGAGCTTCGCCGGATCGAACGGGGAGCGGCTCGAGGTGCTGAAGGACGTCGATCTCACGGTCGCCGAGCACGCGATCGTGGGGCTCCTCGGCGCGTCGGGCGCGGGCAAGAGCACGCTGCTCAACATCATCGCCGGCATCGCGAAGCCCGACCGCGGCCGCGTGTGCATCTGCGGCGCGCCGAGCGAAGAGTTGAACGATTGGTGCGCCGCGAGCTACATGTTTCAAGATGAACGTCTGCTGCCGTGGCGCACCGCGCTCCGGAACGTCGAGTTCGCCTTGGAAGCCGGCTCGACGCCCAAGGCGGAGCGGGTTCGGCGCGCTCGCGAGGCGCTCCGGCTCGTCGGCCTGGAGCTCTTCGAGGACGCGTTTCCCTACCAGCTCTCCGGCGGCATGCGCAGCCGCGTCGCGCTCGCCCGCAGCCTGGTCACCGAGCCGCGCGTCTTGTTGATGGACGAGCCGTTCTCGCGCCTCGACGCGCAAACGCGCGGCCTCATGCATCGGGAGCTGCTCCGCATTCACGGGCTCATGCGCATGACGGTCGTCTTCGTGACGCACGACGTGGAAGAAGCAGTGGTGCTCGCCGACCGGGTCGCGGTGATGTCGCCGCGGCCGGGAACGATTCGCGAAGTGGTAGAGATCACGCCGCCGCGCCCGCGCGATACGACCGAGCCGGAGGTTGCGGTCTACGTTCAGAGGCTGCGCGCGCTGATTTGAGGAAAGTAAAAAGGGCAAAAATAAAAAGTAAAAAATGAACGGAGGCAAGATGAAGCCAATCAAAAGGATGCTTGCGGTACTCGTGCTCATGTCCGCTGGATTCGGCGCCACGCCGGTTTTCGCGCAAAAGATAAAGGTCGGCTACTGGACCAGCGGCTTCAGCCTGGGATTCGGCACGGTGATGGAGCAGATGAAGTTTGCCGAGAAGGAGGGGCTGCAAGTCGAGTGGGTCAGGTTCGGCGAGGTCAACGGGCCGACGCGCGCGATCGTGTCGAACGCGATCGACCTGGCCTTTGCCGCCCCATCGACCAATTCGATCGGCATCGCCGCCGACGGCGTGCCGGTCAAGATCGTGCTCGCGACGCAGATCGCGGAAGCGCAGGCGGTCGTGCTCGAAGGATCTCCGATCAAATCGCTCGGCGATCTCAAAGGGAAAAAGATCGGCATGTCGCCGCCCGGCAGCGCGACGCACGCGATCACCACCGCGATCCTCGAGCGGAACTTCGGCATCAAGCCCAACGAATACAGCGTCGCGCCCGGCAACGAGGCGCAGCTGGCGCAGTTCTTGACGCAGGAGGAGATCGACGCGGGCGTGCTCCGCTCGGTCACCATAGCGCAAATGGGGGAGACCAGGCTGCGCCGGCTGGCGAGCATCGTCGACGAGTGGAAAAAACTCACCGGGGCGAGCGCGCCGCCGATCCTCGCGGTCACGATCGTCTACAATAATTATCTCGCCAAGAACGGCGAGGCCATAGCCAAGTTCATCGCCGCAACGCGCACCGCGCTCCAGTACGGCTCGAAAAACAAGCCGGCCGTCGCCGCGATGCTGGAAAAAGCGGCGAACATGTCGGCGCCGGACGCCAAGGCCTACGCCGAGCAGTGGGACGGCGCCTACATCGCGAGCTTCGAGCCCGAGGACATCGCCTCGCTCAAGCGGATGTATGAGATCGTTCCGGCGACAAGCGGCGTGAAGAATCCCGCCCCGGACAGCGCGTTCGATCCGGGACCGTACAATCGCTCGAAGCAGATTAAATAACTGGGCGCCGATTTACGCCGCCAGGACATCGCCGCATTCGCGGCAGGTGCGGAGCTTCACGTCGGAGCGGATTGTGTCGGTGGCCGTCTTGACCGCGTCGGTCGGGTCGTTGAAGCGAACGGCAGTTTCGTAAAGCTTGTTGCCGCATTTTTCGCAAAACCAGACGAAAAGGTCCTGTTCTTCGGGACGGCGCTTGCGCTCGACCACGAAGGTCCATGAGCCTTCGCCTCTTCGCGGCGAATGCGGCACGGTCGCCGGCAGGAGAAACATGTCGCCCTGCTTGAGGACCGCGATCTCGTGTTTTTTCCCCGGCGCCATGAAGTGAAGGTTCAGCTCGCCTTCGAGTTGAAAAAAAATTTCATCGCCGGGGTCGATATGAAAATCCTTCCGGCTGTTCGGCCCGCGCGTGACGAAGGCGATGAAATCCGAATCTTTCCATATGACCCGCCGCGGGCCCCAGTCGCCGCGGTTCTCTTCGATCCACTGCTTCAAGTTGAAGTTTTTCAGGTGGGGGAACATGGGCGGCCTCCTAGCGCCCGGAGTATAGGTTCGGGACCGAATCGAAATCAAGGCGCGCTCGCGCGGTGGACTTGCTTCAGTGAACGTTGTATGTCAGGCGAAGAACCGGCAAACAATGTCTACAGGAGGGCGACACCCATGCTGACCGAGAATCACGCGCAGGGAAACATTTTCTGGCCCGATGATTGCCGGATTGCGGTGGCGCTGACGTTCGACTTTCAAGGCGGCGAGGACGTCAGGCCTCTACCCAACGGCAAAATCAATCACGAGGAATACACGCAAGCAGAGTATGGTCCAAAAACCGGAATCTGGCGGATTCTCAGAATCCTGGACGAGACGAAGGTCAAAGCGACGTTTATGACCTGCGGCGGGATCGCCGAGAGATATCCGGAAGCGACCCGGGCAATCGTCCAGCATGGCCACGAGGTCGCCGGCCACGGCTACCATCATGAAGTTGCCCGCGATCTGTCGCGCGAGGAAGAGAAGGACGTGATCCGGCGCGCAACGGACATGATCCAGAGCCGAACCGGAAAGCGACCGGCAGGGTGGCGTTCCTGCACCCAGAGCCCCAACAGCTTGGAGCTGCTCATCGAGCAGGGATACCTCTGGAACAGCAATTCGTTCTCGCACGATCTTCCGTTTGTATGGAGCAACGGAGGAGGGGAGATCGTCGAGCTGCCCCGCCAGCCCTTCGGCGACGGCAGAACCTACGGCCACAGAGATTCGGGAAACCCGCATGACACGCTCGTCGTCTGGAAATCTTTCTTCGACGATCTTTACGAAGAATCGAAGACGACGCCTACGTTCTGCACGTTTCAGTTCCATCCTTATATATCGAGCCGGCCGGGCAGGGCGGGGGCGTTGAGGGAGATCATCCGCTACATGGAGCAGCGCGAAGGCGTCTGGTTTGCGACCGGGAGCGAAGTCGCCGAGTGGTGGCTCAAACAGGGATTTTCCGTTACGGCCGCGCCCAAGGGCCGCGCCGCCGCCGGTTATTAAGGAGAAGGTCATGGCACGGCCGGAAAAAGCGAGAATGTCGGAGCCGCAAGTGGCGTATCGCGGCCTGCGCGATTGGCTCGAGCGGGTCGATAAATTCGGCGAGCTTTTGAAAATCAACGGCGCTCACTGGGACCGCGAGATGGGCGCGACGACGCAGCTTCTCACGCAGTCGAGCAAAGGAAAGGCGCCGGCGATTCTCTTCGACGAGGTTCCCGGCTACCCGAAAGGCTTTCGCACGCTCTATGGACAGTTTTCTTCGATCAAGCGCGTCGCGCTGACGCTCGGCCTGCCGCTCGAGTACGAGCGCAAGTCGGACATCGTCAAGGCCTACCACGAGCGCATGCAGAACATGAGCTTCTTGAAGCCGAAGTTCTTGAAGCACGGGCCGATTCTCGATCACGTTCTCGAAGGCGACGACGTCGATGTCCTCAAGTTTCCCGTGCCGATCCATCACGAGCTCGATCAAGCGCGCTACATCGGCACGGCGGATCTCGTCATTACCAAAGACCCCGACACCGACTGGTACAATCTCGGCGCCTATCGCTGCCAGGTTTATGACGGCAAGACGGTCGGCTGTCAGATCACCGAAGGCAAGCACGGCCGGATTCACCGCGACAAATATTTCGAGCGCGGCCAGAGCATGAAGGTCGCCGTCGTATGCGGCCAGGACCCGCTGCTATATATGTTGTCGGCAAGTCCGCTGCCGCGCGGCGTCTCCGAATACGATTTCGCGGGCGGGCTGCGCGGCGAGCCGGTCGAAGTCGTCAAAGGCCCGTACACCGGATTTCCGATTCCGGCCGATGCAGAGATTGTGATTGAAGGCGACGCGGTTCCCGGCCACGTGAAACCCGAAGGGCCGTTCGGCGAATGGATGGGCTATTACTCCGACGACGTGGTGCCGCGGCCGTACATCGACGTGAAGACAGTGCTCTACCGCGACGATCCGATTCTTACCTGCGCGCCGCAGCACAAGCCGGTGGACGAAACCGGATTGCTCAAGGGCATCGGCGGAGCGGCGGAGATTTGGGCCGCGCTCGAAGCCTGCGGCCTGCCGGAAATTCTCGGCGTGTGGAATCACGAGGGCGGGCCGGCGACGCGATTCACGGCGATTCAAATCCACCAGCGCTATCCCGGCCACACGCGCAACGTGCTCCACGTCGCGTCGTCGTGCGCCGCCGGCGCCTACAACGGCAAATGGACGGTCGTGGTGGACGAGGACATCGACTGCTCGGACATCGATCAGGTTCTGTGGGCGATGTGCACGCGATTCGATCCGATGACCGGCATCGACACGATCCAGCGGGCGTGGTCGTCCGGGCGCGACCCGATGTTTCTGCCGGGAAACTTCAACAACCGTATTCTTATCGACGCCTGCATCCCGTACGAGCGCAAGCTCAAGGGAAAATTCCCCACGGTCGTCGATGTGAGTCCGGAGCTAAGGGCGAAGCTGAAGGCGAAGTTCGGGAAGATCCTTGCGGGGGTCTGATTGCATTTCGACGCGAGCACGAGCGACGAACACGAGCACGAATTATGTCTTACACAAGCTGGAGAGGAGTCGTTGGTTTAATTAAGCCCACGCATCGACCGGGATCGCTGGAAGAGTTCATCAAGCTTTTGCCCGACGGCATCGGTGTGATTCCGCTCTTTGTCGGCTTTCAGCGCGGCGACGAGAATGAATTTCGCGAAGCTCTGCGCGCCTACGAGGAGCGCGTCGCCGAACTTGCCGGGCTTGGCGTCGATCTCATTCACCCCGAGGGCGCGCCGCCTTTTATGGTTCATGGCTTCAAGGGCGAGGCGGAGATCGTCAGAGGCTGGGAAAAGAAATATAACTTGCCGATCGTGACCGCGAGCCAGACGCAGGTCCAGGCCTTGCAGGCGCTCAAGATAAAAAGATTCGTCGGCGTGACCTACTTCACCGGCAAGATCAACGACACATTCTCCGCCTACTTCAAAGACGCCGGCTTCGACGTGATGGCAATGGAAGGAATTCCCGTCGCGTTCGAAGAGGTGGGCCGGCTCGCGTCTCAGGAAGTTTACGCCCACACGAAAAAGGCTTTTTTGAAACATCCGGGCGCCGAGGCGATTTACATGCTGGGCTCGGGCTGGCGCACGCTGGATATTATCCATTTGCTCGAAGAAGATCTTCAGGTCCCCGTCGTCCATCCGGTGCCGGCGCGAGTCTGGGCTGTCGAGAAGCTGCTACACGTCAGGCAGCCGGTCAAAGGTTATGGCAGGCTTCTCGAAGAGATGCCGTAGTCCCCGCTCCGAAAAAAACACGCCCGCCAAGGATGAGGGATGAGGGCGGAAGGATGAAAAAAAAGCCTCCGTCATCCCGAACAAAGAGTTGTCTTTTTCATCCGTCATCCTTTATCCTTCGTCCTTATTTTCCCGGAGGTGCTCGATGGCCAAGCCCGCCAAGATCAAAGTCCGAAAAGGCATGCCGAGCGCTCAAGTAACTAAAGACGAGTTCGTCGAACGCTTCCGCGCGCGCTTCTACGATCCGGCATTCAAAGGTGTTGACGGCGAAATTCAAAAAATCCTGGAGACCGCGTGGGAGGGATACGACAAGTACCGCAAGAGCCCGCGCGTGCGTGTAGCGGGACGCGGTTTCGCCGATCCGAACTTCGAGCTTCCGGTGGAATGGCTGGAGACGCGCAAGGCGATTCACGAAGCCGAGAAAAAGCAAAAAGATCCCAAATCGCGCGCGCGTATCCTGATCGTCAACGGCTCGTCGCGCAGCGACCAGAGCTGTCCGGGAGAAATGTCGAAAACGTTCCGTCTCGTGACGATGGCGCAAAAGGCGATTGCGAAAGAAGCGGGCTTCGACGTGGATATTCTCGATCTCAGCCGCCTCACGTCGGAGTACGGCCGCGTCATCTATCCGTGCAAGGCGTGCGTCTCGACCGCGATGCCGCTCTGCAATTGGCCGTGCTCGTGCTATCCGAACCACGCGATGGGACAGACGGGCGACTGGATGGCGGAGATTTATCCGCGCTGGGCCGCGGCGCACGGCGTGATGATCGTCTGCCCGGTGAACTGGTATCAGGCGCCGAGCACGCTCAAGCTCATGATCGATCGGCTCGTCTGCGCCGACGGAGGCAACCCCGACCCGACTTCCACCGGCGGAAAAAATCCGCAGCGCGCGAAGGAATTGGAGTTGAAGGGCTGGGACTATCCGCGCCATCTCGCCGGAAGGGTTTTTTCCGTCGTCGTGCACGGCGACGCCGCGGGCGTCGAGAATCTGCGGCGCATATTAACGGACTGGCTCCAGGACATCGGCCTCATCCCCGCGGGTTACAGCGCAATGGTCGGCAGCTATATCGGGTACTACGAACCGTACGCGACCAGCCACGAAGATCTCGACCAAGACACGGATTTGCACGAAGAGGTGCGCAACGCGGCGCGCTGCCTCGTCAACGCCGTCAAGCTCTTGCGCCGCGGGGAGCTTAAAGTGCCGGACGCGGCCCTGCGCGATCCGCGGCAGAAATGAAGCGACCACGGATCACGGCAACTGCCGCGGCTTCCAGCCGAGCAGGCGGCGCGTGTGCGACAGATCGAAGGGTGTTTCCAATTGAGCGGAAACTCCGTAAACGACATGAAAGCCGTCGAATTCCGCTTCGATGCACCGCCTGAGCAGGCTTCGGAGATCGTCCGTGCCGATCCAGCGGTGGATTCTCTCGTCCGCCGGCGGCGCGGGAAGAAACGAGCCGATTCGCACGGCGACAAACGAGTGGAGTTTCCCGCTATCGACGAATGCGCGGCCGGCCGATTCTCCGCGCGCTTTTGAGAGGCCGTACGCGTTTACGGGCCGCGGTGGAGCATCCGAGCCGATCTTCGGTCCCTCCGGCGAATAACACGCCGGGGCCAATTCCTGCTCCTGCCCGCGCACCACCCAGTTCGAGCTGGCAAATACGACGCGGCGCACCCGGTGGCGCGCTGCCGCCTCGAGGAGATTTCGCGTTGCCACTATATTGTCGCGACGGTGACGACGCCGCGGCGCGTCGGGATCAGCTTCGCCGGCGAGATGAACGACCACCTCCGCGGCTTCGAAGGTTTTCTCCCAAAGGGCACGGCTGGAAGCGTGCCATAGGCGGCGAAAGAAACCCGGGCGGACGCGTACGAGATCGGCCACGACCGATTCGCGCCCGGGCACGGGCAGGCGGTCGATAAGACGTAATTCGTGCGATTCGGAAAGCTCCTCAACGATTTGAGTCCCGATACGACCCGCTGCGCCGGTGACGACGACACGCATATTACTCGGGGGAGAGTAGAGCCCAACGCAAGATGCGAAGCTCGCGCGCGAGCTTTTGGCGGAGGCGTAGGGGTATGCGCGTGCGGTATGATTGGGGCGGCACGAGACCCGAATGCCGGCAGCCCGGCATCTCAGGCGAAACATCAGCCTCAAGGGTTTCTCGAAAAACCTGTCGCAGCTCGGCGGCAAGAGCGGGAAAACCGAGTTTCTCGGCTGAATCTACCATCGAATCGCCGTTGCGCTCGACAAACTCGCGGCACCTCTGGACTCCCGCATGATAGTAAAAGCCGCCAAGATCCCGGTGGTGCTCGAGTTGGTCCGCCAACCGAATCAAAAGCGCACCGCGATCGATCGCATCGAGGCTATCGACGCGATCGGGGATCGCAGGAATGGTTTCTAGATCCCACCGCAGTGCGGAAAATCTGTAAACGTACCCTTCAACGTTGCTCCCGACGGCATGCTTGACCTCTTTCCGCCTTGCCTCCGTGGCGCCGTGTGTCCCGTCGCCGAAGTCGCCGTTCTCGTAGACGTTGTGTATCAGTGCGGCCGCAACGACTTCCGCCGGAACGCGGAGCGAGCCCAGAATACCGGCGGTGCCCACAATGTGGGAGATTTGTGTCCTCCCGGAGCCGATAAAAAACCCGGTAAACAACCGCATTGCGAGTTCATAGGCAGCGCGTACGCGGACGAGCTCATCGACCCCGTAGCTTTCCCGCTGAAGCAGATTGAAGAGCTGCATATAGGTCTGGGGATGCCGTTCCATGCTGTTACCTCGGGCTATGACCAAGGGCGCGCCTGCCGCTTGCAAACCGGCCGGCTAGACGTCGAAGCCTTGTCCGCAAACCGACGGCCACGCGTAGCCGACGGATCGCGCCGGCGCATTCGTGAGCGAGCGCGAGGCCGCGCCGCTTGCAATAAGACTCGGGCGCGACGAGGTACGAACGCGGCTCGCCGCTCCGGCTCCGCGCTTCGGGCGGAATCTCTCCTGAGGCGGCTTCGTTGAACGCTTCCGCAAGTTCCGCGGCCAAAGCAGGGAAGCCCAACCCGTTAGCCATGTCGATTATCATGGGAAGGTAGCGCTCCTTGTAAGCCCGAAACCACTCCGCATTGTCGGCGTAGACGTCGGCGAAGTCCAGCCGGTGCTCGAGCTCGTTCGCCAGTCGGATCAAAAGAACGTAACGCCCGATGCGGTCGAGGTCACCGACACCGTCGCGAATCGCCGGGATGGTCTTCGAGTCCCAGCTCATGGCGTGGTATCGGGCGACATATACCTCCAGGTTTGCGCCGAGCTTGTTTCTAATCTCTTTGCGTTTCGCGTCGGTGACGCCGGTTCTTATCGTGCCGAAGTCCCCGTTGAAATAGGCCGCGTGAATCAGACCGGCGGCTACGACCTCGATCGGCGCGCGCAGAGCAGCGAGAACACTGGCCGTGCCTACGAGGTGGTCGATGAAGAGTTTGCCCGAGGGAAGCATGAGGCAGGTGAACAGGCGCATAGCGAGATCATAAGCGCAGCGGACGAGGGAAATATCGCGGTCGGAATAACCGTCGCGGCAAAGCTGATCGTAAAGTTGGAGATTCGTCTGGGCGTAGGCGCGCATCGAAAACTGTTTCCCCGGGACGCGAAGCGCATTAGGATTTGATCTCGCGCTTGCCGGAACGCTTGGGGTGGGGCCAGCCTTTTTCATCGTCAACTTCGTGCACCGGATCGAGCAGGATCAAATCCTGCATATCGTCGAATTTTTCCAGCACCGGCGGATCGAACGGCTCCGGTTGCGTGGGCGCGCTCTCATCGCCGGCAGGATAGAGCTTCGCCGACGCCTCGGAGTCGTCGCACGGCTCGATCAGCCCTTCGCTCTGCAATTGGCCGATGAATTTCGCCAGCAAGTCCTGCAATGCGTCCGTATCCGCTCGGTATTTGCGCCTGAACGCGGCGGCGATCTCTTGCATTCCGGCGCCGCCTTCGATGGCGCTCCACACGGAGGCGCCGCTGTTGCGAAGGCTGTAGTAGTTCCCCGTGTCGAGGTTGATGATGACGACCTCTCCGTCGATAGTCTCGTGCAAGACGTGAGGTTGGTTGATGCGAAAGCGCGCGGCCATTTTGTTCTTTTAAGCTTTGCCGTCGGGCCTGTCAACGACGCGTCCCGCCGCCGGCTTTCTGTTTCACGTCGATCGCGTACCGCGGCGCCGGTCGAGCGCGGACTTGAGCACCCGGAGGTAGTGATTGCGAGACTCCACTTCGCGCAGACCGTTGTTTTCCGAGTGCAACCGACGATGCAAGACGATCTCCGGCAAGATCACGTTGTTCAGCTTATGCTCGCTCGCGCGTGCCGACCAGTCGAGGCCGATGCCGACTTTGAGCCCGGTATTGAAAAGGCCGACGCAAAAGAACGCTTCGCGTCGGACCAACATGGCGCTGGGGAGCCGTCCCATAATCCGTTCGGCCGGCCGCCGGAGACGCCTTGCGGCGGCTTCGTCGAGATCGGGACTTACAAACTCTCTCACGTGGCCATAGACGACGTCGAGCGTCGGGCCGTGCGCAAACTCCGTCATTTGACGCTCCAGCCTGTCGGCGGGAAACAGATCGTCGGCGTCGAGAAAAGAAAAAAATTCGCCGCTCGCCAGCTCGACGGCGCGATTGCGTGCGGCGGCGATGCCTCCGCGCGGATAGTAAAAGTAATGCAGGCGAGGCAAGAATTTCCGCGCGATTTCCCCGCTGCCGTCGTCCGACCCGTCGTCTACGACGACAAGCTCAACGGGTTGATACGTTTGCGCAAAGACGCTCTCGATCGCCGCGGCGAGGTAGCGTGCGCCGTTGTATACCGTGATGATGACGCTGACGAGAGACGGCGCCGACATCAAGAGCCTCCGCCGCGCGTCGAGCGCGCCGCTCTCGCGCGCCCGATCTTGCCCTTGAGGCCTTGCAGCAGCTCTTCGCGCAGCTTTCGATTTTGGTGCGACAGGTTGGAGTCGTGGACGCGGCGCAGCATCAGGATTTCCGGAACGACGGCGACCTTGACGCCTGCGTCACGCAGGCGGCCGAGCCACTCCATTCCGACCGCCAGACGATAGGCCGGATCGAAGCCGCCGGCTCGCTCGATTGCGCTGCGGCGAACGAGTGCCGAGCCCGGAGGGCTGCCGCCGGGATCGCCGAAAATCCGGTCCGGCGGGAGCCACGCCGGAAGGGCCGCGCCGGGTTCCAAAAGTATTTTCTGGCGACAGAGGACGCACCCGACGTCCGGACGGTCGCGCAGATATTCGGCCTGGACGGTCAACTTGTTCGGCAGCATGACGTCGTCGGCGTCGAGGAAGGCGATAATCTCGCCGCGCGCAGCCTCGATGCCGGCGTTGCGCGCGGCCGACAAACCACGGTTGGTTTGAAAAAGATAGCGCGCTTGCGGGAAAGACCGTGCGACCTCCGCCGTGCCGTCGTCCGAGCCGTCGTCGATCACGATGACTTCGACCGGCCGGTAATCCTGAGCGACGGCGCTCTCGATTGCCGCCGCGAGGAAGCGCTCGCCGTTATAGACGGGGATGATCACGCTTACCAAAGCGCTCTGCTCGGTCACGATGGCCTCCCTGATAAATCGGCGGCTCCGCGGCGCCGGTCGATCCGCTTCCGCATGAGCATGAGCCAGGCCTGCTCGATGCGATCCCTTTGGTAGCTCAAATTTCCGCCGTGGATGCGCCGCCGCCAGAGAATTTGCGGCAGGACGGCGATCTTGACGCCGGCGTCGCGAACGCGCAGCAGCCAGTCGATATCCTCCACGTGGCGCAGCTCCGCATCGAAACCGCCGGCGCGCTCCAACGCTTGGCGGCGAACGATTACCGACGACATCCCTCCCGCGCGCAAGTCTTCCAACCCGGCGTCGCCTACGGCAAACTCTCCGCGCAGCCGCTCGTCGTCGCGCAACCACTCGGGCGGCTCGACTCCGGGCTCGCAGAAAATTTCCCGGCCGGAAAGCGCGCAGCCGACGCCAGAATTTTGCAACAGATAATTCGCCTGGGCGCCGATTTTATTCGGCAGCATTAAATCATCGGTGTCGAGAAAGGCGATGAATTCGCCGCGCGCTTCGCGAATGCCGGCGTTGCGCGCGGCGGCGGGTCCTTGATTGTTCTGATAGACATAGCGGACGCCCTCGAAAGAGCGCGCGATCGCCGCGCTGCCGTCGTCCGAGCCGTCGTCGACGACGATCACTTCGACCGGCCGGTAATCCTGGGCAAGCGCGCTCTCGATCGCCGCGGCGAGAAAACGCGCCCCGTTGTAAACCGGAACGACGACGCTGACGAGCGGACGCGGCTTCGGCGCGGCCGGGCCGCGCGAGAGCAGTTGCAAAATCGCGGGGGCGATTTGAGTCAAATCCGTCCCCAGATCCAGCCTGTAGCAGGGCACCTTCCGCAGCAGCGCCGCCATCGCCGTGAAAGAGGCTTCGTCGCGGTCGCGCAGTTGAAAGAGCGTGCTCGGCGCGAGCGCGGCGAGCGCCGCGGCGGGCGACGCCGGTTCGATGGCGGTCTCGCGCCAGCCGGCGACACGCGGCATGAGCACGGCGCGGATCGGAAATCCCGCTGAAAGTTTTTCCGGCAGGCATTCGTGGAGGAAGACGAGGGCTTTTTCCGCCGGCAGATCGTCGGGATTGGCTACGAAATCGCGCAGAGTTTTAAAGTCTCCGAGGCTGGCCGCCTCGATCTTGGCCGAGTTATACAGGTTGAACGCGAATGGAACCGGATCGAGCGCGATCAGATGATAGTCGTCGCCGGCATAGTTGAGCTCGGATCGAAGGCAGGCGAGAGCGGTCGTCGATTTTCCCGCGCCGCCTCTGCCGACCAGCAGCACGCCGCCGTCCGGCTTGCCGATCGCCGCGCCATGGACGAGATGGCGGCTCCGGAGCGCCATCCACCAGTGAAAGATCAGCAGCAGGGGCGCGCTCTTTTCCCAGAAGCGGATGCGGCGCGCGTCGCCGGTCCAGAAGAGGGCGAAGTCGCGGCTGGTATCCAAAATATGAAGCGAGTCGTAGTCCGGTTGAAAGCGGGCGCGCATGCGGGCGCCGCGGTGCATCCATCCGGCCGGACCGGTTTCTTCCGTCGGCAAGCCGAGCCGCGCCGGCAAGTCGATGGCGGTCGAAGAGCTGTCGCCAAGATAAATCGTAAGCTCGGGCGGCGCGACGCACGGTCCATGATGCGCCAGCGCGCGCGTGATCGGCTCGACGAGCGCGCCGCCGGCGAAAAGCAGACGAACGGAATGGCCGGCAATGAAATAGGAGCGCTCGACGAGGCCGGCCGTCGCGGCGGCGGCTTCCCATGCGCCGAGGCCTTCCTCGAAAATTTCGACCAGCCTGCCGTCCGCTTTTTCCACGCCGAGCCTTCCGGTTTCTCCGCCGCTCAGCTGAAGGTTATCGCCCCAAGTGTCGTAAAGCGAATGCGTTTGCGCACTCCGCCCGGCAACACGCTCAACTGGTACAGTGAATAGTCGTGCGCGTACTGAGTCCGCGCGTTAACGCCGTCGACGGGGACAATGACCTCATAGCGATAGATGCGCGCGGCCGTCGTCGCCGTGTAGAGAACCGCGACATTGGTGGCGGAGCCCGTGACAATCACGGTATTGATACCCGTCGGCTCCAGGATGTTCTGCAATGCGCCGCCGGTGAATTTGTCGAAGCCGTCGGGATAAATCACCGGCTCGTTCTCCCGACGGCGCAGCGGCCGTGCGACATTTTCCATCGGCGTTCCGCGCTGCGACGCGGAAACGGAAAAAATAATCGGCAGTGACGCGGCGCGCGCCTTCTCAAGAAAGGCGGCGAGTCCCGGCAGCAAGGCGTGACAGGTGAGAGCGGGATCTTCGCAGCGGGCGCTCATGTCGAGAACCAAGATCGCCGTCGCGCGGCTGCGCGCTTCCAGCGGACCCGGTTCCGGTGTTTTCGACGGTTTCTCCTTGGGTTCGACGGCCGGGGTTGTTTCTTCGATCAATTCGGTGTCGAGTAGAACGCCGCAAGAAGGGCAGGTCGTCTGCCGCAAAACATATTTCCCGTGCGCCTCCTTCATCAAGGGGCCTGCCGCGGTCGGAGGTAATATTCGACTGCGGGAAGCCGGCTTCCAGTCTTCGCCGGCGCGGCAAAAAATATGGCGGCACCTCACGCAGCGGATCGACGCGCCTTCCGCTCCGGTGAAAAGCTCCAGATTTTCTCTCAGCGGATAAGTCATGCGCCGCGTCTCACTCTCTCCGCTCTCATGGCGTTTCTCAGCCGTTCGGTCGCTTCGGCGTCGATCTGGTCGCCATTCACGACGACTCCATAGACTTCGCGCGCCGCGCCGACGGAAACCAATCCCAAGATCACGTCTTTCCGCACCATCCCCGAGTCCCGTTCGAGCGGGTCCCCGTAACCGCCGCCGCTCGATTGCCGGGTATAGAGGACATCTTCTTCGGTGATTTCAAAGTCGCAGTAGGGCAGCGAGGTCGTTTGACCGCCCAATTCCTGAAGATTGTCTAAAGCGCCGCCGTGCGTTATCAATTCGCGCAACTTCGTGCTCTTCGACAACTCGACAACGCTCGGCGCGCCGGGAAAACCGCCGAAGACGCCTTGTCCGGAATTTTTAAGACCAACGACGCCATAGGCCACCCCCTTGATCTTGCGCTCCGGCGCGTCGTTGATCGCGAAGGCGGTCTCGACGCCGGCGCCGCCGCGGTACTTGCCGGCGCCGGCGCTGTCGCGCGCGTGGCGGCGAAAAAGATAGAGCACGGGAAAATTCCTTTCGATCCATTCGACGTTGGGGCAGCTCTTGACGCCGCCGCCCGAGTCCACTCCGTCTTGAAACGATCTCGCGCCGCCGCCGTCCACCGGCGTCTGCGACAGATTCGAGACGTAGTAAGTTCCGTACTGGTTGATGCCGGCGTGGCGGACGTTGCGCCGGCCGACGGTCATCGCCATCACCTCGCTCTTCCACCGCTCGTGCGTCGCGAGCGCCTGCATCAACGTCGAGCTCGCGGCGTAGAGGACGATCTTCGCGCCGGAGGTCGTATTCATGGAGACCGGCGCCGGCGGCAGCGGATTTACAATAGTTCCTTTGGGCGCGATGACTTCGATCGGGCGAAATATGCCGTGATTTTTCGGCAGGTCGTACGCCAACGTCTGAAGCACGGCGCTGAAGCAGACGCCGAAGGTTGCATGGAAAGGAAGGTTGATGCCCCTGCTTGCCTGCGGATCGGTGCCGGTAAAATCGAAGACGAGCCGGTCGCCGATTTTTGTTAACACGAGTTTGACCTTCCAGATTTCTTCCGCCTCGATAACGCCGGTCTCGTTCCAGACGCCGTCGGGAATTTCCGCGATGCGCTTTCTGAGCACGGCTTCGGAGTGCCGGATCATATCGAGGGTGACGGCGTCGATCAGCTCGGCGCCGTACTGCGCGAACATTTTCCGCATGCGCGTTTTCGCCACGTTGTTGGCCGCGATCTCGCACTTGAGATCGAGGCCGACCATCGTCGGCTGGCGCGTCATGCCGATAATCGTGTCGAAAAGGTCTTGTCTCAGCGCGCCGCGGTCGATCAGCTTGATGCCCGGTATCCTGATGCCCTCGTGGTAAATTTCCGTCGCCCCCGGCGAGTTGCCTCCCGGCGACAGCGCGCCGATGTCCATGACATGGACGAAGGTCGCGCTCCACGCGACCAGCCGGCCCTCGTAGTGAATCGGCGAGATCATGAACAGATCCGACTGGTGCACGGCGGCGACGTAGGGGTCGTTGAGCAAAAAGACGTCGTCGGGCGCGACGCCGTTCGGTCCGAAGCGTTCGAGAATTTTTTTCACCGCGAAGCCGCCGCAGGCCATATGCATGCCGATGGATTCCCCGGCCGACAGGATCTCGCCGTCGGCGCGGTAGAGCGCGGCCATGTAGTCTTTCTGCTGCGTCGTGTTGACCGTGCCGCCGACGCGTTCGAGCGTCGCGCCCATCTCCTTGGCGATCTGATACAGGCGATGAGACAAAATCTCGAACGTTATCGGGTCCACGTTTTGCGCGGATGAAGCCAAGCGGTTCTCCTCAATTTTCCAGGTCGATTCTAATATTTCTAAACTCGTCCATGGTCGCGCGATCTTTCGGGTTGACGACGATCGTCGTCACCGGTGTCTCGATGACGGCGGGGCCGGCGAGTTCGTTGCCCGGCTTCAATTTGTCGAATTCGTAAATCGCCGTCTCCACCGGCTCGCGATATTCCTCGAAGTAAACCGGCCGGAGCGATTTCATCGCGCGGGCCGAATCTTTGCCGTCGAGAGCGAGCCGCGCGATGTTGGGCTTCTTGAGCCGCCCGCGCGCCGTCAACCTGAATGTCATCACTTCCATGCCCGCCTCGCGATAGCCGGATCCGCGGCCGTAGGATTTCTCGTACAGCGCGTGGAAATTTTCGTAGAGTCTGTCCAAATCGTGTCCCTCAAGGTCCCCGGTTCCGGTTGCAACGGAGAGCGTGAGCTCGTGCACCTGGTAGCGATAGCGCATGTCCAGGCTGCGGACGATTTCCATTTCCGCGTCCTGAAAACCGCGGGCGACGAGATCGCGCCGCGCCTGCGCGATGAGCGGGGAAAAGTTTTGGTTGAGCCGTTGGAGATCGAACGGCGCGATCAGGTGATCCGAGCGGCCGTACTCATAGAGCACGTCGGAGCTGATCAGGCCCGTGGCGCCGTGGACCGAAGCGGTGAGCGGGATCACCACCCGTTTGACGCCGAGATCGCCCGCATAGCGGCCCGCGTGCACGGGCGCGGCGCCGCCGAAAGCGAAGAGCACGAACTCTCTTGGATCGTGGCCGCGCTCGACCGTCGCCTTGCGGATGAGATCGCTCATGTGCGCGTTGGCGATTCTGTAAATGCCGCTCGCGGCCTCGATCGCGCTCATACCGAGCGGCGCGGCGATCTTTTCGGCGACGGCGCTCTCGGCGGCTTTTTTGTCGAGGCGAATCTTGCCGCCGAGAAAATAATTTTCATTCAAATATCCGAGTACGAGATCGGCGTCCGAGACGGTCGGCTCGGTGCCGCCCGATCGATAGCACGCCGGCCCCGGGCTCGCGCCTGCGCCCTGCGGACCGACTTTGAGAATGCCGGTCTCCGGGTCGATCCAGGCAATGCTGCCGCCGCCCGCGCCGATCGATTCGACCCAAATCTTGGTCGATAAAATCCTGTGGCGCTGGATGACGGGGTTGTAGTCCTTCTCGATCACGCCGTCATGAATGACGCTGACCTTGAACGTCGTTCCGCCCATGTCGGTCGCGAGGACGTTGTCTTCGCCGATCAGCTTTCCGAGATATCGACTACCGACGACGCCGGCGGCGGGCCCCGACTCGATCGTGCCGACCGCGTTGGCCGCGGTCGCGCCGACGTTCAGCACGCCGCCGTAGGCCTGCATGATGAGCGGCTCGTCGCGCAGCTTTTTTTTCCTGAGCACGCGCTGGAGGTTATTCAAATAAGCCGAGATGCGCGGGCCGATGTAGGCGTTGAAGACGGTCGTAGCCGTGCGCTCGTATTCGCCGAGGAAGGGCGCGACTTCGCTGGACAGACTCAGATACAGATTCGGATATTTTTTTCGCAGCAGCTCGGCGGCCTCTTTCTCGTGCTTCGGATTGGCGATCGACCAGAGAAGACAGATCGCAATGGATTCCACGCCCTTTTCCAGCAGCGGCTCGACGGCGCGGTCGATCTCGTCGGCCTTCAACGGTATCAAAATAGTTCCCTTGTAATCGACGCGCTCGGCCACCTCCCCGATGAAAGTTTTCGGAACGATGGGTTCGGGTTTGGTTAGAGAGGACGCGTGAGCCGCTTCGACCTCGGTGAGGCCCTCGGCCGTAAGGCCGCGCATCATGAGGATCGCATCGCCGAAGCCGCGCGTCGCGATGAGGCCGGTCTTCGCGCCCGCGCGTGTGACGAGAGTATTGTCGCCGATGGTGCAGGCGTGAAAGAAAAATCTTGCGGCGCGGATCAGCTCGTCTTCGCTCTTGAGTCCGAGATTTTGCGCCGCGTCGCGCACCGCGTCCATCGCGCCGACGGAAAAATCCCTTGGCGTCGAAAGCGCCTTGCCGACGACGAGCAGGCCTTGCTCGTCGAGCACGACGCAGTCCGTGAATGTGCCGCCGATATCGACGCCGATCGTGTACTCCATGGAGAGAAAGATTTATAGCACACGTGTGAAAGACTTTGAAAATGGCGGCCTGCTTGACAATCTCCGATCACCTGGGATAGCCGTCGCATATGGCGCTTCGACCGACGCTCCGATGGCTATCGATGGGTTGCGTCCTTCTTCTGCCGGGCGCGGCTGCGGCCAATTCGGAAACCCTTCTCAACGACCTCAACCGGCTGAGCCCGGCCGAAAGAGAAAAAAAGCTCATCGAGGGGGCGAAGAAAGAAGGCGGCGTGGTTGTCTATTCGAGCGAGAACGTGACGCTGCTGCAAAGGTACGAAGCTGCGTTCGCCAAACGTTATCCGTTTGTCAAGGCGGAATTTTGGCGCGCGGGCGGCGACCGGGTCGGTACGCGTGTGATGACCGAATCGCGCGCCGGAAAGCTGCAAGCGGATCTCCTCGGCCTGGCGTTCGACGTCGTCAACGAAATTAAAAGCACCGGCCTTCTCACGCGCTACGCTTCGCCGGAAAGAAAATTCTACGCCGATGCCTTCAAAGACGCCGAGGGATATTTTACCCCGACGAATTTGATCCATGCCGTTATCGGATACAATACAAAACTGGTTCTGCCGCGCGACGCGCCGAAAGATTATCCCGATCTTCTGACCCCTTCATGGAAAGGGCATCTCTCGATCGACACGGAGCCGTCGCGGGCGTTGATGGGCTGGCTCAAGACGTGGGGCGAGGAAAGAACGCGCAACTATCTCCAAGGACTTGCGCGCAACGACATCACCGTCACGCGCGGCCATACGCTCCAGACGCAGCTCCTGTGCGCGGGAGAATATAAGGCGGGGGTCGAGCTTTACCTCTACACGGCGGCGCAGATGCAACGCGCGGGTTGTCCGCTCAATATCGTCTTTCCTAATCCCACGACCGTGGCTTCCGCCCAATCCTGGTCCGTTCCCGTTTCGGCGCCGCATCCGCACGCCGCGGCGCTCCTGCTGGATTTTCTTTTGAGCGCCGAAGGCGCCGAGGTGACCGCAGATGCCGGACGAATCCCGGCGCGAAGCGGCGTCAAGCCGAAATTCGAGACGCTCAATCAACTGGCGAGCGGAACGGTGCCGATCCAGGTTCTCTCCACCGAAGACGCCCAGCGTTTCCGTCCAACCGCCGACAAACTGCTCAAAGAGATTGTGCTTCGAAGATGAAAATTTCCATCTGCCTATCCGTCTTGGGGTTGATCTTGGGGATGCTCTTGGGGTTGCTCTTGGCGTTGCCGGCGGCGATTGCCGGCTCCGCGTCCGCCAGGAACGAAGAGATCCTGGGGAAAGCGCATTCTTTGTCGGGTCGCGCCCGGGAAGAATTTCTCGTCGCCGGCGCCAGGAGAGAAGGCGAAGTGGCCGACTACACGACGACCAATCAGCAGATGGGCCAGCCCTTGGTCGGCGTGTTCGAGAAAAAATATCCTTTTGTCGGCGTGAAGCTGGCGCGTATCAGCGGCAGCAAGGTCATTCAGAGAGTCGAGACCGAGGCCAGGGCGGGACTTCATGCCGTCGATGTGGTCGGAACCGGCGAGCTCGGCATCGTGGGCCTGGTCGATCGCGGGGTCATGGCGAAGTACGTCTCGCCCATGCGGGAATACCTGCGGGAAGGCTTTGCCGACAAAGAAGGCTATTGGACGGGCCAGCACGCGGCGCTATTGTTCTCGGCCTACAACAAGAAGCTGGTCAAATCGGAGGAGGCGCCGAAAAGCTGGGAAGATTTTTTGGACCCGAAATGGAAAGGCAAGCTGTCGCTCGACACGGAAGCCTTCGAGTGGATGGGATTTTTGATCAATCTTATGGGAGAAGAAAAAGCTTTCAGATACTTCGATAGACTCTCCAAGCAGGACATTAAATTTCTCCGGGGCCGCTCGCTGCAACTGCAACTCCTAGCCGCCGGCGAATTCCCCATCACGATGGTGTCCAACGCCAATCTCATCCTCGAACTCAAAAAAGCCGGCGCACCGATCGAACCGATTCGCATATCTCCGGTCTTTCTGAGACCCAGCTTGCTGTTGCTCGCCGCCTACGCGCCGCATCCGCATGCCGCCATGCTCTATCTGGATTTTTTGCTGTCAAAAGAGGGACAAGGCCTGCTGGCGAAGAGCGGACGCCTGCCGGCGCGGAAAGACATTCAGGCGGAGGATCGCGAGCTGGATCAGGGACTGGGATTTTTTATGTTGGACCCGCTGGAGCAGGGCAGGAACTACAAAAAGCTCGCGGCTTTGTTCGACCAGAGGTTGCTGAAAACAAAGTAGGCGGATTAAAATTTCACAAAAATATCTTTGGCCTCTTCTCCGGTGAGCTGCTTGATGGTCGTGATCCGATCGCTGAACTCTTTCAGTGTGCCAAGCGAGCTCGACCCCACGTCGATCAAGATCGAGTAGAGCGAGAAGCCCAACTTTTCTTTTTCCTTCCGAAAGTTTTCCGCCCACTCGGAGGTCACCTGGCATTCGCCGTCGGTGATGAAGACGACGTCGCCTTTTTTGTATTGGGATGTTTTGAGGCATTCAAGCGCCGCGTCGAGCGGTTTTTGAAAATCCGTGCCTCCGCCGGGAAAATATTCGGCCAGGTCCATGATTTTTTTCATTTCCGGTTCGTAGCGCGCGCGCCGGTTCATATCGAGCACCTGCAGCGGCGTGTCGTCCGAAGAGAAGCAGATCGAGCGGAACAAGCGCCTGTGCCGCCGGGCGATTTCCAACAGCGTCAAGGTCACCGCCTTGGACCATATCTCCTTGTCGCCGGCCATCGAAGAGCTGCCGTCGAGGCAGACGACCATCGGCCCTTTGCCTTTTTCTTCGACGCCGCGAAGCGAATACTGGAGCAGCTCCTGGTCGAGGAGGCGGCGCTGAAAATCCTTGCGGAGCAGGGGATGCGACAGCGTAAGCAATTCCGGCGGCAGCAACCGGCTGACCGCGTCGCCGCGCTCGACTTCGAGGATTTCTTCGCTTGCGCGCTCGAAGATTTTCTCCCGTAACGCGGCGGCGTGAAATTTCATCCGGCCGATCATTCGGCTGAGTTTCTTGAGTTTTTCGTTTCCGGCAAGCCTCTTTCCGAGTTCGAGCTTCTCTCCCGGCGGCGAGCGGTAGCCGGAGCCCAGGCTCTGACCCCACTGCTCGGCCTCCTCGGCGGCGTTTTCCAATTGCTGCGCGGCCTTGATCGCCTCCGCTTGGAAGCGCTGGCTAACTTGCGATTCCTTCTGCTTGAGATTCTCCGCTAACCTTTGCGATTTTTGTCGTAATAGTCCCTCGGCGCCGTCCATCTCGCCTTCGATTTGCTCCTTCGCGCGTTCGATGATCTTTTGACGGTCCTTGTCGCCGGCCTGTTCTTCGGCGAGTTTGTCCGCCTCGGCGTACTCTTCCTGCTTTTCGGTCAAAATCTCTTCCTGTTTCTTCAAGTCCCAAAGATCGAGCATCTCACGGCCCGTGAGCGCCTTTTCCGACTTTAACAGTGCGATCAGGCCCTCACCCAGGAGCAGCGTGCAAAGGCCCGACTTCGCCTCGTCCAGCAGCGTCATCTCGCGCAAGATCGCGTAGAGATTGCCGGAGCCGAGCGCGGTCAAAAACGTTCGGTTGAAGAGCGCGCTCGGCGATAGTTCCTGCTCATTTCGGTAAAGGACGTTGGCCTTGAACAGCGCGCAGAAAATATCCTGGAGCAGAGAAGCGAAATGGGGCAGGAACGTGGCGCCGGCTTCCTCGATGGCGCGAAGCGACGGCGCTTCGGCGCGGAGGTTGCCGAAAACTCTCCGGTCGTAGGCGTCGCTCTCGATCCAGCAGCTTTCCGCCGGTAGCGGCGTGACCGTTCGCTTCTTCGCCGGTTTTTGTTTTCTCGTTGGTGCCATCGGTCGGCCGTTAGGGGTAAGGGGTTAGGCGTTAGGCGATTAGGACGCGTCACTTCTTACGCCTTACCCCTCACGCTTCACGCCTCATGATCTCAGAATTGGTCCAGCATCTGCTTCTGAATTCCTTCGATCTCCTCTTTGATCGTGCCGACGCGATCGAGAGGGCGGCCCATTTTTTTTGCCTTATCGACGATCTGCTCCACTCGGGCGAGAATATTTTTCAATTTGGTATGGACTTCGATCAGCGCGCGGGCGCGTTCCTCGCTCGTATTCCACGGTTTCAGCGCCGCGTCGCGTACCTCGCGTGATTCGTAAAGCAGCTCTTTGACTTCCTCTTCGTATCCAAGCAGCAGCTCGCGGATCACCGTCCGGACTTCGTTTTGCTCCTGCGGGTCGCGCCACAGCGCGTGTTCGAGGAAGTAAAGATTGTTTTCGTTGACTTCCGTCCGGCCCGAGAGATAGGCGTGCGCCTGAAGCAGCGTCAATGATTGGCGGTAGCGGCGGTCCGAGGCCTCGATGTTTTTTTTCTTCAATTCCCGGCGGATGTCGGCGATCGTCCGGTAAATATAGGGCGGAATCGGGAGCGCGCGGACTTGCGATTGCATCTCGCCGAGCTCCCGGAGATCGATGGTCGTCCGCTCGGCCGGCGCTCCGGCTTCGAGCATGCGGAGAAAGCGGAAATCCTCGGTGATGTAGCCGACGAGAAAGCGCAGCAGAAAACGGTCGTAGAGCGCCAGCAACTCGTCGTCTTCGGGCAGCTCGTTGCTTGCGCCGAAGAGCGTCAGGAGCGGGACGGGGACAATCTCCTTGCCGTTGTGAAACAGACGCTCGTTGATGAGCGTGAGGATCGCGTTCAGGATGGAAGAGTTGGATTTGAAGATCTCGTCGAGAAAAGCGATGTGCGCTTCGGGAAGTTTGTGCGACGTGACGCGCCGGTAATCGTCCTGCTCCAGCGCGCGCAGGCTCACCGCGCCGAAAATTTCTTCCGGAGTGGAGAAACGGGTGAGCAGCCACTGAAAATAATTCGCGCCCTCGATGCGGCGGCAAATTTCATCGGCGAGCATCGATTTCGCCGTGCCCGGCGGCCCGATGATGAGCACGTGCTGCGAAGCGAGCAGCGCGCACAGCGCGCCGTCGATCAGCTCGCCGCGCTCGAGAAACATCTGCTTCAGCTCTTCGCGGATCTTCTTTAGTTTATCGTGCGTGGTCAGCATCTCAACAGTTCCGGCATTCCGGTATTACGGTAGCAAATGGGTCTATCGGACACAATCGGAGCGGCGATCGGCGCGGCGGCGGATCGAAGACGACCGAGAGACGATTGCGAGCGGCGTTCGAAGGGTCACCAGATGCCGGCGAGGGCGGCCAATTCGACGGCGGTCAGGATCGTCATGATGACAACGGTCGACCATAGGGCGATATTTCCGGCGCGCGAGTTGACGAAAGCGCCCATGAGGTCGCGTCGATTAGCCAGACGCACGACGAAAAACAGCACCAGCGGGAGCACCATCCCGTTCACGACCTGCGACAGGAACATCACCGGGACCAGGGGAAAGCGCGGGATCATGACGACGCCCGCGCCGACGACGATCAGCCCGGTGTAAAGTCCGTAAAATTGCGGCGCGGTGCGAAAAGTGGTTGAGACGCCCGATTCCCACCCGAATGCTTCGCAAACGTAGAACGCGGTGGACAGCGGCAGGACCGATGCGGCGAACAGCGAGGCGTTCAACAAACCGAACGCGAACAGATTCGCGGCATACACACCGGCGAGCGGTTTGAGCGCGCGCGCGGCGTCGCTCGCGTCCTCGATGCGGACTCCGTGAGCGTAGAGAGTCGCCGCGCAAGCCACGATGATGAAGAAGGCGACGATGTCGGTGATCGTGCAGCCCACGATCACGTCCCAGCGCTCGTAGCGGTAGTTTTCCGGGGTGATTCCTTTTTCCACCACCGCCGACTGTTGATAGAACTGCATCCACGGAGCGATGGTCGTCCCGACGAGGCCGATCAACATTTGCAGGTAATCGTAGTCGAAGCGCGCCGGCGGAACGACGGTCGCGCGCAGCACTTCCGGCCAAGCCGGGCCTGCCAGCACGCCCGAGATCGGGTAAGCGATGTAAGCCAGACAACCGATCAGGAAAATCCGCTCGACGATTCGATTGTTGCCGCGAACGACGAGAACCCACACCGCCGCGGCCGCCAACGGCACGGCGAAGTAGCGGCTCACGCCGAAGATTTCCGCCGCAGCGGCGATGCCGGAAAACTCGGCGATGGTGTTGCCGAGGTTGGTCAAAACGAGAGCGAGCATGACCCAGAAAGTCGCCTTGACGCCGTATTCTTCGCGCACCAGATCGGAAAGGCCTTTGCCCGTCACCGCGCCCATGCGCGCGCAGACCTCCTGCGTGACAATGAGGGCGACGGTCATCGGGATGATCGTCCACAAGAGATCGAGCCCGAAATGAGCGCCCGCGAGCGAATAGGTGGTGATGCCTCCGGCATCGTTGTCGACGTTGGCGGTGATCATTCCCGGGCCGAGAATGATGAGGAAGATTTTGATTCGGCGCCAGGTACTCAGGGCTCCGGAGCGTTCGCGTTTGCGCGGGAGCGCGGGAATTTCTTGGCCGGGCGGTTGCGACATCATCGACGCGCAAACTTTTTCATCCAGGCCTGATCGATGATTTCTCCGAACACGTCATCGACCGTGATGACGCCCGCCATCGTGTGATCGGGTCTGACGACCGGCAGCGCGAGCAGTTTATACTTGGCGACCAGAGAGGCGCATTCGGCGACCGAATCGTCCGGCTGGACATGCACCGGTCGCTTCAGCATGACCTGGGAAATCGGAGTCGTGGACGCTTCGATGATCAAATGCCGCAAAGACAAGACACCGACCAAGCTCCGCGCCTCGTTGACGACATAGATGTAGTAGATGGTTTCGGCCGAAGGCGCCAACGCGCGCAATTGTTCCAACGCTTCGCCCACGGTCAGCTTGTCGGAGAGGGTGATGAACTCGGTGTTCATCAACGCGCCGGCGGTTCCGGCGGGAAACGCGAGCAGGTCTCTGACTTCGCTCGCTTCCTCATGGGTCATCAGCGCGAGGATCTGCACGCGCGCTTCGGCAGGCAGCTCGGCCAGGATGTCGGCCGCCTCATCCGGCGGCATCGTTCCCATGACGGCCGCCGCTTCATGCGCCGGAATCATTTCGAGCAGCCGCGCGCGGATTTCGACCGGCAGCTTGGCCAAAGATTTCGCCCGGGTATCCAGGTCGAGCGCGCGGAACAAACGCAAGCGCCGCGGCGGGTCGAGCTCGGCGATGAGATCGGCGACGTCCGCCGGGTGCGCCTGAAGTTGGGCCTGCGAAAGGCTCAACTGGAGGCGATGGTGCGAAGTTCCCGGCGAAAGCGTCTCGATGTAACGCCACGAGATCAGGTTCTCGGATTTCAAATAGTGCGCGCGCGGCCGAACTCGACGAAAGATTCCGTCGACAAACGATTCGGCGCCCAGGCGGCGGGCGAGGCCGCGGAATCCGACGTCCACATGGACCGCCCTGGTCTCGGACGGCGTTGCCAAGAATTGAATGTCGTTGACGCGAACTATTTTCAGCCCGTTTGTATCGACGACCTGCTTGTCCAAAACATCGCGCCGCAGGAGAACCTCGTCGGCGGCGCCCGGCGCCGCCGGTATGAGCTGCGTCACCGGAACCGCCAAGCGGATCTTCGCCCCCCGCAAGTCGGCGATGTCGTTCCAGCGGCAGACGAGCCTCAAATCGTTCGGCCATTGCTGCCGGATGATGCAGTCGCGGACGCGCGGGAACGGCTCGGTGACGACGACGGTCAGGTCGTCAAGCCGTCCGATAGATTCGCCGAGAGCATCCTCAACGGGACGGTCGAGGAGCTCGGAGATAAAAAGGAAGTTGGAGGCGGCTGGCGCTCCGCTCGGCGGCCGCTCCGTTGACGGCGTCGTCATATCCATTGGCATTCGCGATTACGACAGACTCTTCGAGTCCATTACCGCGTTAATTAAATCGCTCGGTGTACGGTAGCAGACCACTCTGCGGGAAACAATTATCGATACGTTGCCCTTGCGCACGAGCCGGTTGACTAGGGGATCGTTATACGTTATTGGCGCATAACGTCGTCGAATCGGACCGGTCATGAATCACGCCAAAGTATCGGTGAGGAAACTTTGCAAGGCCTATCAGGGCCGCAATCGCGGCGACGTCACAGTGTTCAGAGACATCGACCTCGACGTTCGCGCCGAGGAGTTCGTCTGCGTCGTGGGGCCGAGCGGTTGCGGTAAGACGACGTTTATCAAAATCATCGACGGGCTGATTCCCGCGACTTCCGGGCAGATCTACATCAACGGCGGCGAGATCGCCGGTCCCGGTTACGACCGCGCGTTCGTCTTCCAGGCGGATTCGCTCTATCCATGGCGCACCGTGCTCGACAACGTGGGGTTCGGGCTGGAAGTCAAAGGAACCGAAAGCGGCGACCGCTATGCCAAGGCGCGCGAGCTGATCAAATTGGTCGGGCTCGGCGGTTTCGAATCGCATTATCCGCACGAGCTGTCGGGCGGGATGAGACAGCGCGTCAATCTGGCGCGCGCGCTCGCGGTCGATCCGGAGATTATTTTAATGGACGAGCCGTTCGCCTCTCTCGACGCGCAAACCCGGGAAGTGATGCAACTGGAGCTGCTCAAGGTCTGGTGGAGCCGAAAGAAGACGGTGATCTTTATCACGCACCAGATCGACGAAGCGGTGTATCTCGCCGACCGCGTGGTGGTGTTTTCGGCGCGGCCTGCGACGATCAAAGCCGACATCCGCGTCGACCTGCCGCGCCCGAGAAGTCTCGCCGTCAAGCGGACGCCCGAGTTTTTGGCTTACGTGAGTGCGATCTGGAAATTAATCGAAGCCGACGTGCTCGAATCCGTCGCCCACGGCGACTAGACAGCCGCTGAAAATTCTATTCGTTTGCCAAATTCCGCCACGGCGCCAATTTTTTCTCCAGGCGCTTGAGCCCGCCCGTGATCGCCACTCCGGCGACGGCGAAGACGAGAATCCCCGCGAACAGAAGCGGCGTGTTGAAAGTCTGGCCGGCCAGCGCGACGAGAAACCCGAGCCCGGCATTGGCGAAAAAGAACTCTCCGACGACGACTCCGGTCAAGCCGCGCCCGACGCCGAGGCGCAGCCCGGTCACGACGTAAGAGAGCGAGAAGGGAACGAGGACTTTGAACAACACTTGCGCGCGCGAGGCGTTGAAGGAGCGCGCGACTTCCACCAGGTTCGGATCCACGGAGTAAACTCCGGCGAAGGTATTCACGACGATCGGAAAAACCGCCACGCTGAAGACGAGCGCGACCTTGGCGGCGATGCCGACGCCGAAGAACATGATGTAAAGAGGAGCCAGCGCGACCAGCGGAGCGGAATAGAGGCCGGCGACCCACGGGTCCGCATATTCGCGAACGGCGCGGACCGTTCCCATCACAAAGCCGAGCGTGACACCGATCAGCGACGCCAACAAAAATCCGACGACAAATTCGTAACCGCTGACGTAAAGGTGCTTCCAGATCTCCCCGGTCCGAAACAGATTGAAGAGCGCCACGACGACCTTGCTGAACGGGGCGAGAATTCTTTCATCCCGCACGACGTACCAGGCCGCCGCCTCCCAAAGAAGCGCGAGCCACAGAAAAGTGACCGCGCCGCGAATCCGGGCGCGATGCCGGCCAAAAAGGCCGGCGCGATCGAAATCGAAAATCTCCGCGGTAACGGCGGTGGTCTCTGGTCGGGCCATGGGAGGCTCTGGCGGGCGCGGGGCGCCGGAAAGAAACTTCCCGGCGCGCCGCCGGCGCGATTACTTGGAGAGCGCTTTCTGCCGGAAACTCAAGTCGAGGAAATTGTTCGGGTCGGGGATCGGTTTCGAGAGGGCTTCGATCTCGACCATGTCCTCGAGCGTTTTCTTGATCACCTCCGCGTTGATGTCTCCGCGGTTGTAGACTTTCAAGTCGGAGACGTACTTGTCGTAAGTTCTCTCCACCGACGTCCGCTGGGCCTTGCTCAGCTCGACCATGAGATCCACGGCCTCTTTCTTGTTCTTGGGGTTGTTGATCCAGTCTTGGGCGCGATAGACGGCGCGCAGAAAGCCGACGAGAATTTTCTCGTTCGCTTTGGCCCACGCGCGCGACACGGTAATGACGGCGCTGGGAACGACGGACGCCTCGTACACGCCGCCCAATTTTCGGAAGCCCGCATCCATCGCCTCGAAGTTGACCGGCTCGGTGAGCAGCGCCCCCGCGATTTGTTTGGATTGGATGGCCGCATAACGCTTGCCGGAGCCGCCCACTTGCAAGATATTGTACTCGTTGTCTTTGACTCCGTTCTTTCTCAAGAGCTGGCGCAGGTTGAGCGTGCTCGCCGATTGGAGCTGCGACACGCCCAGCACCTTGCCCTTTATTTCCGCGTACGTCTTGATCTCCGGTTGCACCAGCAAATCCCACGTCGGCAAACGGATCTCATTGCTGACGATGATCACGTCTCCCTGTCCTTTGATCGTGGCCAGCATGGCGACATCGGGCGTGGGACTGGCGATGTTGATCGCTCCGGTCACAAGCGCCGTAACCGCCTGGGACGTCACGTCGAAGCGCGTCGAGTCAACGTCCAGCCCTTCGGCTTTGAAAAAACCATTGGCTTGAGCCTGAAAGACGTCCCAGTAATATCCCGGCTCGGCGACATATCCGTGCTTGATCTTTTTCAGTTCCTGAGCCGGGGCGCTTCCCCGGGCGGCGCCTAAAATAGCCGCGGCCAGCAGCAAGACGGTGAAAAACTTTCTTCCATTCATAAGTAAACTCCTTTTATTTTTACGACACGCGCCACGGCGCCATGCGCTTCTCGATATTTTGCAACAAACCGACGGCGACGACGCCCGCCAACGAAAATATCAGCACGCCCAAGAAAATTCTTGCGGTATCGAAGCCCTGCGCGGCGATAGAAATCATAAAGCCGAGGCCGGCGGTGGCGAAGAAAAGCTCACCGACGACGACGCCCGTGAGAGCGCGGCCGACGCCGAGGCGCAGCCCGCTGATAATGAACGGAATCGCCGCCGGGATCTGGACCTTGAAAAAAATTTGCAGCCGGCTGGCGCGGAACGAAGAGGCGACCTCCAGCAGGTTCCGCTCGACCGAGAGAATACCCGCCTGGGTGTTGATCATCACGGGAAAGACCGCGATGGTAAAAACCAGCGCCACTTTGGAAGCGAGCTGGATGCCGAAGATGAGAATGTAAAACGGAATCAGGGCGACGAGCGGTGTCGCGTAGAGCGCCGAGACGAGCGGTTCGAGATACTCGCGCATCCGCGTGCTCGTGCCGGTGACGAAGCCGAAGAAGATTCCCGCGACGGCGGCGAGCCCGAAGCCGAGAATGAACTCCACCAGGCTGACGTAGGAGTGCTTCCACAACTCGCCCGAGCGAGCCGACGCCCACATGGCGTCGAGCACCGCCGATAGCGGGACGATGATGAGCCGGTTCGTCAGCACGGTCCGGGCGAGGATTTCCCACAAAACGAGGCCGCCGATTACCGACAGCAGCGCCCGGGTGCGAACACGCCGCGCTGCAGTCGGGCCGCGCCGCTTCGCGTCCGTTGCGGAAGTGTTATCGCCGTCCATTTTGCAACGTAAAAAGCCGATCGAAGTCTTTCGGCTGGATCGTTCTTAATCTTGCGACCGCCGGTTGTCAAGACGGGCCGTGGTATTCCGATCTCCGTCCGTGATAAATAAATGCCGTGAATCCGGAGATCATCGACAGGCAGAAGCAAGCGATCGCCGGCGCCGGGCTGGATGCGCTGGTCGCGGTTTCACCGGAGAATGTGACTTACACGACGGGGATCGTCGTGCCGTCGCAGTCGCTGATGCGCTGGCGCCACGCCGCAGCCGTCGTCACCGCCGACGGCCGCGTGTCGATGCTGGCGATCGACATGGAAGCAACGACGGTGAGGAGCCGTTCGGAAATCAAGGACGTTCGCGTCTATCGCGAATTTACCGATGACCCGATGAAAAAACTCGCCGAACTGTTGGCCGAGCGCGGGCTCTCGCGCGCGCGCGTGGGAATCGAGTTGGATTTTCTTCCGGCGGGAGATTTTGCGACGCTTCAGCGAAATCTTCCTGAGGCGAGGTTCTCCGCCGCCGAGGGGATTTTTCACAAGCTCCGCCAGGTAAAAAGCGGCGCTGAGATCGATCTGCTGCGCTCGCTCAGCAGAATCGCCGATCGGGCGATCGGCGAAACTTTGAAAAGCGCCCGCGTCGGCATGACCGAGATGGAGCTTGCGGGCGGCCTGGTCGGTCGAATTTTTGCCGGCGGCGCGGAAAATTTCAAGCTGATGATCGTCGCCTCGGGCGAGCGCAGCCAATACCCGAACGTCGGGCCGAGCGAGCGCGCGCTCAAGCCGGGCGATCTTATCCGTATGGAGATCTTCGGCATGAGGAGCGGCTATCATGCCGGGGTCTGCCGCACGGCGGTCGTCGAGCGCGCGACGCCGGAGCAGGAAAAGATCTGGAAAAATTTGGTCGAGTGTAAATATCTCGTTATGGAGATGATCAAACCCGGCGCGGCGTGCAGGGAAATTTACCAACGCTTCTTGAAGCACTTCAGCGCGCTCGGATTCGAGCCGATCGGGTTCGTCGGTCACGGCATCGGCCTGTTTCTCCACGAAGAACCCTATCTCGGCCGCTACGGCGGCGAGACGCTCGAAGAGGGAATGGTCATCGCCATCGAGCCTCTGGTGTACATTCCCGGCCGCTTCGGGATGCAAAATAAAGACATGCTGCTCGTAACGAAGAGCGGATGCGAGCTGCTCTCGGACGCTACGGCGACCGACGAGATCATGCGCGCCGGCTGAGCGTGCGATGAAGATAACGCGAATCGAGACGATACCGATCAGGCTTCCCACGCGGCGGGTCCACCAATGGTCGAGCCTGACGACGCCGATCGGCGTCTATGTGATCGTCAAGATTTTTACTAACGACGGATTAATCGGCTTCGGCGAAGCGCCGGTGTTGAAAGACTGGGGCGGCGATCATATGAAATATTACGGTGAGACGCCGGAGACCACGGCGCACGTCATCAATGATATTCTCGCGCCGGTGCTCGTGGGCCACGATCCGAGCGCGATCGGCTCGATGCACGACGTCATGGACAGGGCGATCAAAGGTTATCCCTACGCCAAGGCGGCGATCGACATGGCATTATACGATCTCGCGGGCAAGGCGCTTCGCGCGCCGGCGTATCAGCTTCTCGGCGGCTGCTTCCGCCGGCGCATCGCCGTCGCGCACAGCATCGGCCTCATGGAAATCGACAAGGCGGTCGAGGAGGCGCTTCAGGTCAAGGCGGAAGGAATCAAAACCGTCAAGCTCAAAGGCGGCCGCGAGCCCGCGCGCGACGTCGAGCTGGTAAAGCGCATGAGGAAGGCGCTCGGCGCGGAGATGCTGATTACCGTCGACGCCAATCAGGGCTATGCGTCGCCGAAGATCGCCGTGCAAACGATCAAAGCGATGGAAGAATACGGCATCCATTTCATGGAACAGCCGGTGGAAGGTATCGATGAGATGGCCGTCGTCGCCGCGAGCGTCGATACGCCGATCATGGCGGACGAGAGCGCGTGGACGCCGCAAGACGCGTTGGAGATCGTCCGCAAAAAAGCCGCCGACATCATCTCGCTCTATACGACCAAGCCGGGCGGATTGTTCAAGGCAAAAAAGGTCGCGGCGGTCGCCGAGGCGGCCGGCCTGAAATGTAACGTGAACGGCTCGGTCGAGACCGGCGTCGGAAACGCGGCCAATTTGCATCTCGCGGCTTCGACCGCCGTCGCGTCGCTCGCCTGCGTGGTTCCCGTTTCGACGCCGCAAGAAAAACGCGGCAAGGGCATCGCGGGCGTCTACTACACCGACGACCTTATCACGGAGCCTTTCGAGTACGCCGACGGCGAAATTGTCGTGCCGGACAAACCGGGACTCGGAATCGAGTTGGATGAGGGGAAACTCGAGCGCTATCGAATACGGTGACTATGACCATTCGCGCGATTGCGATCCTGGGCGCGGGGAACGGCGGCTTAGCGGCGGCCGCGGATTTGACTCTTCGCGGCTATGACGTTCGTCTTTACTCGCGCTCGGAGCAAACGCTGCAACCGATCCGCGAGCGGGGCGGGATCGAGCTGATCGAGGGAGAAAACAGAAAGCTGGCGCGGCCGGCTCTCGTCACGAATAAAATGGCAGATGCGGTCGCGAACGCGAACCTCATTATGGTCGCGGCGCCTGCCGTGGCGCACGAGACGCTGGTCACCGGCGTGGCGCCGCACCTGCGCGACGGACAGATTATTTTTCTCAACCCCGGGCACACCGGCGGTTCGCTCCACGTCGCCTCGCTCTTGCGCGCGCGCGGCGTCAGGGCGAAGATTTGCGAGACGGCGACGTTGACGTACATTTGTCGCTCGACCGGACCGGCAAGCGTCGAGATCTATCGCCGCACGCAAAATCTTCGCTTGGCGGCGTTCCCGGGAAAATTCATCGCGGAAATCGCGCGCGATCTCGGCGCGATCTATCCGAATATTGTGGCGGCGGAAAATGTCCTCGAAACCGGTCTTTCAAACATCAACGCGATCATGCATCCGGCGGGGATGATCGGCAACGCCGGCAGGATCGGCGATGAATTTTATTTCTATCGCGACGGCATCACGCCGGCGATCGCCGGCGTGATCGACGCCGTCGATCGTGAGCGGCTGCAAATTATCGGGAAGCTGGGACTGCCGGCACTGAGTTTTGTCGAGATTTTTTTTCAAGCGGGCCTGACGACGGAGAGGGCGCGCGCGGACGGCTCGGTCCATGAAGCGATTCGCGAGAGCGCGCCCAACCGGACGATCAAAGCGCCGACAAGCCTCGATCACCGCTATCTCCACGAAGACGTGGGCTACGGTCTCGTGCCGATCGCGGCAATCGGCCGCATGGCCGGCGTCCCGACGCCCGTGATCGACGCCCTCATCGAGCTGGCGTCGAAAATGAATCGGGTCGATTACCGGCGCGACGGACTCGCGCTGGAACAATTGGGGCTTGCGAAAATCAAATTGGAGAATTTGAAAACGCTGCTCCAGGAGGGTTTCTGATGAGAGTCGGCCTCTGCTTCGACGGTTTTTATTCGATCAACGAGATGATCGATCTGGCCCGGCGCGCCGACGAGATCGGGATGGAGTCGATCTGGATGTCGGATCATCTCTGCTTTCGCGATTCGCTGACGTCCGCGATGGCTTTTCTCGCGACGACCAAAAGAATCGCCGTCGTCCCCGCGCCGCTCAGCCCGTATTCACGCAACCCCATCATCTCCGCAATGGCGCTCTCGACGATGGACGAATTCGCCCCGGGCAGGGTGCGCGCGACCGCCGGCACGGGAAACCCGGCGGCGCTGGAAGAAGCGGGCATGAAGGTCACGCGGCCCCTGAGAACCATGCGCGAATACATGGAAGTCCTGAGGAAATATTTGAGCGGCGAGACGGTGAAGTTCCATGGCGAGGTCCTCCGCGTCAACGGCGCGAAAATGGCCTTCACTCCCGCTTCGACGATTCCGATCTACATGACCGCGGTAAAACCGGCGATGCTGCGCCTGGGCGGAGAGATCGGCGACGGCGTCCTGCTCTCCGCCGGGTGCGCGCCCGGCTACATCGTCCGATGCGCGGCTGAAATAAAGAGCGGCGCCGAACGCGCCGGGAAATCGCTCGCGGAGAGAGAGGTGGCGGGTATCATCACAACCTCGGTATCATCGAACGCGCGCGAGGCGATCGACGCGAGCAAGGCGTTTCTCGCCTATATTTTTCGCAACGAGCACCACGCCGATAATATTCGCGCCGGCGGCGGACAGGTCGATCAAGAAGGCTTGGCCGCGGCGATCACGAGCCGTGACTGGGAGGGCGCGAAGAGGTTTATCGACGACGAGGTGGTCCATGCGCACTCGATCTCCGGCACGCCTGAGGAGTGCGTCAAACGAGTTGAAGAATTCGTCAAAGCCGGCGTCACCCTCCCCATACTCCTTCCGATGGGAACCCAGGAGGCGAGAAGAAGAGCGGTTGATCTGGCCCGACTGCTATAATAGAGTCACGAACGAAAATAGCGTTGATTTTTAACTGGAGGATTCCATGAAGACACGCGAGAAGACGATGTTGCTTGTTCTGGGCGCGCTGGCTCTTGCGGCGGCTTCCGGCTCCGCCGTTTACGCTCAGCCTGTCAACGTCGATGCGGCGAAGAAAGAAGGCAAGGTCGTGGTTTACGGCGCGCAAGTGCCGCAGGCGATGGAGCCGATGCACAAGGCGTTCGAGAATAAGTATGGCATCAAAGTGGAGTACTGGCGCGGCTCGTCCACGCAAGTTGCGGAGCGCGCGCTGAGCGAATTTCGCGCCGGCAAGCCGGGCTACGACGTGGTCGAGGGCAACCGCGGCGTTCAGCTCATCATGAGGGACGAGGGGCTGTTCGCGAAATTTATCGCGCCGTCGTCGGAGAAGTTTCCGCCGCAGTTCAGGGAGAAGGACGGCATGATTACGCCGTGGCGCGCGCTGCCGATCAGCATTCTCTACAACACGGATATGGTCAAGCCCAACGAAGCGCCGAAGACCTTCGACGATCTGTTGAGCCCGAAATGGACGGGAAAGATCAGCATGCCCGATCCTACGCGTCACACGACGACGGCGCAGTTTCTGTGGAATCTTTCCAAGTTCAAGGGAGACAAGTGGCTCGACTACGTGAAGGCTTTGGCCAAACAGAAACCCATTCTGGTGGAGTCGCTCGCGCCCGTTACGACGACGATCATCAAAGGCGAGACGCCGGTCGGCATCACCTACATCAAGTACATGAAGCAATATAAAGGACCGATCGGCTACGTGCTGATGGATAAATATTTGACCGACCCCAACTACATGAGCCTCAGCGCCAAGACGACGCGGCCGAACGCGGCCAGGTTGTATATCGATTTCGTTTGCTCGGCCGAAGGACAGAAGGCCGCCGCGGACGAGGGGGAGTTCCCGATGCTTCCGGGGATACTTCCTCCGATCAAGGACTCCGAGAAGGTCGTGCCCGGCATGGTTTTCATGGATAATCCGTCGGAGCAGGAGTTCAACAAGCTGATGAGCGAAACGTTCCGGCAGATCTTTTTCGGGAACTAGGCTCTCTTTCGACGGAGAGATTCTTCGCTGCGCTCAGAATGACACGAGCGATATGTCATCTTGAACCCTTCGACTGAGCTCAGGATAAACTCCGTGAAGGATCTCTCTTCTCTCTCCAACCGGCACACGATGAACGGCGCGACGGCTTTAACCCGCGTATTCGATCGGCCGGTCCGCGCCGTGCGCCAGGACCCGCGCGTGGCGGCGATCGCCGTCGTCGGCGTCATCATCGCTTATCTCAGCTTGTCGCCGACGCTCATGCTGTTCTACGGCAGCTTCCTCAGCAAGCCGTTGGGCGTGCCGGGCGAGTTTACGTTGCGGCACTATGTCCGCGCGTACGCGGACCCGCTGACTTACCGGCTCCTGCTCAACTCTTTTGTCTTTGCCGCCGGTTCCTCCGTGTTGGCGACGAGCCTGGCGGCGGTGGTGGCGTGGATCACCGTGCGCACGAACGCGCCGTTCAGAAAAATATTTCAGCTGACCGCGATCGTTCCCAATATTTTTCCTCCGTTGATGCTGGCGGTCGCGTGGGGCGCGCTGCTGAGCCCGCGCACCGGGCTGATCAACCGTCTCCTGATGCAGATTTTCGGTTTGGAAAGCGCTCCTTTCAACGTCTATTCGATGTGGGGAATGATCTTCGTCGAGGGATTGATCACGGCGCCGCTCGCGTTTTTGATCGTCTCCGCCGCGCTTTATTCGATGGACCCCTCGCTTGAGGAATCGGCGCGCGTCGCCGGCTCGAGTAACTTCCAGATCGCCCGGCGTATCACGTTTCCGATCGTGCGGCCGGCGCTGCTCGCGGCCTGGACGCTCAACTTCGTGCGGGCGATCGAGAGCTTCGAGACGCCCGCGATCATCGCCTTGCCGGCGCGGATCGAAGTCTTCACGACGAAAATTTACCGCGAGGCGATCGGCGCTTTCCCGCCCAACCAGAACGTCGCGGCGACTTACGCGGTCTCGCTGCTCGCCATAACGATGGTTTTCGTTTACCTCTATCGCCGCTTGACCTCGAGGTCCGAGCGCTACGTCACGGTGACGGGCCGAGGCTACCGGCCGACGACGATCGACCTCGGCGGGTGGCGCTACGCGGCCTCGGCGATCGCGGCGTTGATTTTATTCTTGATCGTCGCGCTGCCATTCGTCGTGCTCGTCTATGTCTCCCTCGTGACGTACCTCCACGTGCCGGGATCGAAGACGTGGGAACTGCTGACGCTCGATCACTATCGCGTCAACCTGACCGACGGGCGCACGTATCGCGCACTGCAGAACAGTCTCTTGCTCGCGGTCGGGGGCGCGACGCTCTGCATGGTGCTCGCGTCGGTCACGGCCTATCTCACGACCAAGACCAAAGTGGCGGGTAGGTCGCTCATCGAGGCGCTGACGTTTATCCCGTGGGCTTTCCCCGGCACCGCGCTCGCCATCGGGCTGCTTTGGACTTATGTGTATATTCCGCTGCCGATTTACGGCACGCTCTGGATTCTGCTCATCGGCTACATCACGCGCTTTCTGCCCTATGGTCTTCGAACGATGAGCGGCACGGTCGTCCAGGTCCACGACGATCTGCAAGACGCCTCCATGACGTGCGGCGCGGGTTTTTGGACAACCTTCCGCCGCATTCTTCTGCCGCTGTACCGTCCCGGCTTCATCGCCGGCTGGATCATCCTGGCGACGATTTATCTGCGCGAGTTCAGCACCTCGATCTTTCTCTATTCGCCCGGCGCGGAGCCGATCGGCCCGCTGCTCTATCACTTCTATGTCGACGGCAACCTCGGACCGATGTGCTCGCTCGGCGTGATCGTCAGCGCGGTCTGTCTCGTCCTGATCGTCGTGGCGCGGCGGCTCGGCAACGCGGGGCACGAAAGCCAATGATGAATTTTGAATTCAAAACTCAACATTCAGAATTAAAAATTGTTTAAAATTATGGACGCGGGAACGGTCAAAAAACTGATCGAGAAAAATCTTCGCTACGACGAAGTCAGACGGCTGCTCGTCAAGCTCGCGCAGGCGCCGAGCCCGCAGACCGATCTTTTGGAGGCGGAGCCGCAGGTGCTTTCTCTGATCCGCGACGTCGTCCAACCCGAATTGGAGCGGTCCGCCGTCAGGACCTCGTTCGACGCCAAGGGCAATCTCGTGGCCTCTTTTAAGGGGCGCGCGCAGGGTCGCCGGCTCTTGCTCGTGGGATATGCCATGAACGCAGCGCCCAGCACGATGAAAAATCCTTACTCAGGCGCGCTGGTCGATGGAACACCTTTCGGGCTTTCGGGCGAGTGTGTTTGGGGTAGGGGAGCGTGCGAGCAAAAAGGCAGCCTCGCCGCGATGATGGCGGCGATCAAGTTTCTCGGCGAAGCGAAGGCGGAGATTCCAGCCAATCTTTTTTTCGCCGTCAGCGCGGCGGGCGAAACCGGACGGCACGATTCTCTCGCGCACATCATGGCCGAAGGGAACGTAAAGGCGGATTGGGCGATCGTCGACGGGCCGCCGGAAATTCAGCTCGGCAACAAGGGACGGGTCGATATCGAGATCGTGGTCCGCGGCAAGCAGGCGCACAGCAGCCGGCCGTGGGACGGCGTCAACGCCATCGACGGCGCGGTCAAGGTGCTGGAGAGATTGAAACCGTTGATGCCCTATCCATCCGAGCGCACGCATCCCGAGCTCGGCAGGGTGAGCCTCACGCCGACGGCGATCGAAAGTTTCCCCAAAGCGACGCATACGATTCAAAGTGAATGCAGAATCGTGTTCGACCGTAGGTTGCTCCCGGGCGACGATCCCACGAAGGCCGTCGAGCAAATCAAGGCGGCGCTGGGAACGGCGCCGCCCTTTGACGTCGAGGTGCGGCAGAAAGATTTCATGTATCCCAGCGAGGTTTCGAAAGACGCGGACGTGGTTTTGGCGCTCGCGCAGGCGATTCAGGTGATGCTCGGCCGCGATGCCAAATACAGCTATTCCACGGCGGCGAACGACACGGGGTTTCTCAACGCCAAAGGGATTCAGGCGATCAACTACGGAGCGCGCAATGTCCGGTTTCAACATACCGACCACGACCTGGTCGAGGTCGAAAGCGTTTTCGAGGCGGCCAGGGTATTCGCCTTCATGGGGCTGCACCGCTAGCCGGCCGGCAAAGATCCAAAAAAGCCCTATTTTTTAGTTGATTTAGGAAAATATCTGCGGTAGAAGACGACAGCATTTCCAAAGGGAGGGCTGACGATGAAATACACGGGCGGTTTGCTTGGGGTATTGCTCTTGGGATCCTTGCTCGTAGCGCGTCCGGTCGAGACCGCGCAGTATCTGGATCAGTTCGGCAAAGTCGAACTTTCCGCCGGCGGCGAGAAAGAGGCGGGGGCGCATTCGGGCGGCCGGTTTACGATGGAAGGGTTGGGCGTTTTGCCGTTGATGGGAAATTTCGGCGTGCAGGGGGCGCTGCACTACGTGACGGGCCTCGGCAGCCGGATCGGCTTCAACCTTGGGCCGGTGCTCGGCTGGGA